>JBFMEL010000008.1:0-31205 GCA_040753455.1 Thermoplasmatota archaeon | reverse complement strand
AGGGCAATCCGGGAGTACGTGACGACCTGCTGTGAGAATCCTCGTCCGTTCGTGTGGACAAAGTCGCCGGGGGAGATTCTGCGCAAGATCGGGATAATTAAACAAGCGTTAGTTACAGCCCACTAGGGTAGGGAAGAGTATTAGTGTGCCCGAGTCTACGGTATGAGGTGGACATCCCGCATCCTCCATATAATGGGTAGCTCGCCCAAGATAATAAAAGCCCAATACTCTACCCGTTATCCCACTCTTCAGCTGAGTAATTGCCTCGTTCGTGAGAGATTTACACAAGTCATCGCCCTCCCACCCCCCAGAAGGTGTACAAAAATGCCGCTTCATGTGGTATAACGTTCCCAATATCCCTATATGATCTATGCGATCTGGAACCTTCGAAGAATGTTTGAGTAGTGTCAGGGCATTATTTGGGCCTTCAATAATTATAATTTTTCCATTTTCATGACCCGTCCAAAAGGTTCCTGATTCATCCCATTTCTCCGCGTATCCCGGTCCAACTTTTATATTTACTTTTAAGTAGGTATGGGAATGGGTCCAACTCCAGGACCAACAGGGGTGCCAATGAGAATAGGTGTATGCCAGCGTGGTACTGTATATGGGGGTGCTAATCGAGCTCCATCCCATATTATCACACGCATACACCGTTATACTTTCATGGACAACATCTCGCCAACCTGTGCCTCCTCCCTCACCGGGACTCAGCACATCTTCCTGCGCATCATATACATATGGATCTGTACCGCGTTTATATTCATCCACATTTATAAGGTAATCAGAATCAGGATTGAGTATACTATCACTATAGCTCAGTGGATCAAACCAATACAGCTCTTCCCAACCATCCGGCATACTATCATTATCAGAATCGCTCATGGTAGGATCTGTTTCACCGTTTCCAGTCCCGTTGTTCCATATTCCGTCCTCCACCTTCCCATTGAGATTTCTGTCTTCGTACTCTCCTAAATCTGGCACCCCATTACCATTGCCGTCTATCCATCCATCAGGTAACCAATCACCATCAGTATCAAAGTCCTTTGCATTGGTGAACGACAGTGTGTCATCGTCAGCTACAAAAATATTCAAGTCTGTTAAACCTCCATGTGGAGTTGTAAGCCCCAACTCTATCCCATCACTAAGTCCATCTCCATCGGTATCAAAGGCTAAATGATTTGTTCCCCAGAGATTTTTTTCTTCCCCATCATTAAGTCCGTCGTTATCTGTGTCCGATGCAAGCCACATGTTAAACGAAGATATTTCCGGACGGGTTACACCCACCTCCACAACATCAGATTCACTGGTCATAAGTGGGTATAAATACATCGGTGGCTCATCCCTCTCAAAAGATCTCGCACTATTCAGCTCATACCAAGTGAGTGAATCCCACGCCCGTATAGCATAAGGTGTGTGATCTACAACCGCAGTAGCGGATTGTGAATTTATATCCAACGTGAGAACGGGGATGTATCCCGCATCATCCGTTACTCCATTGAACACCTCTAAACCATCAGATCGTCTCACGGAAACTTGGGCGTTAGGAATGGGATTGTTGTCTTCGTCCAATACCCTAGATTGGAGATAACATCGAACCATAATATCTGAGGTGTCCTGGATGACAACTTTTGAAGTGTTAAATTTAGTATTCAATAGTCCTACATGAGAACCCTGAGCAACCGTAAGGTCTCTTATTTCATTCTCAAGCGTTGATTCTTTGATGGTGATGGTTGCACCGTAGCACTCTACTCCATTAGCGCCCCCGAAGATGATTGATTTTTCTATCGTTACATCGCTTGAGTATAATACGACATCCGCATATTCCACGAGGCTGTCGATCATCATAAGTTTGCCGCTAACTTCGATAGAATAGTGTGTGGGGTCTGAAGTTATGGTTGATCCACTAACATAAAGCTCTGCACCGCTCTCTACGGTGATACCTCCATACCCCTTTGCGATGGTCATCGTGGTCCCTGTTAGCGTTAGACTGCCAGGGGGTGTTACGATCAAATCCCCATTGACTTCGATCTTAATCCCATCATATTCTTTCTGAGTATCTATGATCCAATCTGTGCTCCTGACAAAGACCTCGTTGGGTGCTGTTGGGTCAGAGCCAAAAGTTACATCCTCATCCAAATCGGTTACTCCATCCGCGTCCGTATCAGGCTTGAAAGGATTAGTCCTCATTTCAATCTCTGTTCCATCCACAATCCCATCGCTATCGGTGTCCGTGAGATATGGTTCGCTGTAGCTCAGTATGCATGGAGCGTTGACATCTAGTCTATAAGCCTTCTTCGGTTCGAGCTGGAAGTCAGGCGCGCTCGGATAGAATATCCATCCAACACCTTCCTCATAGTGCCCTATCTGTATAAAGTTCGCACCCAGCATATCTTGGATATCTGAGGCCCATATCTTTGCATTGTAGGATGTCCAACCGATGATGTTGACCAAGTTGTAGAGTTGGATTTCTCTGTTCCCCGGGAGATATCCATTTAACGTCAATGTCGAGTCCACGGTTACAGTCACCCAATATCCGTAGTCCTCTAAAAGTAGAAAGTCGCTCGTGGGATCACTTGGATTGTATGTCAACGTGGTTTGAGTTGCGGAATTGAACATTCGAACTCTAGAGCACGATCCTCCCTGGGCGTTGATCTCTGCAGCGAGGTCGGAAGCGTACTCTACAGGACCTAAGGTCCCCCAGACATCACACAGTGGGAAAGAGAGATAGTTGCTCTCATCCCACAAAAGGGAGAACTGAACCCGTACCTCTTGATACGTCAGCCAAATCTGTACGCCTCTATTCATGTCCATCGTTACTGGGACCTGCTTCGGTGGAACGTAAATTTCGTCCCAGGCAGTCGTTTCAGCAAGGATGGTGTGAGGCGTGTGAGGAATCGTAATTCCACTGTTGTCGATATGGTATTCGATGGCATCAATCCTGGGGATCATACCGTTCGTGTCTGTGATGCCCCTCCCGATAAGTGGATCATTAACATCATACACAAGCACCGTAGCATCAGCGAGCGGACTAGAGAAACGATCATATACCGAAATCTGTAGCCACCATTCCTGAATCATTCTACCCAGCGCGTTGTTAACTGAGAAGTCATTATCGGTATTGATTGTGGCTGCGTTCGCAGGTGCTCTGTATCTGAAATGGACTCCCCACTGGTTGGACCATATCCTGTTGCCAATAACGGTCGTGGGAGGGATTGCGGTGCCCTGGTCTTCGCACCATATACCATCCCCACCATTGCCATCGATATCGTTCTCAAAGATATATGCGCTGGAGCCGAGCATGAAAATCCCATGACTTGCGCTAAGGGTGATGGAGTTCCACTCTATGTCACAGTCTGAGCCGTAACTCTTGATGCCGTAGCCATTTCCCTCAATGACATTACCAGAAATTATTGTATCTACAGAATTCCATATTTGGATGCCGAACCCTGTGTGTCCGAGGACGATGTTCTCACTCACTTCATTTTGTTGGCCATAGGAAATCATAACCCCCCCGTACCAATTGCCTGAAGCAGTGTTCTCCCCCAGAGTGTTGTAATTGCAATTGTCCCACAGCGACAAACCTGCACCCTCGATGTTGTTCGTCAGCGTGTTGTGATTGACAGCATTCCAACAACTCCCGTGGAGGTGTATCCCTGAGTATCCGTTAGCCTCACAGATATTGTCCATGAGTGTGTTGTAATCTGACCACCACAACCGTATTCCATAGGTTCCGTAAGCGATTTGGTTGTGCTCGGCAGTGTTGCCTGTAATCGTATTATAATCAGAGTGGACCAAAGCGATGCCCGCGTCCCAAATCGCGCCCTGGGCGTTGTACGATGCCACGTTGTTGGCTATGTCGTTGTAGCTGGAATACTCCAGATATATCCCAATATTGTAGTTCGAGTTCGCCGTGTTGCTGCCGATCAGACAATTGTCCGATGAGTAAAGGTAGATGCCATGTGTGCCGCTAGAGGTCACAGTGTTCTCATATATGTCAACATAGTCGCTTTGCGTGAGATATATGCCCGTGTACGTGCTTTGCGAGATGTCATTTCTCAAAATCGCTGCGCCACCCTTGGAGCCGTAGATTATTCGAAGGTTCGAGAGGTCAATTTTGCCAGCAGACGAAGCATACAAAGCTAATGGTACTTCCAGATTTCCTTGAGCATCAGGAACATTAGCAGGATCATCAAGATAGGCCTGAAGTGCCTGCGTAAATGGCGGTTTTGTATTAGAATTACTCACTGTAACAGTAGTCGTTAATGTCCCACTGTATGCCCATTCACTTGTCCCGTCATCTCCGACATCAATCCGGGGATTGGTGGGATAAAGCGATGTTTGGAGTTGTATGTCGTCTGTCCAACCTACGACTGGGGCCTCCTCAAATTGGCCAGTTCCACACGATGATATTCCGACCTTTCCTAGTGTAAATCCATCACTTGGGTTTGTGCCAATTGTGTAACTACCACTTACAATGGTTACGTCGTTTTGATCCATTATGCATAAGGTTAAGGTTTGCGTCGAATAGGTAACTTTTAGATGATACTCTGTGTTTATCGGGAGTTGTTCTTGCTCAAAGTTAATTCTTATTACACCTGATTCATCGATATATCTACCTCCGAGAGAATTACCTATCAACGTGCCATCATCCACTATATCATCATCAACCCAGTAAAAGAAGATACTGTTAGGTCCATTAACACTCGTTCGAGTAGGATCGCAGATAAATAAAGGATATGCCATTACCCAATTTCCATCTTGGGAAAGGCTCGTTCGTGCAGTCAATTCCCAATCCCCAACGTTTTCATCAATTAGGGCAGTGAGCGGTCTAGTAAACATCTCATCGCCTGGATCTAACCTATTTGATTTAAAGTAGACTCTGCCATTTGCACTATCCCAATGAACGTCACTGTATGGCTGATCGTTCTCGACACTAAATCCCTCAGCACTGCTATCGAAAGTTGCTAAAAAGTCTGGTCCCAATTGCCCAGTCAAGTCCATCGTTGCACTCACTATTCTTGGATCCTTCGGCAAGGTTACTACCGGGGTGACATCCGGGGTTCCACCAGCATCGAAGGTCACTGTCTTAGTCGCCGCTCCATCAGAGAACGTAGTAACCTCTGTCAAATCCACGGGCGCTGCCGGTGTCGGCGCATTCGCCATGTAAATCCCATAGCCATTGTTCGTTATCGTGTTGTCATCGATGCACAGAGAGGCGCCGTCGCTGTAAATGCCGTAAGCACGGTTATCTTGGATGGTGTTGTGATACACTGTGGAGGAGGATGTGCCCTCAAAGTATATACCAGTGCTGGTCTGGAGCAGATCCCCCTCAATGGTGTTGTCCCGAATAAATGGGGATGCATCCGTGTTATAGATTCCATAATAATAGTTAGTGATTGTGTTCCCAGAGATATCCGGGGATGATTCCACGTTATAGATGCCCAAACGAGTGGTGCTGGAGTAGCCTGCCAAGCCTGTCAGTATGTTGTTCTCGATGGATGGATTCCCTGCAACTGAGTTGTACCCATACGTCGCTATTCCTATGTAGTCAATTCCTGTGTTTATTGTATTTCCTCTGATAGAGATGGGAACTGGAGTTGAGAGGTCAAATGCTGCGATTCCGACCACGTTGCGTTGGAAGGTGTTAGTAACGATGCTCGGTGATGCAGCACCGCGGATCAAAACGCCACGCCAGTTGTTCTCCAAATAGTTCTGCTCGATGGTTGGCGAGCACCCGTAGACTATTATCCCTGCGTTTTCATATCCGCCAACCGAAGGTTCATAGAAGTTCCTGATGTCATTCTCAGTAATCGTCGGCGAAGATCCCTCGAGGAATATGCCCCTTATGTTAGCTGTGGAATCTACAGGATAAATCATGTTGCCGCTTATGATCCCACCAGAATCGATCATCTGTATTCCTGCCCACTTGTTGGCGTATATCTGCTGCTTAGTCGAAGAGTATGCTGGGTTGGTCTGGATAATCACAGATGACGAGCCTTGGGCCCTCACACCGATTCCATTGGCATGATCGTGAATCAGGTTGTTCTCGATCGTCGCGCTCGCTTGATAAACCGATATCCCATCACCAGAGTTATAGGATACCACATTCCCCTGGATCGTAGCAGATGCGCCGTTCACAACGCGGATGCCCCCTAAAGTATTACCCCCTTCAACATAGGACCCAATGAAATCAATATCACGAATTATTGCTGTAGGGATTGATGAACTTGTAGGGCCTGGTCCCGGCGGGGGTGGAGGAATACTTATCCCTCCATCCACGTATATTCCATATCCATTATTGCCCACTATTTTCTCTACACCTGGGCCACTTATAGTCGTTGAACCGCCCTCAATATGGATGCCGTCGCCACCGTTGCCACTAATGCTCTGCACACCACTTATCGTCGGCGAGCCCCCAACAATATAGATTCCATCACCACCGTTGCCACTAATGCTCTGCACGCCACTTATCGTCGGCGAGCCCCCCTCAACATATATTCCATGCCCGCTACCTGGTTTACCTCTCACGTACCCAAGGGTTCCAACTATTTGGGGGGAATTTCCTACGATGTGGATGCCATCACCATTGTTATCCCGAACCCTTGTATCTTTAATATAAGGCGGATATCCTACTGCGTAGATGCCGTGCCCGAACCCACCCTCAACGTAAGCCTTATCGAAGGTAGATTGCTGAGTGGTTGAGGTAAGTTGTATTCCAGAATAGTAAAGACCATGCTCCTTGATAGTTGACCAGTCATAAGCCTCCAAAACGTTTTCGACAAAAAAGTCGTAACCTACGTTGGTATTTCCAGCATGTATCTCCGTCCGCAAACCAGTGCTAGTGTCTTCTCTTAATGTTAATTTTCCATTCGGTGCAAAGATTTTGATGTAAGAAGTCACGTTTGGACCGGTATCCATGATTACCTCCACACCATATTTTGTTACTGGAGCCGTGATATTGTAGATGACATAGTGCTCTATCTCATCGATAACCAGTGTCACATTTCCGAATATCGTCTCTGCTTCGATCGTTAAGCCGCCCATGGCGATTATCGTAGCATCCTTATATACTGATGGCTCAGTAATTACCATGTTCTCCCACCATATAACGTTCTCACTTGGAACCACAGATACGCTCTCCATGCTCGTCCCAACGATTGTGTATTCGTGTCCATGCTCCTTCACGCCAATCTCGACACGAATCCAGTTCCTTCCCGTCTGATCAGGCCACCAATTGATGTGCTTGGAGCGCTCCTCCGAGGTTTTGAGTTTTCCATAGTGAATTTCGCCTATCGTTTCCTCCGAGCCATCCGGCTTTATGCATGTCAGGGTCGCTCGGACTATCGCATCAGGACCCAGATTACGAAGCGTCACCTCCACCTTCGCCTTCTCATCCACAAGGGCGTATCTAAATCCCGGTGGTATTCTCAGCTCTACCAGCTCGATCCAAGGCGTTTCCTCGACCGGGGCTGGGCTCTCCTCTCCGCCCTCATCTCCGGGGTTCTCCTCGCCAGGATACGGAATTATTTCTGGCACTTCCAGCGGTTCCGGTGGCACCAGCTCGAACGGCGGCGGATCTATCAACAAAATGTCTGCCCATATAATATTGTCAGCAGTGATGGTGACCGGAGTGTTACCGGACCATGCTTTTCCGTAGAGGTTCTCGCCATAGCCCTCTATGAAGATCTCGTCACCTACCTCATACCCTTGGGCGAAACTAGATAAAACGAACTCATAACACGTTCCGTTGTTCGTTGATTCTCCCACTACGCTCTCCGCAGTACGGGTGTTCGTGTACGTGAGAGTAATGACCTGCACGGTTACTCCCCCGTTCGTGTAGGTGATGTTCCCCTTGAGCCACTGCTCCCTGCCTGCGGATGCAGCGCTATCGCTCACGACTTCAGCCTTTGCAACCCCTGAGGTGCCGATCATCGGGTTGAACCCCACGAGCACCATCGCGATCACGATGCCGAGCACACACGACCAGCTTGCTTTCCCCTCTGCTGCCATCTCTACCTACCTCCGCCCTCGACACAAGAATCGCAGAGACCTGAGGGACTCCCCCGTACCTCGGAGCCTTGTGCTTGCGAAGGGGTAACGTCATTCCCCTATATAAGTTTTGCCTAAAGGATGCTGGCTCGTATCTGGTATTTCACTTCCATCTTCTTCGCAAGAAGAGAGCGCATAGAGCGGCAGCAATCAGCGGCACGAAGAGATTCGAAAATTCTGGAATGATCTCCACATCCAACCTAATGATTACAACTTTGCTCACGTTCATTGTAGTAGTTGTGTAGTTGCTTGCAGTGCTGTAGGTGGCGGTGATGTTGTGCGGGTCGTAGTATGTAGTTTCAACTGGATTAATCCCCGGGCGGTACATGCTCATGTTCGTGACAACAATCCACCTCCGCCAGCCATCGGAACCCGTATAGCCATCGAATATTAGGGTGCTGTATTTGTCATACACCTTCACGTTTGCGTTCGGGATAGGCACATCACTCTGGTTTAGAACTAGGACGTGCAGGAACCATTTGACGAATATTCGCCCCTCGCTCGACAAACTAAAGTTGGCACTGGTGCTACTCACCGTGGAATTTAACAGCGTTGTATTGGCTGCACCGCACTCCACTCCCACACCATTGTCAATGATTGTACAATTAACAGCGGTCGTATTGTAATATCCATTTGTCGCACTGAGACCACCGTTATTATTTTTTATCGTGCAGTTTGTAATGGTTGCGGTGGAGGATGATATGGAGATGCCCCATTGGGAGTTGTTGGAGATGGAGCAGTTTGTGATGGTGGCGTTTGAATAACCGCCGGCACTTACTCCCCGGCTTGTAGTAGCGGTTATGGTGCAGTTATTGACTGTGAAATTTGCCTCGCCCGTCTCGATCCCGTATAGACAACCGATTATGTTTGTATTTTCAATCAATGCTGGATAATCAAGTTGACTTTCTATCAGGATTCCGCTCCCACCACTGGCGTTGATCGTGCACTCCCTCACAACAATAGAAGAATTTACACGGCATACTATACTGTCGTAGGTGATGTTTGTGAATGTGCTGTTAAAAACCGTCGCCCTTGAATAGCTGTATATAGAGACGCCAATATCGCTGTCCGAGAACGAGGAATTCCCGACATACAAACCGGACGATTGAGAGCCATAAACGCTGTAATCGCCTATATTTCGGAAGGGGCACTTCTCAATTGTAGCGTTCGACCATTTCCATGCCCATATGCCTCTAAACAGGTTATCAAAGGTGGTGTTGTAGATTGCAGAGGTCTTGTATTCTATCGTTATCCCTGCAGCGGGACCATTGGATATAGTGGAATTCCCGATATATACATCGTCCGAAAGGATATGGATTCCGCCCCAACGGCCGTCGACCCCGGTGCCATACATACAGCTCGCGTACGAGTGCTCCATCTTCAATTTCCCATATACCAGGAACCAGAAATAGTACGTGTTGTTCGAGGTGATGTTGCTCCCTTGGTTGACATAGAACTGCCCGCCCGCAGTGACGTTGATGCTGCATGCACCGTTGGCTGTCTGGTTGATCCTCAAAGTCACGTTGTTCAGGGTGAGGTTGCCCGTGCTCAGTACTGTGAGGTTGCCGTTCAGAATAATCTCCTTGTTCTCTGTTATGTTCGTGTCTGAGACAATCCAATCACCGTCTATGAACTCGGCGCTGGGCGACGGGGGCGGTGGCGGGGCTGCGGGTACAGGCGGGCTGGCAGCGCTGGAAAGAACCTGGTAGTTTGAGGAGCGCGTGTAGGCAGCCTGAGCGCTCCCCACGCTCAGAGATGCGCAGTCCTCGTCCTTCCATCCTTTCATCTGCACGAGCAGCGGCTTTCCCGTGAGGTTCATGCCCTCGATCCCTATCTCGATCCTGCTGTCATCGTTGGCTGCCTCTGCTTCCGAGAACGCAGCCCACTGCCACTGTGTGCGATGCGCCCCTGAAAAACGCAGCACCTCTTTCGTCCATATCGCTCCCTCTTTGCCCGTGACGTTCACCATGTAGTCCGCGCCTATAGTGTCTCCAGGTATTCCAGAGACGATCACGCCTGGGGCGCTCCGCACGAGCGCGTTGTCTGCGATGGCGTAGCCTGTGAGCGGGTCGTTGTCTGCATCAACGAAGATACGCAGCGCGTCCTCGCCATACAGCGGCGGCAGATAAAGGACAGGGATTGGCGCTCCTCCTTCAGCCCCACCACTTCCCTCATTGCCGCTGCTTCCAGCAGGCTCGGAGGCGACACTGTTCCTCTCAGGAATCCGGGTACCATCGAGGATCTTGCCACCTACTTCGACATAGAAGAAGGTGGAGTTGCCCGTCCCGACCGAGGCTGTTTGTCTTATGTCTATGGTGGGGGTCCCGGCATCGCCCGCTGCATCGCTGTGCTTCTCCACAGCATTCCAGTCTCCGAACGCGCCGTCTATCGCGATGTGATCCGGAGCATCCCTGACATAGGCGCTCGCGTGCTTACCTGAGAGCAAGAAACTTCCTTCAGGAGAAAGCGAGATATTCCTCAGTGTGAGATTGAACAGCGCATCGCTGTCCGGCACGCGCGCTGAGACAGTCAGCCTTCGCTCCTCTCCCGCCTTCAACTGCACAGAGAGGGACAAGATGCCATCTGTATCCCTCAAAGTGACCGGGGAGGAGAACTCCATGCCCGTCACAGCGCAGTCATGATTAGCCTCCAGCGCGAGGGAGAGCACGTCAGCGTCCATGCCGGGCGTCAGGATGGATTCGGATACCATGCTCGATTGCATGACGGACACAACAGGCTCTACAAGGCTCAGGAGCACTGAAGCCCATTCCAACTGCCCGTCATATCCTGCTACAGCCCACAGCACCCTTACATCTGCGCGCTCGCCGCCGAGGCGCGACCATGGGATCTCCACCTCTAGGCTATCACCAGCACTGGCAGCAGCGATGCTGCCATCGAGACCAAATCCATGCCAGTCGTGTCTGTTTGCCCCAGAGCCAAATATGAGAAGGTTTCTCGTCCTAGGGATACCGTTCCACCCCTCTACGATCACCATGGCGTCGGCTCCCAAGCCCTTGAGAGCGTAGCCTGTGCCAGGGTCTGCATCGAGGTCGAGGAACGCATAGACAGCGTCCATCGTTCGGTTCACTGGCGCACCGCCCTGAAGGATGGGACCAGCAGTCCTCAGCAGGAGGAAGAGCCGCCCCTCGCTGACAGTCATCGCGGCTGATGCGATCGCGTATCGCGAGCCAGTGTCTTGGGCGAACGAAACGCAATATACATCGTCCCAGTCTGCGAATTGCCCATCAATAGTGATAGCAGGGGCGGAAGGCCTGCCGATGATCCCTGTGGTCGTGAGAACAGAAAGAACGATAATCACGGCCAGCATCGCAACGCCAAATACGAGCGCTGCCTTTGGTCCGTTGATCGCGCCATGCGTTCCTACCCTCAGGCACAGAGGGGGCGAAGGATTGCCAAGCCCGTTGGTCATCCCTTGCCGATTGAATAGCTGCCCATTCCCTGATTTCCCAAGACCATTTACCATTCCCGCCGATTGAACTATGGCTCTATTCATCTTCTCGCTAATGCAGCCGTTTGTAAGGCCTCGACGGAGGCCGATCCCCGGGTTGTGCTTTTTTTTTGGCATCACATCCAATTACCTACAGGCACCTGTGCTCATCATTGTCAGGGAATTATAAGAAACTTTGGGAAGGGGGGGTGAGTTTGGGACAAAAATATTGTCTGGCTCAAACCTACCAGATGGACAGCCAGCAGTCGAATATTGTCCCAAAGCCGTGCAAGAAGATCTTCGCATTCAATAATCAACTTCGTTCGGAGAGACCGCGAATTGAGGTTCCTTACACAGGGACCCCCCGGGGAGACTATCATCAACGAAATCTTTTTGCCCGTGCAGCGCCTTCATCCATCAATGGAGTTGATAGGACAGAAAGGCGCCGTGCTCAAGGCTCACATGAGCTACATAAGGCAGCAATGGGGCACAGATGGCTTGGAGGACTGCTCCCGCAGCGTTGGGATCAGCTTCCAGGATATCAGGGACGAGAAGTTCTACCCTAAGAGCATGGACGAGGATATCCTCAGGTGGATATCTGCCAGGGGCATGGAGCACGTGAGGCGCTCGGGTGCACATGCGGTCTCCAACCTTGGAGCTTTAGCTTACGTGGTGAGGTTCATGGACATACGCACGATGCTGCGCCATGCTGAGCAGAGCTATTTTGACACCTTCAATTATGGAGGGCTCAGGGTCCTCTATAGGGAGGGGGAAAAGAGCGCACTCGTGGAGATGACAGCGGATCGCCGCACAGAGGAGCAGTGCACAGCATGGCTCGGCGTCTTCCAGGGGATACTGAGCCTCACGAGAACCAAGGGCACTGTGGAGCACACGCGCTGCGTGAACAAGGGGGATACTGTGTGTGAGTACAGGCTCAGATGGGCATAGGAAGGGGATGAGGTGCACCTGACGTTCCACGGCGGCACAGGCTCGATAGGAGGGAACAAGCTCCTCTTGGAGGCAGCAGGGGCAAGGCTCATGCTCGACTTTGGGCGGGACTTCAGTGCCGAGAAGCGGTTCTATGACCCACCATTCCTGGAGCCAAGGAACGTGGAGCATCACCTCGGCACAGGACTGCTCCCCCCTATCCCTGGCATATATAAAAATGACGATAGGGAAGCCACCCTGGACGCAGTGTATCTCAGCCATCCGCACACAGACCACACAGACTACATCCGCTACCTGAAGGACGAGATACCGATTTACTGCGGGGAGACTGCGCAGACCATACTCACAGCCAGGGACGAATCCGGGAGACCTGCGGCTGACTACAGGATCGCATCCCTCGGCGCCAAGGGGAAGGTGGTGCTGAAGCAGTTCGCCCCTTTTCGCACTGGTGACACAGTCCATCTGGATCCCCTGCGCCTTCGTCCAGTGCACGTGGACCATTCCACCCTGGGCTCATACGGCGTAATCGTGGAGTCCAAGGACAGGTGCATTGCCTATACTGGAGACCTCAGATGCCATGGACACCGCGGGGAGATGACATCTGAATTCATCGCCGCAGCCAGAGAATATGACCTCGATGCGCTCGTCATCGAAGGCACGAACATAGACAGCGCAGGGGTGTCGAGCGAGGACGAGGTCTGCAAGAAGGTGCGCGAAACCGTGAGTGACGCCACAGGGCTGGTGATGTGCGGCTTCCCGATGCTGGACTTCGACCGCCTGAGGACGTTCTACGAAGCTGCGCGCGATTGCAACAGGAGGATGGTGCTCTCCGCGAAGCAGGCATACCTCCTTCATGCGCTGAGGGACGACGAGCACCTGGAGCTTTTCTCCCTCTCGGACCCGAACGTGGCTGTGTATCGCAGGGAGAAGAGCGCTGTCTATGCCTGGGAGAAGGTCCTGGAAGATGCCTTAGGCGGTAGGACGGAGGATGCAGCATCGATCTCGAAGCATCAGGACGAGGTGCTGCTCTTCTGCACGTACTTCGACATGAACGAACTGATCGCGATCGAGCCGAGGGCGGGCAGCCTCTACATCCTCTCCTCCAGCGAGCCGTTCGACGAGGAGGGGGAGATAGACCGCGCCAGGCTGGAGAACTGGCTGGCATACTTCGGCATCCCCCTGTATCAGATCCATGCCTCGGGGCACGCAGGAGCCCTTGAACTCAAAGAGATGATCGAGACGATGAAGCCAAAGAGGGTCTACCCGGTGCACACCGAGCGCCCCGAGATCTTCCAGAGGTTCATGGGAGACCTTGGGGTGGAGATCATCCCTCCCCAACGAGGGGTGAAGTACGAGGTCTGAGATGCACCTCATTTCAAGATGTAGGGGGGAACAGGTCTCCTGTTCAGGTCAGAGAGGCAGAAAAACTTGAGAGGGCATCAGGCGCCCTCTGATCTTTTATGATCTGAAAGTTTGCCAAAACGTATCAAAATGTGAACACCAAGATTTATATGCTTTGCCAAATATATAGGTAATGTGAACTCAATGTCTTACTTAGATGACTTCAACAAGAGGTTGCGCAAGAACTGGCGAGGCAGCTTGGTCAAAGTAGAACAGGTAAAAGAGGCGAACGCCAGGGAGTACATGCACAACTTAGCGCGAGCTGGGTACGTCGAGCACGTGACGCACGGCTGGTACTGGGTTCCTGATGAATTTGAAAGCTTTTATGATTTCTTGAGAACAGACAAGAATTTTAAGGTGGTATCTAGGCAGAGCGCAGCATCATTCTGGAACAATGATTTCATTCACAGAGAAGTGTATTCTTTGAAGGTAAAGAGCAAATCATATGCAAGGGCATTAAAAGCCTTTGCAGAGAAGAAGGGCTGGCACGTAGAAGTTCAGGTTGTCAAGGATGTGGATTATATGGAGATGCATGGGTTGAAGATCGAGCCAGTATCTGAAAGCATCATAGGGTGCTTGCAGTTATGGGCGTTTGCAGACGCGTTCTCTGCTTTGTACTTGAACAGAGCAAAAGTCAGGTTGAAGGAGTTGTCAAAAAGAGCATACTGGAAGCGCTTGTCAAAGACACAGATTAGAGTAAGGCAGATATTGGAATATGGCTCCAAAAAGATAAATGAATTAGCAGAAAGAAGAATCTTTGATGTGAAAGAGGTCAGGATTTACGATGAGTTTATAAGAAGCGAGTTGGATGAGGCTGTTGAAAAGGTGATGGAACTTGCCTAAGCACAAGGACGTGATGGACAAGAGAGAGGAAGAGATAGCTGAGTTACTAGAATTTCTCTGTCAGCGCTCAGAAGGGTTCACGAAGCCAAGGATGATTCTTCTTGGCGGCTATGCTCTAAGAGCATATACAGAGTATTCCAGGTACACAAGGGACTGCGACTTTGTTATGCAAAGGGAGACAGGATGGAACATTAACAAAATAAAGAATTGGCTGGGAAACAAGATCAACCTTGAGAATTTTGAGACTAGGGAAACCTATGGTTTTGCTCGTTTCGTCAAGACATTGCGCATTGGCAAAAAGAGGGCGAAGATTGCTCTGGACTTTATGGAGGGCGAAGTAAGAGGGCGAGCAAACAAGGACATTGTGGCTATAGATGAAAAGTTCATTGAAGATTCGGAGAGAGTTGAGATCCAAGTGGGCACCAGGGAGATCAAGTTTTTCGTGCCAGCGTACCGAGACTACTTCATTCTAAAGGTAGTGTCCGCCAGGCCGAGCGATGTCAGGGATATTGCTGCGCTTGTTCTGAAGAGCGGCGTTCCTGATTGTATTGACAAGCGAATCAAGGAGATATTGCCTTATCCAGATATATTTACAAAGAATATCCACGATGTGATTATCTCCCAAGTCTCGCATAAGCGATTTGTGGATTCGTGGAGAGGGACGTTTGTCACATCAGAATTTGATGAAGAGCGCAAGCACAGAGTTTTGAGAGAGCTTAGGATACTCTGATATTTCGACCACCAGCACCTTCTTGCCCCTGATCATCTCTGGACCCTCTGCAGAGATCGGGGAATCCGCCAGCATGATCACCACCTTGGAATTAGCCTTTGCGACGTTCTTTCTCACCATCTCTAGATGCTGCGGGACCGCGGTCGAGACCTTGTTGATGACCCCGTAATCCACACCTGCATAGACGATGATCCCGCTGTCGATGCGCGGCGCGTACTCCTCGCTTATTGCCGTTCCTCCGGCACATGACCTCCGCGTCAGCGCTATGCAGATCCTTGCACTGCCTGCTCTTACAGGCACGAAGAGGGGCGCAGCCCAGTCCACAACCGAAACTGTTTAAAAGGGGGATGCCATTGCCCACATCCCATGACGGTCAAGACCTTCGGCAGAAAGCCAGGGGAGGAACGCGATAGGTGCATCACAGGGATCGAGGGACTCGACAACATCCTTAACGGGGGAATACCAAGGGGGAACACCGTCCTCTTCACAGGCAGCGTCGGCACGGGCAAGACCTCGATCAGCCTGGAGTACCTGGTACATGGAGCGCTGGATGGTGAGAACTGCCTCTTCATCTCCGTCACAGAGTCGTCCACGAAGCTGCTGGAGAACATCATCCCCTACGAGTTCTTTGACAAGTCCCTGATAAAGAAGGGAAAGCTGGTCTTCGTTGACATGCCCATCCTGTACCAGAAACTGGGACTGGTGGAGATCGAGTTCACGCTGGAGGACGTTGATACCCTGGTCAAGGCGGTGGGCAACATCGTCAGCGAACTGGGGATCAAGCGCCTGGTCATAGATTCCATCACCTCTGTGTGCTACCGCCTGAAGACCGAGGAGAAGATCAGGGAGTTCATACTGAAGATGGGCAAGTGCCTCTCGGAGCTGGGATGCACCACCATCCTGGTCTCTGAGATCTCCCCCACGGCCGAGCGCTACTCTTTGTACGGAGTGGAAGAGGCGATCGCCGATGGCATCGTGGTCATGGGGAACCTCGAGCGCAGGGGGGACCTGCTGCGCACCCTTCAGGTGGTGAAGATGAGGGGCACACAGCACTCCAGAGCCAAGTACGTGCTTGATCTCACACCCTGCGGCGTGCTGCTCGTCCCGCTGCTCAAGGGCGGCAGCGTGAGCGGAGGCGGATAGGGATGATGACCTCTACAGAACTCGCAGAGATCCTTCAGAAATCCGAAATCCCCACAGCCCTCGCCGTAGGTTTCAGGACAGACGCCTATTTCGACGCGATCAGGGGGTTGGTGGACATCTTCGCCTCGAAGAGAGGGCTCAACACCATCTACATCACAGCATCGATGCCCTCCAACTCGATCATAGGGATACTGAACCTCCTGGAGATCAACATGGAGAAGGTGCACTTCGTGGACTGCGTTTCCCACATCATGATGGGCGCTGCCACGAGGCAGGAGAACGTGCACTACGTAGAGAGCCCGACAATGCTGGAGAACATCATGCTCAAGGTGGAGTACCTGGTGCGAAAGAACAACGGCAAGAACTGCCTTGTGATCCTTGACGCGATCAACTCCCTTGCGATCCACAACAACACCAAGATACTGAGCGAGTTCCTGCACATCTTCATCAACAGCCTGCGCTCGAAGGGTGTATTCGCATTCATATTCTCGATGGAGGAGTTCAGCAGCGACGAGATCCTGGGGATGATGAGCCTGGTCTGCGAGGACGTGATATCGATGAGCGGGAGGGTGGAAGATGCCGGCACCTGAGAGGATCGGGATAACGATCCTGGACAAGGCACTGGAAGGCGGGCTGCCCCAGGGCGGCACGATGATGATATGCGGCTCCCCGGGCGCAGGGGTCGAGCTCTTCGCAAAGCAGTTTGCCGCCGCTGCAACCGAGAAGGAGAACGTGGTGTACTTCGCCACCTCCGAGCGCGACGAGGACGTGATCAGTATCCTTCAGAGCCTGGGGGCGAAAGCCATCCCCAGGATCGTGAACATCGGTGCCCTGCACTACGAGCGGGTGCTCGAGAAGAGGCTGGAGGTCAGCAAGTACCGCCTGGAGGGGATCAAGATGCGCGACATCATGCGCCAGAACGGTCCCCTGCCCAGCGATGAAAGCGTGAACTTCCTCACCACCCTCACATACGAGGTCTCGAAGCTCTCTCCCCCCTTCAGATTCGTGCTCGACTCCCTGGACTTCTTCCTCGAATACTACGACCATCCCAGCGTGCTCTCAGCCCTGCGCACGATCCACGCGCACACCCAGCACAACAAGAGTCTCGCCCTCGTGACCATGCTTCAGGGGGTTTACGACTCGCGCACAGAAAGCGGCGTGGAGGAGATCGCAGACGTGGTGATAGAACTGGAAAGGCTGCGCAGCGGCATGGATTTCATCCGCAACCTGATCATAAGAAAGGTGCGCAACCACCCGGAGATGACCGGCATCTTCCCTGTCAAGATCACAGACAAGGGGTTCGCGGCAGAGAAATAGTTCGGCATTCGCCGTATATATATTTCGACGATAGATGATGTTGAGGGGGCAAGATATATATACCGGCAGTCTCATATGCATTTTCGCAGGCAAGACCTGCAGGAGGACAAAACATGAAGCGCGTATGGAAGCAGAAGGAAGGTGTGTCTCCGGTCATCGCGACCATCCTGATGGTGGCGATCACCGTGGTGCTGGCAGCTGTGCTGTACGTGATGGTCAGCGGGTACATGGGCGGCGGCGGCGGTGGGGAGCCATATGTTACGTTCTCGGCACCCCAATCGGTGAACGCAACCACTTGGGCAGTGGAATGTGAGCCCAGCAGGTCAGAGCCCCTGAGCAGCTACAAGATAATCCTGCTGAAGAACACCACGACGGACAGCACGATGAACCCGATAACGGATGGGACAAGCGGCAACCTTAAGTTCGTTGACGTCGACGGCGGCGGGAAGTTGACCACAGGGGACAAGATCTACATCACCGTAACGCCCGGAGCTAACTACGAGCTGAACATCTACTGGGTTGCCACCGGATCAAAGATCGGGACTAGGACCTGGAGCACGTAGAGGATATACGCAGGGCCCACCTCTAAAATCCTTTTCCATTTCATTTTCTCTGTGGTTTGCATCTTAAGGAGCGCACTCATTAAAGCTCTTGGGTGTGAGGTACTCCCATAGGAAGAGGGGTTTTCGTCAGATTATCTGAGATAGTAGAAGGCGGTTAGAGGTCAAATCAAATGCGAAACTGCATTCGGCAGTGCGTTATCATTTTATATTACCGCACCTTTCCCCTATCGTATGCACAGGGCATGGATCGTCGAGCGCAAGGGTGTGTCGCCAGTTATCGCCACAATATTAATGGTCGCCATCACGGTCGTTCTTACGGCCGTGCTCTACGTGATGGTGAGTGGCTACATGGGCGGCACTACAGGCGGTGAGCCGTATGTGATGTTAACCGCTGGATCTTCCCTCGGTGACAGAGTTGACGTGGCTGTAGACAGGGCCGAACCGTTGCACATGTACAAGGTCTATCTATACATCAACGAAACAAGGGATCTCGCAAGCTCGATGGAAACTCTCACTCCAGGCAGCTTCGGCAATCTGACGTTTATAGACGGGGACGGCGGAGGGCGACTCTCCACTGGGGATACATTCAACATCACGCTTGTCCCTGGGACGCGCTACGAGTTACTTGTCTTCTGGAAGCAAACGGGCGCGAAGGTGGGTAGTTACAAGATCATCACGCCTTGACCAAAACCGGTTTAGGGCCTGCTACTTACTATCTAACAGATGCTAGCGCTTCCTGCGCCCTCCACATCGCGTGAAGCCGTGCGACATCGAAGGCGTGCTGAGAGCCATAGTCCAGAAGCTGATGCGCATGAATCATTTTTTCTCAACCCTGTTGACGTGCGTGTAGTCGGACAGCTTCACCGGGGCATGGCGATGGGTGCTACGACCGCATGAACTTTCCGAGCTTGGGTTCGTAGAGATGCTCCTTCTCCTTGAGGCTCTCGAGCATCGCCTCCACCTTGTCCTTGCGCGAGCGCTTCGGCTAAGGATATTCGAGTAGGGTGTCGAGCATTTCAACGGTGGCGAGCTGCTCATCATATGCATGGTGCGATCTTGCGTGACCGGACGCCTTCGCTGGTTCTGCCGCGACCGCGGAAATGCCCGTCCAGTGGGGGCGGTGGAGGAACGGCATACACATTTATATGGCGATGGGCATATTCCACATCGCATGAAGCCGCGCGACATCGAACATGTGCTGAGTGTCATCGTCCGCAAGCTGGTGCACGGATACCGCCCGGAGAAGATCCTCCTCTTCGGGTCGTACGCGTACGGCAGCCCGCGCAGCGGGAGCGACATCGACCTCCTGATAGTCAAGGACACCAAGAAGCGCGGGAGGGAGCGCAGGATAGAGGTAAGGAAGATACTGGATACCCCTCTGGGGTTCCCGATAGTGGAGACGATCGTCATCACCCCAGCCGAGATGAGAGAGCGGCTCGAGCTTACCGACCATTTCATCGAAACCATAGTGGCGAAAGGGCGCGTGATATATGACCGGGCAGCGTCGTGAGAAGGTCGCGCGAGAATGGCTCGAACTGGCGTCGCACGACTGGGAGACCGCTCGATTCTTGGCAGAGCAAGGCGATTATCATCCCGAGGTCGTCGGGATGCTGATCCAGCAGGCGGTTGAAAAGTACCTGAAAGGCTATCTGATAAGCAGAGGTTGGGCACTCGAAAAGACGCACGATTTGGAAAGGCTGTGCAAACTTGCGTCTGGGTACGACAAAGGGTTTAGAGTGTTCATCGATAGCTGCATCGAGATTGGCGATTTCTACTTGAGCGGGAGGTACCCACCGATCGTCGGAGATGTGCTAACGAGCGAGGATGTCGGGTCTTCCATGAAATCCGCGGAAGAGTTGATACGATTCATCCAGGCGAGAATGACACGTTAGCGCCCGCGAGATCCATCCTTCCAAGGACGGGCGAGGATGAATGGCTCGCGCGCGAAGGTTCAGCCAGGAGTGGTGTGAGTCTCTCGCTGGCGATTTCCATCTCCAGATCCTTGAGCAGTATCGTCTTCAAGTCATGAGAGCGGGCACTGGCTTATGCATCCCCTTAGGGTGCTACGACCGCATGAACCTCCCGAGCTTGGGCTCGTAGAGATGTCCCTTCTCCTTGAGGCTCTCGAGCATCGCCTCCACCTGGTCCTTGGTCCAGCGCTTCGGCTTCGTGGCATCGAGGAGCGCGTCGAGCGCCACACCTTTTCCGTTGGCATCGAGCTCGTCGAAGAGCGCGAGCACTTCTGCTTCTTCCGTGGTCGGAGCCATCACCCCATTTAGGACATCCGGCTCTTCCACCTCTTCCTCTTCTTCAGCTTCGACCTCGAAGCTTTCCTGGTACTCAGGGAGGAGGTATCTCAAGCCTTCAAACAGCATGTTTTTGTATCTTGAGATGTCGATCTCCTTGTAGTGTTCAATGGCTGCAAGCAGCCCCTCGGCGCAATCACCGTATCCAAGGGCGGAGAGTGATTCTTTGGTTGGAGGGTCGAGCGCCATTGCGTCCCCTATTGCGTGCAGCCGAAGCCTCAGGCTCTTGCATGCCTCGAGAACCCAATGATCTCTCGTTGCAGCGTCCACTTCCTTCACAGTCTCTGGCCTAACGCTCACGTAGGTCACAGTGGGCTCGGGAGAGTAGGCGCGCACCTTGCCGATCACAGCGGCGAAGCAGGGGGGCTTGAGCTTCGAGAGCATCGCAGCCGCCTCTGCATGGAACTGCCCCGCTGATACGAAGAATGTGCCGGTGGGATCGGAGATCCTTGCCTTCCAGAAGGGATTTTCCTCGGAGCCAGAGTTTTCGACATCTGTAAGGACCCCCACCGCGATGATGCGGTTCACCTTCGCGCCCAGTGGGGTGACGAGGTACGTGGGGGCGCGCTCGCCCTCCCCGACCATCTCCAGATCAGCCTCGTTCAGCTCGCCTGCGAAGATGCGCCAGGCAGTTTCCCGCTTCATAATGGGATCCCTCCCTCTTCCTCGGACAGGATCTTGCGAGCCTCCTCGGAGACATCCACGCTCAAGATGTGCATCTCAGTGCCTGTGAGCGATAGCCCGAAGTCGTCGCTGCTCACGCTTCCCCGCACCGCCACGGGCTTTGCCACCAGCACGTTCACCAGATGGTCCCGCACCACATCGTAGTTCACGATTTTGCGACCATGGATCTCCTTCAACCAGTCGTCGAGCTTCCTGCCCAGCAGGCGCTCGGTGGCTTCCCTGGTGCATATCACCATGAGCGCGCCGGTCCCATCGTCCACTATGGCTTTGATGCGCATATCCGGGGTCCCTTCCACAGCGCCATGTACCCTACAATCGGATCCCTTGAGCACGCGGTTGCACTCCGGGCATCTGAAGATCAAACCACTAGCTTCCTTTACATCAAGCACTATCCCATGGATCTCTATGTCCACAGCGCCTCCCCTCTCCTCGAGTTCGCGTATGCTGGACATCAGGGGTAAGGATAGTTCCTCGATGCTGGGGAACTCCTCGAGACGCTCGACCCGAGAGCGTTCGTCGAAGTTCAGCTGGAGGAGACCGCGCCAGTTCCTCACGTAGCCCCCGTGGACCTTTATCGCATCTCCCTGTGTGATGCCGAAGTCGTGCCAGGCGGAGAACATCACCTTGCTGGACGGGTCTGCGATCACCCCCGAGCGCACGATCTTCTTCTCCTCTCCGACCACGACCTCTCGCTCTTCCATGCTGATGACCCTTCCGCTGACCGCAACGCCGCTCATCCCGTCCCTGAGGTCTGCTATCAGACATTCCTCGGAACGCCGGCGGGCTGCTGGGAGAGCGTCGGGCGGCATGCGCACCACCCTTGCACGGGTGCCGATGTTCACCTGGGGCTCTCCGCGCCACTCTGTGGTATAGGCAGACTCGATCCTGATCACATCTCCTTTGGCGAGAGGGACCGCATCCGCGTTCCAGGCAGTGAACTGGCGGGTGGTTGTTTCGTCCCCCAGTATCCCGGAATATATCCTCTTGCGCTCTCCCCTCGCCTCCACCTCCCTCTCCGTGACGTATAGGACGCGGGCTGTGATGTTCACGTTGGGGTCGCTTGGTCCCAGCTCCTCGAGCTTGCGGTCCACGCCCCTATCCCCTTGGGGATTCAGCTCCCTCATCGCCATCCTCTTTGCCTCTTCGATCTTCAGTTTCAGGCCCAGGTACTCCTTCAGAAGTCTCTCGATGCCCTCCTTATCCGCACCTTCTCCAAGCGCCCTGGCGAGTTCCTCTACATGGGGCGCGAGCTTGTTCTCGACGCTCAACTCATCACCGTCCAGAGGCATGTCTCAACAGCTGCCTCGCATCTGCATTGCGCCCTGGGGTTATAAGGTTTGAGGGGGGGTGGGTGAAAGTGTTCTGCATGGCCAGGGAGAAATAAAGATGCTGAGGGGATGCGCACTTGCTCCCCCCCAGACCGGAGAGCTCAACAATCTATTTATCCCCCAATCCCATGCCGTCATAGGGATCGGTATGATCGAAGGTCGGGTCAGGACGTACATAGATGGGTTCGACGAGAGGCTCCAGGGCGGGATACCAGAGGGAAGCATCGTGCTCGTGGTTGGTGAGCCGGGGACGATGAAGTCCTCTGTCGCCTACAACATACTGCACCACAACGCCCTGCACGACGGGCGCAAGTGCCTCTACATCACGCTGGAGCAGAGCTCCTCCAGCCTGAAGAAGCACATGAGAGGGCTCGGTTGGGAGATGGAGGCGGTGAAGGACAGGATGGAGGTCGTGGACATCGGGCTGATAAGGAAGCGCCTGACGCAGTTGAAGGAGCAGAGCTGGATGCAGGTCTTCAAGATGTACGCGAAGAGCCTTCACGAGACCTCCAACTACGAGCTCCTATCTGTGGACTCGCTCCCGGTGCTTCAGCTGCTGGCAAAGTTCAAGGAGCCGAGGGAAGAGATGTTCCACCTGTTCGAGTGGCTGCGCGACTTAGGGGTCACAACCCTCCTCGTATCCGAGATGTGCCCGGACTCCCGCTCTTATGCCAGGTATGAGGAGGACTTCCTTGCTGATGGCATCATATACCTCAGGATGATGGAGATGGGCGGGGTGAGCGTCCAGCGCCACGTGCGGTGTGTGAAGATGAGGGCGACGAACCACAGCACAGACTACTTCTCTCTCCTGTTTGACAGTGGCAGGCTCAAAGCCACCCGGGTGATCAGCAACGGAGCGCGATAGGGGTTCGACACCTTTTGAATGTGGTAGCCCGTGTTTCCTGCCGGGCAGCCCCATCCTTTATATCTGATAGCCGGATTGCAGCCTTATGGGCGGTATCGCTGACGCTGTCAAGGGATTCCCCGGTGGCGCTTTAATCTCGGTCGAGGTGATGCCAGGTGCTAGGGAGAGCAGGGTGACGGGCTTCAACGAATGGCGCTGTGCGATGCAGATCAGGGTCAGGGAGGAGGCAAGGAAGGGAAGGGCGAACACCGAGCTCCTGCGCTTCCTATCTGAGGTGCTGGGTCTGCCCCTCGGCGCCCTGGAAATAAAGTCTGGGATCCGTGGACGGTGCAAGGTGGTGATGGTGCATGGCCTCAACCCAGTGGAGTGCTCGGAGAGGCTGAGGAGAGCGCATGAACGATGAGGAGCGCCTGGAGGAGATCGAGGAGCTGATCGCGAAACTGGCAGAGGAAAGCCTCGATGCGCTGATCGTAGTGGAGGGAAGGAAGGATCTCCATGCCCTCCGGAGTATGGGTGTGAAGGGAGAGATCAAGATGGTGAACGTGGGCAATGCTATCTTCAACCTCTGCGAGGAGATCTCAGCCAAGCACGAGAGGGTCATTATCCTCACGGACTGGGATGCGAGGGGTGGAAGGCTGTGCTGCGCGCTCCAGGACGGGCTGAAGGCGTGCGGGGTCATCCCTGACATCGAGTTCAGGGCAAGGCTTGCCATGCTGACCAAGAAAGGGATCAAGGACGTGGAAGGACTGCCGGGCGTTATCAGCTTCCTCGAGCGCAGGATAGGTGGGATGGGCAGAGGTGCGGAGAGGGGGAAAGCACAGTGAAGGGGTGAAGGATCGCGCCCGTACCAGAAGCTGTGAGGCTGGGATATCAGCCAGGGCAGCGGGAGATATTCGAAGGTCTGGACGCTGAGCACTAAATCATGGGTGCCCAGGGGGGATTAGGTGCCGAGCAATGAATGTCCGCCCCGCCCGGTACATTGCGCTTGCACGAGGTGAGATCATTTCTGAGGGAGCAATGAGCAATGAATATCTGCACACTACATTACAGTAGAATTTAAATACCGAAGGCTATACGAGGTGGGGGAGGTGATAAGGCATGTTAAAGAGATTCCATCGATGGAGAGCGAAGAGAGAGCACCCGGGTGCCATGACCGTAGCTGAGATAGCCGAGAAGCTCAACATACCCACTGCCGAGGTGGAAGAGGTATTGAAGGGTCTCGAGGAAATGGGGTGTGTATTGTGCTTCACGTATAAAGGCGAGGATTATGCGGTCTATCTCTCCGACTCCTCCATCATCGAAGGGATTCAGAAGCACGCCTCCAGCGTCTCGGAGATCACAGGTTACATGTGAGATCTCGTGCAGGCTCGAGCCATCCCTTATGGGTTCAGAGATGCTCCAAGACCTCCTCGAGTCTCCTGATGTATGCGATCTCTGGTGCCGGCAGCTCTCCCTCCCTCAGGATCAGCAGCGCTCTCATCCCTGTGCCGAGCGCGCCCAAGTAATCCTTTTCATAACTGTCGCCAACGAAGAGCGCGTCCTCGGGGTTCATGCCCAGCCGCGATGCTGCGTGGAGGAACGGCTGCGGGTCTGGCTTCTCTGCGCCCGTGGTGTCGCAGCCCACTATAATATCGAAAAACCCTGTATCGATTGGAAGGTGCGACATCACATCGGCGACCTCTTCTTCGAACCCGTTCGTGATTGTGCCGAGCTTGAGCCCCCTGGACCTCAGCTCCTTGAGGGTAGGGATCACATCCTCGTACAATCTCAGCTCTGCGCGCTCGTACCATCTCTCGCAGATGTACCTGCCCATGGATGCATCCTCGATCCCCATCTTGCTGAGGATGAGGCTGTTCCATCTCGCATAGAACTCATGCATCGGAAGATCTCTCTTCATCGCCTCTCGAGCTGCGAGCGCCCTTGCCCTGTATATTTCATCCAGGTCCTTCTCGATCCCCTTTTCCATGAGGATGCGCTGCATGATCTCCTCGTTGCATAATATGGTGGTCACCAGGGTATTGCCAAGATCGAAGAGCACAGCGCGCATCATTGAACCACCCATACCCTAACCCCGAGATATCGTTTGCCCTGCCTGCAGTGCTCATACATCTCGTGTGCATATGTGCAGGAACAGGATGTGCAGTCTCGGGCATCCGATCAGGTGCGCAGCCTCTCGATGGTCAAGAGCACTCCAGAGATCGCGTCATGCAGCAGATCTGGTTTCATCCTTGAAGAGAAGAGGGGTTCGACCCTCATCTGAGCAGCAGATACAGGATAATCGCATAGCCGAGAAAGAGCATCCCTGTGGAGATTATCAGGAACAACCAGAATATGCGCCTCCTGCCCTCCTCCGTATCCAGCTTGAGCCATCTCACGAGTTCTTCCAACATCAGCCTTTGAACCTCTTGAGCCTGAAGATGTTCTCCCTCTCCAGTTCTTCGAGCCTCAGCCTGATGAACGCCTCTGCCCGCTGAAGCTCAGGGATGACCTTGAACTCGAGCGCGTTGACCCTCCGCTTCGTCTTGTCTATCTCCTCGATCAGTTTGCGCATCTTTGTCTCGTATTCGGCAGCCAGTATGATGTCCTCGACGAGCTTTTCATAGGCGTCCGCTGCCTCGTCTATCCTTGCTGAGGTGCCTAGTATCCCGTAGCCTCTTTCCAGCAGCCCCTTCCTCACATCCTCATGTTCGATCTCGGGGACGAGGATCCCCATCACGTTCCTGCTCTTAAGCCTGAACGTCGGGTGTTGGGAAAGGGCGAAGGCTGCGGATCTCACACCTGCCGCCCCATCAACGCACGTGGCTATCGCGATCTTCTGCTTCGCTGTCATGTACTCCTTTATCATTCGGGACCTGATGTCCTTTGATCTGCCCAATATCTTGAAGAACTCCATTATCAGCCCGTCGCGCTTCATCCTCAACAGCTTGTACCCTGTCTCTGAAAGCCTTATCTTCTTCTTTATCAGGAGCAGCGTGGACCTCGTGGGCTTGTATTCTGTCGTCATCCTAAATGCCCTCGTTCTCCACCTTCCCCTTTCGGGCTATTGGCTCCCTTCCCCACACCCTCATTATTGCTTCCCTTCCTGTGGGCGGGGTGGTACTGCTCCATGGTCTCCCTGTCGATCTTCACGAGCGCATCCTCGGGCAGTGCAGCCAGCATCCGCCAGGCGATCTCCAGGGTCTCGACGATCCCCCTCTCCTCCTCTTTCCCCTGTCTGATGAATTCGTTCTCGAACGTGTCTGCGAACTCCAGAAACTTCCTGTCCCTCTCCGAGAGCGATTCCTTGCCGACGATTGCCACAAGCCCCCTGAGATCGTTCCCCTCCGCGTATGTCGCATATAATTGGTTCTGTATCTGATCATGGTCCCCCCTCGTCATCCCGTGACCTATCCCCAGTCGCATCAACCTCGAAAGGGAGGGGAGTGGGTTGATCGGTGGGTATATCCCTTTGCGGTGCAGCGCTCTGTCGATGACCAGCTGCCCCTCTGTGATGTAGGCGCTCAGATCTGGGATCGGATGGGTGATGTCATCATCTGGCATCGATATAATCGGGATCTGGGTGATTGAGCCTTTCTTCCCCTTGATGCGCCCCGCCCTCTCGTACAGCGTAGCCAGGTCTGTGTAGAGATAGCCGGGGAAGCCCCTCCTTCCTGGTACCTCCTCCCGTGCAGCGCCGATCTGCCGCAGCGCCTCGCAGTAGTTGGTCATGTCCGTGAGGATGACCAGGATGTGCATATCCTTTTCAAAGGCTAGGAACTCTGCGGCTGTGAGCGCCATCCTCGGGGTGATGAGCCGTTCCACAGCCGGGTCGTCTGCCAGATTGAGGAATATCACCGCCCTCTTGAGCGCGCCAGTCCTCTCGAAGTCCTTGATGAACTGCTGCGCCTCCTCGTTCGTGATCCCCATGGCAGCGAAGACGACTGCGAACTCCTCCTCCTTGCCGACGACCTTCGCCTGCCTCGCTACCTGGAGCGCGATCTCGTTGTGCGGGAGCCCGGATCCCGAGAAGATCGGGAGCTTCTGCCCCCTGACCAGCGTATTCATCCCGTCTATGGTGGAGATCCCTGTCTGTATCCACTCCGAGGGGCTGTCCCTCGCCCATGGGTTGATCGCCGCGCCTGTGATCTCCAGCTTTTTCTCTGGGATGATCGGGGGTCCGCCGTCGATCGGCTCGCCGCTGCCGGACAAGATCCTGCCCAGCATCTCCTTCGAGACGTTGATCTTGATCGTCTCCCCGAGGAACTTGACCCCCGAGGAGATGTCTATCCCGGCTGTGCCTTCGAAGACCTGGACCACCACGATCTCCTTCGAGGTGTCGAGGACCTGTCCCCTCTTCATCGTGCCGTCGGGCAGGGAGATGTGCGCCAGCTCCCCGTACCCTATAGCCTCAGTCTTCTGGAGAAAGAGGAGCGGTCCAGAGATCTCTGTTATCGTCCTGTACTCCTTCATATCCTACCCTCCAGTGCCTTGAACTCCTCCTCCCCGGCTTTCAGGGCGTTCCCGAGCGCCTCATCGAACTGCTCTTCGAACTTCACCTTGGACAGCAGGAGCTTCGATCTGAGGGAAGTTATGTCCTTCACGCTCGCCCCGAGCGATATGCACCTCGTGGATGCTCGAGAGAACCACTCGATCGCCTGAAGAAGCGCGTACTGCCGTTTCAGGTCGCTGTAGGTATCCACCCTGTGATAGGCGTTCTGCTGCAGGAAGATCTCCCTGATCATCCTGGCAACCTCCAGGGTCAAGCGCTGCTCCTCCGGGAGAGCATCGGAGCCCACCAGCTGCACTATCTCCTGGAGCTCGGCCTCCTTCTGCAGCACGCTCATCGCCCATCCCCTGAGCCTGATGAATTCCTCCCCCACACTCCTGCCGTACCACTCTTCGAGGGTCGAGAGGTAGAGGCTGTAGCTCGTGAGCCAGTTGATGGCAGGGAAGTGCCTTCTTTCCCTGAGCTTGGTGTCCAGCGCCCAGAAGACCTTGACGATCCTCAGCGTCCCCTGCGTGACTGGCTCCGAAAAGTCACCGCCGGGCGGCGAGACAGCTCCGATGATGGAGACAGAGCCTTCCATGCCGTTCAGCGCGATGACCCTCCCCGCCCTTTCGTAGAATTCCGAGAGCCTTGCAGCCAGGTATGCAGGGTACCCCTCCTCCCCGGGCATCTCCTCCAGCCTCGAGGATATCTCCCTCATCGCCTCTGCCCACCTGCTCGTGCTGTCCGCCATCAGCGATACATGGTACCCCATGTCCCTGAAGTACTCGGCGATAGTCACACCAGTATACACAGACGCCTCCCTGGCAGCGACCGGCATATTGGACGTGTTTGCAATCAAGATCGTCCTTTGGATTAGACGCGCGCCTGTCCACGGGTCCTCCAGCTCTGGAAATTCCGTCAGGACCTCGGTCATCTCGTTGCCTCTTTCCCCGCACCCCACATAGACCACGATCTTCGCGTCGCTCCACTTGGAGAGCTGATGCTGGCTCACCGTCTTGCCCGTGCCAAACCCCCCGGGTATCGCGGCGGTGCCGCCCTTCGCCAGTGGGAAGAATGTGTCGAGCACCCTCTGCCCTGTGACGAGTGGGATATCGGGCATGAGCTTCTCCTTGTAGGGCCTGGGCACCCTGACCGGCCATCTCTGCATCATCGTGAGACGGCGGCCGTTGTCGAGCGTGCACACGGTATCCTCGACCCTGAATGAGCCCTCCTTTATGCTCTGGACTTCCCCTTCCACGTCGGGGGGGGCTAGGATGCGGTGCTCGATGTGCTGTGCCTCCTGCACCACTCCGATGATGGTGCCGCCAGTGATCCTCTCCCCCTCCCTGACACAGGGCACGAACTTCCATGACCTTTCTTTGTCCAGCCCAGGGGCGCTCACCCCTCTCTTCACAAAGTCGCCCATCTTGTCCCTGAGGACAGGCAGGGGTCTCTGTATGCCGTCATATATGCTGGACAGGAGACCCGGACCGAGCTCGAGCACGAGAGGCATCCCTGTGTCGATCACCTCCTCGCCCGGCTTCAGGCCTGTGGTGTCCTCGTAGACCTGGATGATGGTCCTGTCCTTTACGAGCCCGATGACCTCGCCCATCAACCTCTCCCCGCCAACGAAGACGACATCGTACATCCTCGGGCTGATCCCCACTGCTGTCACCACAGGGCCAGCCACACGGTAGATCACACCCGCCCCTTTCCTCACTTTTTCACCTGCATCGTTCATCATCCGATCACATCCTCACTCTGCCACGTAGAGATCTATCCCGATCACTCTCTTCACCTTCCTCCTCAGGTCCTCCTCCTCTTCGCCCAAGGTGATCAAGACTGGTTTGATGCCCTCTCTTAGTTTCGTCCTCATGCTCTGGGGAAGGGATTCGAGCGCAAGATCGTGAAGCACGAGGATCCCCACCTCCTTGTCAGCCAAGACGCTGGTGACGGCCTCTTCCAGCCCCTCATCCGTGCATGGAACGACCCTCTTTATCCCAGCCAGCCTGAACCCCAGGACGAACTCCTCGCTGCCTACGACCGCCAGCTCCATAGCCTCACCTATGTATCAAGAGCCCCCTGATCAGATCGTTATCCAGCCCGGACTCCCTGCCCCTTGCGATGATCCTGATGTTGTCCACCTCGTTCTTCTTCGCCACCATGAAATCCAGGACAGGCAGCACAGACAGCGGGTGGAGGTTGGCGTGCCTCGTCGCCTCCCTCAGGACGTGCCTCTCCAGGGCGATCATGAGATCGTTCAGCCCTCTCTCCCGAGCCTTGGCAAGTTCGCCCGCGATGCTCTTGTAGAAGGAGCAGCGCTTCAGCCTCGAAATCAAGGGTTCCCATTCCAGTCCCAACATCGAGGGGAGATCGTGCGCGTTCAGCTCGAGTCCACCATCGAGAAAGAGAAATCCCTCGCCCTTCTCACCAGAGATCTTGAGCCTCAGCAGCGTTCTGAGATTGAGCATATCGATCTCCATCCTGATGAATCTGAGGAAGTGGGCATTGGGTTCGTTCGTCGGGTGCACGGTCTCGAGCAGGAGGGAGTAGTACCTTTTATAAAGGGAGTCTTCGAGGGGCGCAATCGTTTTCCCATCCTCGCCATCCTTCCTCGCGTTTATCAACGGCTCGTAATAGGGTGTGCCATCCAGCGACTCTATCACCTCGTCCAGCGTGTCCTTGCCCGCGAGCATGCGCAGGAACTCAGCGGTGCATGTTCCAGCCGGGATGATCTCGTCCATGATCTCGCTGGGCGACGCGCCGTAGAACTTTCCTCGTAGTATGGTCTGGATGTTCCATACGTCCCATCTGTCGATGAACTTCGAGACGATGTTCTTGAGATCTCCCTCTGAAAAATCCAGGACCTGGGTGTAGACCCTCGCCATGTTATCTCTGGTAGCGAACTCTACGAGATCCGCTCCGCTGTACTTTGCTCCGAGCGCGAGGATCTCCTCCCGGTACTCGCCCTCTCCCAGTGTCCTGGATATCTGCGCCACGGTCATGTTAAGGAATTTCTGGTACATCTCCGCTGGATACAGCAGTGCCTTCTTCGCCTTCACCCTGGCACAGACATACGGATAGTTCCCCATGTCGAGGGGTACCCTTT
>JBFMEL010000007.1:0-33221 GCA_040753455.1 Thermoplasmatota archaeon | reverse complement strand
CCTGGATGTGAGCGTATATGGCTTCACTGTGCGCGTGTGCTGGCAGCGGCGCATCTTCACCACCCTCAGGGCGAGCTGCACCTCTCCACTGCCCTGCACCACGTACTGGAGCACTATCACGCCATCGGCCACGTACTCCACCAGTCCATCCCTGGATGCAGAGGGGTTGTCGGGTCTGGCTTCCGCCGTGAGCACGGCGGTCGCACCCGCCTTCCTAATCTGCTGGCAGAGCGAGAAGATCTGCGCCCTGCGCGCAGCCTCATCCTCGGCAAGCATGTTCAGCAGGGAGACGGAATCCAGCGCCAGCCTCCTCGCACCAAAGCCCTTGATCAGGTCTGGGAGCTCGCTGCGCACCCGTTCTATAGCCGCCTTGGCGTCTGAAGGCTCGAGCTTGTAGACCGCGAGCTCTTTCTGCGCTATGCGCGGACCGATATCCCAGCCATAGGAGCGAGCGGTCTCTGCAACAGCCTCCTGATCCTCCTCCAGGGAGATGAAGATCCCCTTCTCCCCCTTGGGTAAGCCATCGATCAAAAATTGCAACGCCATCGTGGTCTTCCCAGTGCCGCAGGCACCTATCACAGCCACGATGTGTCCGCGCGGGAACCCACCGCTCAGCATCCCGTCCAAACCGCTGATGCCAGTACTTGCCCTATCAGACATTTGAACACCTCATTCGATCATCTCCAGACTGATCACCACTAGTCCGCTATGCGCGTTCACCATCGTTGGAAAGCGGGCGATGCGCTTCATGTCCAGGTGCGGCAGCACGCTCATGAACTTCTCCACGTACATGTAGCGCTGGCGCTTGGAGCTTCGGTGGTACTTCGACCACTCGAATACGAACACCCCGTCCACGCTGTCTATCACCATCTGCTGCTCCCGCGCATCCATGATGCCGTTGGTGAGGAGGAGGTATATGATCCCGTCCCACCGCTTGGCAGCGCGCTGCATCCCCCGCAGCACACCCACCAGATCCCTTATGTCCACTGCTTTGGAGATGACCAGGTCCGTGAGGGAATCGATGATGACCAGCGCGTTCTTGCCGTTCGCGTCCACGAAGTCCACCAGCGCTTCCAGGACATCCTCCTCCTGCTGCGGGGAGAAGAGGGAGGATCCATCGTCCCCTGGGTGCGTCCATGAGCTCGGCACTCTCGTGCGCTTGAAGTAGCTGCCCGAGAGGTCCTTGAAGAATACCCTCTCCTTCATAGCCTTGAAGTAGTTGGGATTGAACGATGCCTTCACCTCCATCAGGATGTCTTCCACCGAGCGGGAGAAGGTGAGGTAGCATATCCGGTCTGGCAGGGCATGGTAATCGCAGTGGTCCCCCAGATAGTGCCGGCACGCCTGCGGGCGCTCCATCACCATTCCGACTTTGGCGGCAGAGGTATAGACGAACTCCTGCTGGCCAGCGCCGGTTTCGCCCAGCAGCAGCACTACGGACCCTGAGGGCAGCCCTCCGTTGATGATGGCGTCAAAATCTGAGACGCCAGTAGGTATGCGCTTGAGGTCGAGTCCCATCCGTTCACCAAGGACCAATCTATATCATGGAGTGTGGATAAATTACTTTCGCAGGCATGCTACCGCAGCCTCTTGCGAAGCATCAGGAGGGCAAGGGATGTGATCGTAGCCACGAGGAGCACCGTGATAACGAGCGCGGTACTGTCTGTCTCCAGTATCTCCCGCGCAGGTGGATCTCTGCAGATTATGTCGAGATGGACGGACCGATCCATCCCCATGTACAACCCACATTTCATCGCTCTGAAGATGAGTGTGCTATCCCACAGCGCAAACCCTTTAATCAGCCGATGATTGCCCTCACCGTGTTGATAGCGTTGACAGGCACTCCAGGTACAGGCAAGACCTCCGCTGCCAAGATACTGCGCTCGAAGGGCTACCGGGTTCATGAAGTTGCTGAGTTGGCGAAGAGGTTTGGTGCCATGGAGATGTCAAACGATGGTGGGATGGGGGTGGATGTCGAGCGCCTGGCGTCGAGACTGCAAGGGATGAGCCTCGAGGGCGCTATGATCGTTGTGGGACATCTCAGCCACTTCCTTGCCCCGAATCTCTGCATTGTGCTGCGCTGCTCTCCTGCGGAACTGCGGAGAAGACTGACCGTCAGGGGGTATCCAGAGCGGAAAATAAGGATGAATCTGGAGGCTGAGGCGATAGACCTCATACTGGTGGAGGCGCTCGAATGCTGCGAGAAGGTGAGGGAAATAGATGCCACACCACTCACACCAGCAGAGGTCGCGGACAGAGTGGAAGAGATAGTTCACGGCAAGAGCAGGGGCTATCTTCCGGGCGCGGTGGACTGGTCAGAGGAGGTGCTCTCATGGTACTAGAAAAGGGGCGGTGGGTATCTGAGCGGCTGCTGGGTCCCGTTGCAAAGAGGTGCAAAGGGTTTAGCCCCCACTCTTTCAGCATAGCGGCGCTGGTATGCGCGCTTGCTGCCGGATATTTCTTTTATATATCTCACCGATGCTACGAGTTTTTGTTCGTCGGCGCGCTGTTCGTGTTCCTGAACGGTCTCTTGGATGCGCTCGACGGTTGCGTGGCGAAACACCAGGGCAAGGGGAGCAGGCGCGGCGATCTCCTGGACCATGCCATAGACAGGTACGCGGACTTCGCGATCCTCACCGGGCTGGTGCTGAGCCCCTACATCACACACATCCTCATAGGGCTTCTTGCGCTCATGGGCGTCTTCATGACGAGCTACATGGGCACGCAGGCGCAGGCAGTCGGTGCTGCAAGGGATTACTCAGGGGTATTGGGGCGTGCAGATCGCCTGGTGCTGCTCATCGCGATCCCCGCGATTACAGGGGCGCTCGTCCACCTCCATGCTCCATACCAACTGACACTTCCCTGGCTCGGCACCCTCACACTCCTGGACATCATGATGCTGTGGTTCGCAGTCGCTGGGAACCTCACCGCCCTTCACCGGGGGGCGCGCGCCTGGCGCTCCCTTCCTTAGCACGGCGCTTCCCCTTCACCCTGTAATAGGTAAGGGGATGGGTCATCCACTCCTTGGCGCACAGCTCATCTGGATTGATGCATATCCCGTAACTCTTCATCGTCGAGCATTCTGGGGGCATGTACTCCACCCCTGAGCTCGCACCTGTGATGTGGTCGATCTGGTATCCAGCTTTTGCCCTGTCAAAGTCCGGGGAGTTGGAAAACACAGATAGGATATCCTCGTTGCTCATGCCGATGTAGTGCAGAAAGGATGTGAGCGCGAACCTTGCACTGTGCGGCAGGTTCCCCACGCCGTCTATGATCTTGAGGAACTCGCGCATGCACGGAGGCATCCTCAGGATGCTTATCTCCCCGGTCTCCTTGGGCTTCAGCTCCCTGCGCTTCTCTGCCAGCACCTCTCTGATACGCATCGTCATAGGCGCAAAGGTCTCGATCATCATCTCGCTCACTGGGATCGGCATCTCGCACTCTATCCGCTCCTGGAGCGCCTGCTGCACCATCCTCGCGAGTTTGTCCTTCGTGAGATGCACATACCCCCTCCTGAGGTCCTGATTCACCAGCTTCCACTCGGGATTGCGCATCTGGCTGGAGAGCCTGAGAAAATCTGCGATGTGAACAGAAAAGCCAGGGCGCGCATCTATTCCAAGATCATGGCATGCTGTGAGGAGGAGGGCGTCATCATCCGCCCTCAGACTGTCCCCTGCTCCCACGCCCTCTGCCAGTGCATACCGCGAAATGAGATATGGGTCTGCCACGCAGGAGACCAGCATCCTTGCCAGAGGATAGGAGTACAGCTCCACTATCGCATCTGTCTCGTCAACCACCGCGCCAGGGGACACCTTGCCCCTCTCCAGTGCCTCGATGATCCTGCGGTACGCCCTGTCCCTTGCCCTGCCATATGGTGCTCCCTGCACCAGATCCTCTAAGGTAGCCTTGCTGGACAATATCCAATCCCTTGCCTCCTTCAGGAAGGGATGCCTGCACAAGACCTTCAGGTCCACGACATTGAGAATGTAAGGTGCGAGATAACGGTTTCCGTCCTCCTGCTCCTGAGGGGGAGATCTGTTGTCCATGCCGCATCGCGCGCGTTTTTACAGGGAGATGGATGAGTCCTTCCGCCGAATGACGCGATGCGCGGGGGTTCGATGGATAAGGATGGGTGAGGCAAGATCTCCGCCTGCTGCGCAGCCCTTAAGTATCCTCCATCCTCTCCAGGTGCATGATCGTTATCCCTGTGAGAGGCAGGAAGGGGGTGCGCCCTTCGAAGGTGATCTGTCTCCTGCGGAACTACGTGGAGCATGCGGAGGAGATGTCGAGCGCTCCAGCCGAGGAGCCCTATTTCTTCCTAAAACCGCCGAGCGCGCTGGTACTCGATGAGGGTAATATCCGCATCCCGAAGGGGATCGGTGAGGTGCATCACGAGGTAGAGCTGGCAGTGGTAATGGGCAGGGGCGGGAAGTCGATCTCCCAACAGGATGCACTCTCCCATGTGTTGGGATATGCGCTCCTCATAGACGTGACTGCAAGGGATGTACAGGCAAAAGCAAAGAAGGCAGGGCTGCCCTGGACGATCGCCAAGGGATACGATACCTTCGCCCCTGTATCAGAGATCGTGCCGAGGGGAGAAGTGCCCGACCCCCATAATCTGGAGATATGGCTGAAGGTGAATGGGATGTACAGGCAGCGCTCCACCACTGCCCTGATGAACCACAAAGTCCCCAGGATTATCGAGTATGTTTCTGGGATTATGAGCCTGGAGCCGGGAGATATCATCGCCACAGGCACTCCAAAGGGCGTTGGTCCACTGGCAGCGGGGGATGTGGTGGAGGCAGGGGTGGAAGGGGTAGGGAGGCTAAGGATAAAGGTGGTCGAGGCGTAGTTTGGGAGCGCTTCCCGGCGCGGCAGACAAGGTGGCACATAGTTGAAGTCCAGCTTCTCCGGGTCCTTGAAGATCCTGCCCATGCCCTTGCCTCCATTTCGTGCAAGCGCTCTATCTTGGGCTTGCGCCTCGGCATGGTTGTAGAGAGATGATATATGCATAAAAAGGGGGCGGGTGAAAGTGCTCGATCCTAAGCCCGAAAACGAGTGCGCGCATTAAAATTATATAGGGGAAGGGCACTATCCCTTTCTCGAAAAGAGGTGAACTAAGATGGGTCGGTACGCCAATGGCAATGTGGTGGGTGGAGTCGGAGCGGTTCTGTGCGTAGCCATCATCGTGCTGAGCGCGCTGAGAGGTGTGATAAAGGGGGAGAACGGGAAGCCGCCTGTGGGTGACGCTGGACCTGATCATGTGGTTGATACATTGGAGATCATCGCCTTCAGTGCTGCCGGGAGTTCTGATCCTGATGGAATGATAATCAACTACACCTGGAACTTTCAGGACGGTTTTGTTTATGGATCAGATCTCACCCATGCCTTTGAGTCTGCTGGCGTTTACAACGTGGTGCTCAGCGTGCGCGACAACGATGGCTACACTGGCGTGGACTTCGCCAAGGTGGTGGTGAAGGAATGGGCGCCCGTAGCCGTGGCTGGCGAGAATAAAACAGCCATCGAGGATGAGGTGATTACCTTCAACGCCTCAGCATCCTGGGACAATGCCACAGATATGAATGACCTAACTTATCGCTGGGAGTTCGGCGACGGCACCGTTGCTGAGGAGATGGTGGCAAACCACAGCTATGCTGCAGAGGGGAACTACACAGTCACGCTGATTGTGACGGACGACAGCGGCATGTTCGGCGTGGATCAGATATGGGTGAACGTTTCCAACATCGCGCCCGTGATGGCGCCCATCTCTGAGATCACTGCACTGGAGGACGAGGAGATCGCCTTTGCCGCGCCTGTGTTCGACACATTGTCTGATGAGGAGACGCTGCGCGTGCACTGGGAATTTGGAGATCTATGGGAAGGCACGGGAAGGGTCGTGAGGCACAGCTATGGAAAATCTGGGGTGTATCAGGTCACATGCACAGCCACGGACGACAACAACGCCTCAGCAGTCAGGAAATTTAACGTCACGGTAAACAACGTTCCGCCAACGATAGAGCCTTTGAGCCCAAGGACGTGCGCAGAGGGGGAGACTGTGATCTTCGAGGCGAGTGCCTCAGATACTCCATCGGATTATCCAGCGCTTGAGTATGCCTGGAGCTTTGGAAAGGAGGGCTGGAGGGCATCGAACCAGTGGTCGGATGATGGGACATATCCTGTGGAATGCACAGTGACTGATGATGACGGCGCAGAGGCGAGCGCAGAGACATCAGTCATGGTGGGGAATGTTGCGCCCACCATCGCAGTTACAGATGCGTATCTGATAGCTAACATCACGCTTCGGGCTGCTGGTGAGAAATGGCATGATGTCAAGCTCTATCTCAACGAGAGCGGTGTGCCCAGGGAAGAACTGTATGTGTATCGTGAGCCTGGCGATCCGAAAGACCAGGAGAACACCACTTACAACGTGCGCCTGAACCTCACCGAGCTCTGGAAGGCAGAGGTATACTACACGCCCATGGACGATCCTGTGAACGGCAACCCGAACGGTGCTACGCCTGTCTGGATCATATTGGAGTTTGATAACGGTGCAACGAGAAAGATTCACCACACCTTCAACGTGCAGCATCCCGAGGAATGGTACTGGGCACCCACGCTGAACGATTACTTCTTCCAGACCTGTTGTGGCAAGGACATGCGCTGCAGCGAGTGCGAATATCACCTGAACCCCACGATGCACCTCAAGTATGTGATTTATGATCCTGGCATGGACGCAGAGACAGTGACCTGGGACTTCGGCGAGGCTGTGGTGTCCCAATACTATCCGCCGAGCAATTTCCCTACCCTGATCAGCGGCAAGTGCGACTATACCCCTGTGGATTTGCAGAACATCACAGTGACTGTGCAGGATGACGATGCTGGGACACATCAGGTCGGTCTGAACTTCTGGGACAATATCCTGGACAACGTAGCCCCGAAGGTCTCCGCAGGAGCAGACAAATACGTGGACGAGGATGAAAAAGTGTGGTTCTACAGCTCAGCCTCTGATACTGTGTCAGATAGTGTAATTGCATATGAATGGGATTTCGGAGACGGCACATCATCTCCAGAGCCTGATGCTGTGAACGTATATGAGCAGGAAGGCACCTACTTTGCAGTGCTCAGGGCATGGGACACACACGGCGGGATGGGGATAAACGTGGCTGTGGTCGAGGTGAGCAACCCTGCGCCCTCTGCTGTGGTGAGGGAGATTCCGCCCGCAATTGAAGATGAGCAGTTCACTCTAAATGGAACAGAGAGCACCGACAACCCGAGCGACTTTCCAGAACTCAGATATCTCTGGTTTGTCGAAGGGTATCCTGTGGCAGCCGAGGCAGTGGGTCTAATCTCACTTCCGAACCAGGGGATTTACACTGCATCCTTGACAGTCTGGGACGACAACGGGCTCTATTCCACAGCCGCGAAGGATATTAAGATCGAGAATAACATCCCCCTTGGAAACTGGACTGCGCCCGCGAATGTCAGCGAGGGCGCGGCAGCGAGGATCATCCTGTGCCCTGAGGACACGCCGAACGACCTTGGGCTGATATGGGCAGAGATCGCCGGGGTTAACGGCACCAGCGCTGTCTTAACATACAACACATCCGGCAACAAAACAATACCCTTGGAGGTCATGGACGAGGACGGCGCAGTCTGGGAAGAGGAGATTGTGCTTGAAGTGCTGAACCTTGCGCCTATCCTGGCAATTCCATCGTCGTTCAAGTTCTTCGCAGGGGTGGAGAATTACACCTATGAAGCCTGCCTCTGGGACACACCCAACGATTATCCAACCCTGAATGTCACATGGGACTTCGGCGACGGCTGCGTGCTCTATGGCTGGAATGTCACGCATGCATATACCAAGGATGGCAATTATACCCTCAACGTGACTGTGCGGGATGATGACGGCGCAGAGGACAATTGCTCTGCCCTGGTCCAGGTGAGGATCGATACAGATGGCGATGGCTTGCCAGACTGGTGGGAGCTGCAGTACGGGCTCGATTATCAAAACCCGAACGGCGACGACGGCGCTGCCGGCGATCCAGATCACGACTTCCTAATCAACTTAGTGGAATACTATGGCGATACGCATCCAAAGGACGATGATACTGACAACGATGGGATAATAGATGGCAACGAGGACGCGAACTGGGATGCAGTGCGCCAGGAGGACGAAACAGACCCGAAGGATCACGATACAGACGATGATGGGCTGAACGATGGTCTGGAGATAGGTCTGAGCGCTCCGCAAGGTAAGGACACGAAGGATTGGCAGCCTGACTTGGACAACACCACTGTGACAGATTCCCTGGACAAGGATTCTGACGATGATGGCATCATGGACGGAAACGAGGATTTGAACAAAAACGGCAGAATGGACGAGGAAGAATCAGATGCCTCTCTCTGGGACTCTGACAGCGATTACCTCTCCGATGGGCTTGAGATAGGTCTAACCGAGTCGCAGACGATAGATACAGACGTGAACATGTTCAGGGCGGATACAGATCCGACCACCACCACTATACCCTGGAACCCTGACTCTGACGGCGATGGACTGCTCGACGGTCAGGAAGACTTCACGCACGACGGCGCGGTCGATGCGACGGAGCCTGACCCGAACGACCCAGACAGTGATGATGATGGCGTATATGACGGGCACGGCAACATCGTCAAGGTTCTCACCCTGAAAACTATAGAGAACACTGGTGGACCAAGGGAAATATACCTCTGGATGAACGGCTCTGCCCTGCCGCACATTGGCTACCGCGTGCCTGCAGAGGGTGCTTGGTCTATCGTGGAGGGAGACGAATCCAGCCCTGGCATCACAGTTATTAATCAAACAGTGGCAGTGGCATTCTTCCTCAACGAGATGCCGATCACCGTGCGCGACGACGGCGCTGTGGTGGGTTACATCTGGGTTCCGGATGGCGATGGTAGTATATCTGTGGGCGCAGGCAATCTGACCTTCTGGTTCGAGGCAGTGAAGAGGAACAACACCTTCCCAGACCCCAATCCCATAGCCAACGACACAGATGAAGATGGCATGAACGACTTTGTCGAGGCTATGTATCTCTCTGGCAGAGTGCGCGATTTCAGAACAGAGAACACAGATGGCGATGATCTAAACCGCACCCTGCTCGATAATACAACCGTGTGGAACAACCTGGTAGACCCGGACAGCGATAACGATAATGTCATGGACGGCTATGAATGGACGCACAACTCCAACATGCTTGTCGTGGACACAGAAGGGGATGGGCTGAACGACTCCCAGGAGTTGCTCATTTATGACACAAATCCATGCGATCCCGACACAGACTGGGATGGCTTGAGCGACTACGGAGAGGTGTTCATCCACGGCACGCACCCGAAGTTGGCAGACACAGACGGTGACTGGCTAATCGATGGCTGGGTGGATGCCAATCACAACCAGACATATGAGGCAGGAGAGGCTTGGGGAGAGATGGGCGATCCTGCTAACGCTTCTGCAGGCGGTTACGGCACAAACCCTGCAGATGACGATACGGATGACGACGAACTGAAGGATGGTGAAGAACTCTACTTCTGGATGGCAGTGTGGAATTGGACATCTTCAAAGCCAAAGTTGGACGATATCGCATGGAACAGCGATCCTGATGGAGACAAAGCGATAAATCTGCTCGATCCTGACAGCGACAACGATGGTATTAACGATGGCACAGAGAACACAACATGGTGGTCCTACGCAGGAATCCAATCCCCTGCCTGGGGCAACGATCACGATAGCGATAATAAGATCAACATCATCGATCCCGACAGCGACAACGAGGGGCTGACGGACGGCGAGGAGATGCTGACCTACGGGACGAGGGCACACATCAAAGACACGGATGGGGATGCCTACGGCTACGCTGATTACTGGGTGGGAGGACAATGGTTTTATGGAGAAAACTACTTCTTCAACGATTACACAGAAATCAACTACTGGCTGAATGGGCGAGGATACAACGCCACCGTAGCGGGGCTCTACGCCAACGACATTGATACGGACGACGACGGAATGAAGGACGGCTGGGAGAGGTACTATACCTTACTAGCCGACGATGCCACAGGAGCCAACGGCGCATCCGGAGACCCAGACAGCGACGGTCTGACTAACACCCAGGAATACATAACGAACTACAACACGAAGCCGAACAACCCCAATTCCGACAACGACGGCCTGTACGACGGGTGGGTGGACGACGGGGACACCGTTTACGAAGCAGGCGAAGCCTGGGGCGAGAAGGGCGATCCCGACCTCGGCGGCACGGGCGGCTACAATCTGAACCCGAACGACGCGGACACGGACGACGATTACTTCCAGGACGGCCCAGAGGTGAGGTACTGGGAGAGCGTGAGCTATACCCCCACCCAGGCTGGTAACAATGCCCGCGCCAACCAGGATGTAGACGGGGACACAATGTGGGACGGCTGGGAGTATCAGTATGGGCTCAATCCGAACAGCAACGCTGACAAGGAGACTGACAAAGACACTGATGGATTGAAGAATGTCGAGGAGTGGAACGGCTGGAATGTGGTTGTTTGGTGGCGTTACTACTCGAGTCCACAAACCCTTTTCAGAAGATCCAATCCTTCTCTGAGTAATGTTGATTCAGACGGGCTCACCGATCCTCAGGAGAGTACTGCTGGCACGGACCCGACATACTGGGATACTGATGATGACTTACGGTCTGACGGAGATGAAATAAATAACTACCTTACTAGCCCTCTGGATGCTGACAGCGACGACGATGGATTAGACGACGACTATGAAATCAGAAATCTTGGGAATGTAGATACAGATGGTGATGGACTTAATAATCCCAAGGATCCAGATTCAGACGAGGATAGGTTAAAGGATGGTTGGGACGATATTGACAAGGATATTTGGTGGGACAGTAATGAACCGAAGGGTGAAAAAGGTGACCCCATAAACTCGTTCATTGGTGGATACGATACACTTCCGTTGGACCCCGACACAGATAACGATGACTGTAATGATGGCGAAGAAGCAGACTATTGGAACTCAATAGGCGCAGATGCCTGGAACACAAATTATGATAATGATGGAATAGTGAATAACCTGCGGGATTATGATTCTGATGGCGATGGCTTGAGCGATGGCCTTGAAATCAAGATATATGGGAGTAAAGCGGATAAGGTTAACTCAGACTCTGACTCTTTAACAGACTACGAAGAATATCACTATCAACTTTCGAGCACTTATATCTCACCGAATGAGGGGGACCTTATTTTACCCAGTGAGGATACACCCTGGACTACATTATATATGAGGATTGGTACAATCCGCCAATGGGGAGTGCCCATTTACAGTACCTTAACATTGTGCTGCACTTTATTTTCCGCGCACTATTGGCTCGGATGTTATGACGATGGTAGTCTTGTTTGGGAAGGAGGAATATCCTATCCCGGGGCAGGTGTGGAAGTCACGTACGATCTTTTGGCTATTGGCCCGTATTATCTCGAAGGATATGTTTGGAAATTAAAAATAGAATTTCTATCTGATCCTGATATGACTGGTACGCTCGAAACTTTGAGAATATACCTCACAATGGCGCTCGACCCTAATGATCCAAACACAGATGGAGATGCTAGAAATGATGATGTAGATTGGGCTCCGCTCGATCCGACTGAGTGGGTAGATAGTGATGGTGATGGCATAGGAAATAATGCGGACACAGATGACGATAATGATGGATATTTAGACACTAATGATGCGTTCCCCACGAATCCAAACGAGCATGCGGACAATGATGGTGACGGCACTGGCGACAACGCTGATCCAGATGATGATAATGATGGAATGCCAGATACGTGGGAGACAACAAATGGATTAAATAAATGGGTAAATGATGCAAATAATGATCCTGATGGCGATAGCATAACGAACATTCATGAATATACTAATCGAGACTTAGGAACTCTACCAAATACACCTGACATCTTCGTGGAGGTTGATTGGATGACAGGATTTGCACCACCAGGTGCTTTAGGTCAGGATGCTCTTAACCATAATACACATGCGTGTTTCCATAGTGTAGTACAAAGATTTCTCAGTATGGGAATCCGGCTTCATGTAGATGATGGGTGGGGCGGGGGTGGAGGTAATACCTTTGCACAACCAGCAAACTTTAATTTCTTCGAGACTGCAGGTAATAACAACGATTTCTATGATTATAAGAATGCAAATTTTGCTGCAGGAAGAAATGGTTTGTTCCACTACTGTATATTTGGGAATAACTTTGGAGAAGTCCCTTTAAGTACCGGAATCTCGGAAGCAATCGTTGGAGATGATTTTTTTATTAGTCAGGGTCTTCTTACAGGAGCCGGCTTTGGGGTAATCGAATCCGCAAGTACCTTTATGCATGAATTGGGACATAATCTAGGTCTACGTCATTATGGTAATAATAATCAATGTCCTCACGCACCAGACCACGAGGATGGTGCTGGATGCCCAAATTATGTTAGTATTATGAGCTATTGGTATCAACTAAGTACTGTGCGATGGCCTGTGGAATGGGGCGGAAACCCAAATTATGGAACTCATCCTGGGGCTGATGGGATACCAGGGAATGCCGATGATTGGAATGATTGGGATAATTTAGTATACAATGGAATCAATGATAATGATTAGCCGGTATGTTGGGGACGGAGACATGTAAATGTATGGAAAAAAAATTCTAACGATTAGTATAATACTCGTAATGATAATTACTTCAATAGGTGTCATCCTATTTCTGAAGTCTGTGGAGAATAGGGCTTATACCTTTTATACCAATGAATTTTTACAACTGAACGTGTCATCCGACTTGTATATAATCTCACAAAATAGTACTTTTAATTTAACATATGTGCTTACAAATATCGGTTCCGATTATGTTACAACATTCCCATTGCATACTTTTTGGGATTACGCAGTTTATGATCAGAATGGATCTTTACTATTTCTAGCTAGTTCGATGCGCGGTGCACCTATTATTACTAATAATGACCTTATTACTCTTGGTCCTGGCGAATCTGTAGAAATTATAAGAATGGTTTACGTGAATGAGTGGTATAATTCTTCAATAACCACATACTCAATAGTTGGTTCTTATCGGAGTAACCCAGCAGAATATGGTATAACAATATCTTGTTGGCAAGGATATCTATTATCGGATGAAATTATCCTACTGTGCCAATAGGCGTGTGTACCGCACAGGAAAATATGGGAGGAAACTATGTGTGGATTTCTTCCCTTTTTAGGGGTGAATTGAATTGGTAGGTTTGACACGTTTTACCCCGGGAGAAAAGGTCGAGATAGTGCTGTTGGGGCTGAAGAACACGGGCAGTGCCTCGGAGCTATGCCGAAGGCACAATATAAACCCTAACACGTATTCCAGGTGGAAAAAGCATTTCGCCAACGGATGGATGGATGCGTTGAAGCCTGGAAGGAAGGAGCACCAGGGGCAGCTAGACCGGGAGAACCAGAAGCTCAAGCAGATCGTCGGCGAGCTGTTCGTGGAGCTGGAAATAGTGCCAAATGACCACTCCTGTCGCCTCATTGACAGTTGAGTTGAACAAGCTATATTTCCTCGTTTCCTCGGTCTACCCATAGGATGCTTTCCACTCCCCTGGCTCAGCGCTTTCCACCAAAAGTGGAAAGGCTTTCCACTCTTCTGGCTTGCGCTTGTCACTCTTTCCGCACCCTGACATGCCCAAATCCTATATACCCCTGCGCATCACTTGTTCCGCATGACAGAGGTCGAGCTTGACAGCGAGGTGCGCGATGCCCTGCGCAGCGAGATAGCCCTGGTCTTTTCCCAGGCGCCCGGGATTCTGAGGCTGAGGGCTTACCTCTTCGAGAGGTGCGAGGAGCGGAGCGTAGAGGACGCGGTGGCGCTCGTGAGCAGGGAGATCGGGGCGGAGAGGAACGATGCTGCCGTGCTTGCTGAGCACTCACTCTCTGTCTGCCTCGGGACAATTAAGATCTGGGTTTCCCTCGGCACTAACCCACCGCTTCACAGTGGGCACAGCCTTCTCTGCGGATTAACCCCCATGCCGAGGGATTTTGGGATGCCCGGGTTGTCGCCAGGTCATCGCTGGACATTCCATCCGGCTCCCTGAGGAACCCATCAGGCACCCTCTCGCCCCGGGCTTGCCCCGCACCTCACTGGTCAGCGCGGTCTTCGTCTCCGGGGCGATGGTGTATACTGGACTGTAATAATAAACCTTTCCGACGTGCGAAAAAGGCGCCCTACGGTACCGCTGCCCCTGAGCCGACACGACTGATAAGTGCTGATCCGTGGTGCAGGAGGGAGCGCTCATCACGGGTCAAAGACTTATATTGCCCCTGTGATTACCCACCGAGGCAGGGCGATGCGGATCGTCGAGTGCGTCCCGAACTTCAGCGAGGGTCGAGATAGGGCAAAGATAGAGGCTATCACCAAGGAGATCGAAGGGGTGGCGGGCGCTCAGCTCCTCGACGTGGACCCCGGGGCAGACACGAACAGGACTGTGGTCACGTTCGCAGGCACGCCTGAGGCTGTCGAGGAGGCTGCGTTCAGGGCGATTAAAAAGGCGATAGAGGTCATTGACATGACCAGGCACAAGGGTGCCCATCCCAGAATAGGCGCGGCGGATGTATGCCCATTCGTGCCTGTCGCTGGGGTGAGCATGGAGGAGTGTGCGGCGATCGCCGAGCGCCTGGGGGAGCGCGTGGGCAGCGAGCTCGGCGTCCCAGTGTACCTGTATGAGCACGCGGCTACGACCCCTGAGCGTCGGAGCCTCGCTCACATAAGGGAGGGGGAGTACGAGGGGCTGAGGGAGAAGCTTCAGCGCCCGGAGTGGGCACCGGACTTCGGACCTGCAACATTCAACCCCAAGGCAGGGGCTGTGGTGATCGGTGCGAGGGAATTTCTCATCGCCTACAACGTGAACCTCAACACCAGGGACAAAAGGCTGGCGCACGAGATCGCGCTGGGCATCCGCGATACAGGGAGGACGAAGCGCGACGAAGATGGGAATATACTCAGGAACGCTGATGGCACCGCGCTCAGAGTGCCGGGGAAGCTGGAGGCGGTGAGGGCGGTGGGCTGGTACATAGACGAGTACAAGCAGGCGCAGGTCTCGATGAACCTGATGAGCTACCATATCACCTCACTGCACGCAGCGTTCGAGGCCGTGCGCGAGGAGGCAGAGAAGCTTGGACTTATAGTCACAGGGAGCGAGATCGTGGGGCTTGTCCCCCTGGAACCCCTGTTAGAGGCTGGCAGGTACTTCCTGAGGAAGCAGGGAAAGAGCCATGGGATGCCCGAGCCCTATCTCATCGATGTGGCAGTGCGGTCCCTGGGCTTGAACCAGCTTCACGAGTTCGATCCTAAGAGGAAGGTGATCGAATATCGGCTCATGCCGCTCGCGCCCCTGGGAACGATGAGGCTCAGCGAGTTCGTAAACGAGGTCTCGACAGATTCCCCAGCGCCAGGAGGGGGAAGCGTGGCGGCGCTCTGCGGCTCCTTGGGCGCAGCGCTGGTCTCGATGGTCGCGAACATCGCCGCATCCAGGAAGGGCTCGGACCTCGACATCCTTTCGCGGCTGGCTGCGAGCGCGCAGGGTCTCAAGGACGAGCTGCTGAGGAGCGTGGACAGGGATGCCGGGGCGTTCAACGCAGTGCTCGACGCGATGAGGTTGCCCAGGCGCACGGAGGAGCAGACGGCTGCGCGAGAGATCGCGGTCCAGAGCGCGTACAGACACGCGGCTGAGGTCCCGCTGGCTACTGCCGATCTGTGCCTGAAAGCCCTCGCGCTCTCCAGGGAGGCGGCTATGCTCGGGGACGATGCCTCGATATCGGATGCCGGCGTTGCAGCCCTCACTGCTTGGTCAGGGATAGAGGGCGCAGCGCTGAACGTCCTGATCAACCTGAGGGAGATACAGGATGAGGAGTTTTGTGCCAGCATGCGCAGGCGGGTAGATGAGATGAGGCACAGAGCGCTGGGGCTGCGCGACGAGGTCCTAAGGAGCTTGGGCGAGCGGCTGCTGTAGTATCTGGGTGGATTGGGGCATGAAACCTATACGACGCATCCAGAATGTTGGGTGATTGATCGGGATGCGTCTTTGTCCTCGGAAAATCGCCCTGGACAGAGTATGCAGCGGCTCATGACTCTAAGGTGCGCGCCTTCTCATCGCCTCCAGGATCTGGTCTATGTCTGCAAGGGTGTCCTTGCAGCCGTCCCTCAGGAGGGGGACGCCCTGGCAGGGGATGCGCATCATTCCGAGCTTCTCTGCGCCCTCTGCGAGCTCGAAGTTGCAGGCGATGCCCAGCACAGCCTTGGGCTTCCTGCGCTTGACGATCTTCATCACCATGCTGCCGCCAGGGACCACATACACACCTGCGTAGCCCATATCCTTCGCATGCTTCTTGACCTCTGCGATGATGCACGCGCCGCAGCTCTGGCATTCGTATCCCTCGTCCCCCAGAGGGGCTTTGCATTGCTGGCTGCTCCTCAAGCACTGCGGGAGGAGGAGTATGCGCTCCCCGAAGGGGATCTTGCTGAACGCATCCCTGTTCGTCTCGTTCTTGAGCTTGATGTACAGGTCATCCACGATCTCTATGTCGAACCCCAGCTTCGATAGGATGCGTTGCAGCGCGGTCCTCGTGCCGATATCCATTCCAGTATCGAGGACTGCACGCACCAGGTCCTTCATCGCTGAGCCATAATGTGGAGGGTAGTTAAGCTTTGTCCCGCAGGATGCCCTTCATCCTCGCCATCTTTCTCTCTATCAAGGTCTGGGTGCCGATATCATGCCTGACGTACACCTCTCCCCTGATATGACGCAGCGCCCTCTCGCATACCTTCTCCGCCTCTGCGATCTTCCCCCTGATGCCGAGCACTGCGAGGGCGCGGGACTTCGTGGTGAGTATCCTGCCATCCTCCTCATTCACAGAGGCATAGAACAGCTCCGCCCCAGCCCTCCCGATCTTCTTCTCGTCGATCTTGATCTCAGCACCCACCACTGACTTTATCCCGTAGCCCTTGGGCACCACATACTTGCAGACCGTGGCTTTCTTCGCGAACCTCACGCCAGATGGCAGAGCGCCCTCGGCGATGCCAGCGCAGAGATCTGCAAAGTTCGTTTCCAGGAGGGGGAGGACGTTCATCGCTTCCGGATCACCCAGTCTGGCATTGAACTCCACCACCTTCACTCCTTTGGATGTCAGCATGAATTGACCGTAGAGGAAACCCCTGAATTCAACTCCATCCTGCCTCAGCGCGTCCACTGTCCTCTGAACGATCTCCCGCCCTTGCTCGTATCCATCCCTGGTCAGGAAGGGGAGGAGGTGGTCCTCTTGAGAGTACGAGCCCATCCCTCCGGTATTCGGGCCTCTGTCCATCTCATAGGCGCGCTTGTGGTCCTGGACCGCGGGCATCGGTATCGCCTTCTTTCCGTCTACGAGGCATTGAAGCGTGAACTCCTCTCCCTCCAGCCTCTCCTCGATGAGGAACCTCGGGCTTCCGCCGATCTGCGTCTGGATGATCTCCTTCGCGTACTGAACCACATCCTCATGGCTGTGAAGGTGCTCCCCCATGATCCTCACCCCCTTGCCCCCCGTGAGCCCCACAGGCTTCACGACCACGTCTCCGCTGTAATCCCTCAGGAAGGCCTGCAGCGCATCGAGGTCTTCGAATCCTTGGGAGAGCACCCTGCCTGGAATCTCATGCGCGTTCATCAGGTTCCTTGCGAACTCCTTGGAGGTCTCGATCATGGCAGCTTTCTGCGATGGCCCAGCGACTTTAATTCCATGCTTCTGAAGTGCATCGGTCAGCCCGACTGCCAGGGGCGCTTCGGGACCTATCACCGCAGACTCGCAGCCCTTCGCCGCAGCCCATTCCACGATCCTTGGGACCTCTGACTCCTTGACATATAGCACATCCTTTGCCAGCCTTGCTATCCCCGGGTTCCTGTTCCCCATCGCGGCATAGACCTCTGCATCCCCCTCAACCAGCGCCCTCACGATTGCATGCTCGCGCGCCCCTCCGCCTACGCTCAGGAACTTCATGAAAGCACCGCCACCTGCATCCGATGCCCTATGTTAAGGGTTTCGGATGAACCGGGGAGATCGGGAGCCTTTGCCCAATCGTCCAAGGGATGTGGGCGCTCATTACTCCTGCTCTGCATGCGGTACCTCCGTATGTGGTGGACTGGTAGAGGATCGCCTGCGGCATGTTTATATATTATCATCCCTATGGGGACGATGGGGCAGAGATGCGAAAGCGCGCGACGCTCATAGCAAATGGCGAGGTTCAGAAGGTTGGATATCGGGACTTCGTGCAGAAGGTAGCTAGAAAGCTCGGTGTAGTGGGCTACGTCGAGAACCTGCGCGATGGGTCTGTTAAGATAGTTTGCGAAGGGGACGAAAGCGCTGTTGAGGCGCTCACCGAGGCGATTAGGGTGAAGGTGAAGTTCATTGATGTGAAGGAACTCAGCGTTGTCGAGACTGGGGATGCTACAGGGGAATTCGAGTATTTCGAGATCAGGCGCGGGGAGATGGCCGAGGAGCTCGGCGAGAGATTGGATACGGCTGTAATTTATCTCGATGCGACCAAAGAGGAGCTGAAGGGGGAGATGAGATCAGAGTTCGGTGATTTGAAAAAGGAGATGAAGGAAGGGTTCAAGGAGACTAAAGAGGGACTGCACCGCGTGGAGAATGCGGTCATCTCAATGCACACAGATGTGAACCACCAATTCGGTGTGATGGGCGAGAAATATGGCGTGATTGCCAAAGGCGTGGAAAAGATTGATGACAAAACAACCATAGTGGTAAAAGAGCTCCAAAACACAACAAAGGCGCTCGTTCCCCTGACAGAGAAGATCGGCGCACTCATAGACAAAAAATTAGCTGAATAATATCATTTCCTCGGCGCCGCTCCCTGAGCGATTCCGAGCATCCCCAATGCCTGGCTCACATCTCCAGCAGCGTCCTTGCACGCTCCTCTGCCTCTCGCCTCACGGCGCTGTAGCTGCATCTGGTTGGATTGCGGTCTCTCACCACCACCTCCCCACCGACCAGCACATCTCTGACATGCGCCCCAGTGCACGCGTACACCAGGTTCGACACCAGGTTTTCTGGACGAGAGGGCACGAGGCTTGGTGCACTCAAGTCTATGACAGCGATGTCCGCGCTCTTCCCTACCTCGATCGAGCCTATCCTCTTCTCAGCCCTCAGGACCCTTGCGCCCTCTATCGTCGCCATGTCCAGTATCCTCTGCGCCGGCAGCACTGTGGCATCCCACCGGTGAGATTTGTGCGTGAGCGCACAGCACTTCATCTCCTGGAAGAGGTCCAGGCAGTTGTTCGAGACAGCACTGTCTGTACCTAGACCTACAGCCAAGCCCTCGGCATGCATCTCTGGGACCGGTGCAACGCCTCCGCTCGCGAGCTTCGCATTGGATACAGGGCAGTGCGCCACCCCCACACCATGCTTCCTCAGCGTCCTGATCTCGCTTATGGTCATCCAGACGCAGTGCGCAGCCGAGAGCCTGGGGCTCAGGAAACCGATCCTCTCCAGCCAAGGCACGGGTCTCAGCCCGGTCTTTCGCTCGTGCTCGTGCACCTCCTGCCTCGTCTCGGAGAGATGCATGTGCATCCCGAGATCGAGGTGCTCAGCCAGCTCCCTGGACTTTGCGAGCGTCTCCTCTGAGCAGACATATACGCCCTGCGGTGCTACGATGGGTGCTATCCGTTCGAGGCTTGTGTGAGCCTTGGCAAACGCCTCGCAGTTCTTGATCGGTGAGCCCTTCTGGGTAGTAAGATCATCGTCTAAGACCACCCAGCCGAGGTATCCCCTGAGCCCGACAGCCTGCACAGCCTCCGCCACTGCATCCTCGTGATAGTAGAGGTCGAGGAAGCTCGTGGTCCCGAAGAGGATCATCTCCACGCAGCCCAAGATCGCGCCAGCCCTCACGTCCTCCCTTGTTCTCCTGGCGTCCAGGGCGAACATCCTTTCCAGGAACTGCTCGAGCTGCAGGTCATCTGCGGCACCGCGCATCAGCGTCATGGACACATGCCCATGGGTGTTGATCAGCCCTGGTATGACCGCGCAGCCATTCGCATCTAGGATCTCATCGCCCCCGAGTCCAGCGCCCAGCGCTGCTATCCTCCCATCCTCGATCAGCACATCCCCCCTCAGAATCTCGCGCCCTGGGTTCTGGGTGACCACCAAACCATCCTTCACAACGAGGCTCATCGCAGCGGCATCATGATGATGATAGATAAAGGTATTCGGTGCCATCAGGAGCCTGCTGGTCCGCGGCACTAACTATCGCTGAGATATGAAGTGAACTACCCATGGTTTGGATCAAGTGGCAACGAGCTCAACCTCAGAGTCCCGAACACCTGTCGTTTCTACTTGCGCGCGGGAGGCAGTTTGCCTGCTGGATATTACAGAATCGCTATATCTCCTCGGCGCCCTTCTCCACGATGATGCGCACGGGAGCTGGAAGCTTCTGTCCTGCCTTCCAGAGGGCGATCTTTGCCTCTTTGAAATGGGGCGCGGTGGTGCGTATGGTCATCACCTTCTGACCTGAATGAGCACGCACGGCAGTGCCTACCGCCTTGCCGAAGGATGCCCTCATCCCGCTGGAGACGCGGTCGGCGCCAGCGCCCGTCGCCATCTTGTTCTCCCTGAGCACATGATGCGGAAATGCCCTTACCTTGAGATGATATCCGAGGTTTCCTGCCCGCTTCTGTATGTACCTGTTCGCCACCACGCGCGCAGCCTCGAGAGCCATGTGCCGTATCTGGCACGGCTCCAGCACCACCAAGCTCATCGCGACAGGGAAGTCTTGCCTCATGTTCCCCAGGTCGAACTGGGTGATCCTGTTGTGCGGCACCCCCCCCATGTACTCGCGCCTTGTATAAGCGGGACCCTTGATCTGCCGATACATCGATCCAGGTTTCCTGACCATGACATCACCTGGTGAGCGCCTGCATGATGCCGTGCTATATAAGGGTTCCCTGGTCAGTAGTGTTGCCCGAAGAATATACTGGCTCTTTCAGGTATGGAGATCTGGGAATCTTGAAAGATCAGACAGAACCAAGATGATACGCAACTGGAGGCTCGCAAGGTAGAAATAGACCATCTGATATATCACTTCGTTATAATCGAGGTGCCACCATGAGTAAAGGAGGCAGCATCAGAGATGTGAGGGGGCGGGACACCCCACAGATCGAGGTCATTGCCGGTTACTTCCTCTCCAGACCCAATCAGGTCTTCTCCCCGGCAGAGGTGGCGGAGGCACTGGACCTGAACCTGAACACCGTGACCACGACCATCAACAGGTTGGCTAACGAAGGGACGCTCGTCAGGGAAGAACGGGGCAAGTACAAGTACCCGTCCTCTATCGATCTGGAGCTCTTCGAGCGCGCGTACAACAGCATATACACCATCATCAAAAAGTCTGTCGGGATGCAGGTCACCTATGAGATCATGGGCTTAGCTGACAAGCCCTTCGACCCCTCGTCCCCTGCACAGTCAATTCAGGTGTTGAGAAATGCCCTGTCCGAGACCTTTGGAGAGGACACAGCCACACATCTGATCACCGTGACCTTGAGAAAGGAGATCGGGGACAAGGCGGATGCCATCCTCAGGGAGATTGGGGTGATCTAAATGAACTCCTTGGGGCGGAGGATCATGCAGATACTGGAGAGGACGCAGCTGCAAGGGATGAGCATCCACATCCTGAACAAGCAGTCTCTCGATGCAGGGTTCGGGTTCGAGACCATCTCCGATACCGAGGTCCCCCAACTCGTCGAGAGGTTGAGAGAGGTCCTTCCCTATTTCATGCCCTCGGTGGATGCAAAGACCGCGATAGCGAGGATCGAAGGGCTCGTAGATGTGAAAAGGGGTGAGATGAATGAACGATAGAGTGCCGAGCGGCATTCCTGGTCTGGATGCGTTGATTGGTGGTGGATTCCCAGTGAACTCCGTGAACCTGGTATGCGGTCCTTCTGGCAGCGCAAAGACGACCTTTGCGATGCAGTTTATCTACAACGGTGCTAAGAATCACAACGACCCAGGAATATACATCAGTCTTGAGGAGGGAAGGGACAACGTGATAAGGGCAATGAAAAACTATGGCCTGGAGATCGAGAACTCTGAGAAAGAAAACAAGCTCTTCCTTCTGGACTTGAGCGAGATCAGGAGACAGGTGGGTGCGGGCACGGAGGAGGCGCTCCTCGTGGGGTTCCAAGCCTTGGAGAAGATCCTAGGCACTTTCATTGATCGCGTTGGAGCCAAGCGCCTAGCGATAGACTCAGTAACAGCCATCGGTCTATTCTATGGCGATTCCTCGGAGCATCTCAGGAGCGAGATGTTCAGGTTTGTGAAGTTCCTGAAGGACAAAAAGATCACCACTGTCCTCGTCACCGAATCCAAGGAGGCAGCCCACAAGACCAGATACGGCATAGAGGAGTTCCTCGCAGATTCCTTCATCACCCTCGAACTGGAGGACGTGAAGGGCGGGCTGAGAAGATCAATAAACGTCAGAAAGATGAGGTTCACGAAGCACAACACGGACAAGCATCCACTGCTCATAGGCGATAAGGGGATCGATATCTCACCCGAATCTAAGGTGTTCTGAGGCATGGAAACGAAGGATATAGCTGACGCGCGCACCCGCCTGTGCAATGAGTTGACCAGCATCATTCTTAAGGAGAACAAAGATGTAATCGTTTGGAGTCATCTGATTGCAGGACTGAGAAAGTTCGAGTGCTCCTTTCCACTTCTCCATAGCATCTCGATCAGGGGTGACTTCACGGTCGAGGCAGGCGCGCCCTATTCCAAAGAGCTGGCAAACACATATTATGCGATTATAGATTCCGCTAAGGACTTCCTGCAGATCATGGTGGGGCACAAGGAGGCGGAAGAGAGGATATCAGGGGCTGCCGAGAAGTTCCTTTCCTCCCATCTCCAGGATATCCTGAGCACCGGTCTTTACGAGGACTTCCCCGGACTCTTTCGCCTCGATCGCACGGTCTCGTACCTGGAGGAGCTTAAAGGAAAGGAGGAGATAGATCAGATAGTAGCGATCTTCGAGGAGATATTCAATGCCGTTCTAAAGAGCTCGTTTGAGGCAGACCTTCAGAGACTAAAGGAGATACTGACAACCGCAAAATTCGAGGGCGACCAGCTCTCTCTCTCCATAGACGCGGAAAATAATGTTAGGCTCATCATCAACAGTGGGCTCTCACCCACCCTGGTACCGAACCTGAGCAGGTTACTTGACGATATGCTGGGTGTCGCCACAGGGATCACCGAGGAAGCTGCCTTCGGCATACTGCACACGGTGCTGTCAAGGTACGGCGAGCTGCCTGACGACCTGAAGATCACAAACCATCTGATGGGTGGCGCATTTGCAAAGAAGATAGCGATCGGGATACCTGCACTCGACAACGCACTCAAGGGGGGCATTCCAAGGGGGCATTCCATCCTGTTGGACGGACCATCTGGGATAGAGAAGGACATGATCGCCTACAGGTTCGCAGACGAGGGCCTAACTAGTGGCACAGCGCTGTTGATAGCCCTTTCCACCGAGCCTCCTAAGGAATTCCTTGCAGGGTTATCGTTCTTCAGCACGCCTGCGAGCGGAGAGGGGAGACCAGAGATGCTCCAGATCGTTGATTGGCACACATGCCTCCACTCGAACGTAGAGGGTGTAGAGGTACATGGCAACGTGCTCATGGCTTCAAAGGACCTCACAAACGTGGGTGTAGCCATAGACCGAGCCTTGAAAAAGCTCCCCCAAACACCTGCCCGAAGGGCTGTGATAAAACTGATACCATCGGCGCTCCGCATCTTTGGGTTCGACACCACCTATGAGTTCCTCCAAATGCTAAGAGCAAAACTCAGAAGGAACGACATTACAACGATCTTTCTCCTCGAGGGGGGAGCGTGTGAGGAAAGAACACTGCAAGTACTGTACGACTCCTTCGACGGTGTGATCGAGATCAGGAGATGGATGGAAAATGGACGCATCCTCAGGGAGATCGGAATACACTCCATGATGGGCACTCTTTTTGATGAAAGAAGGCATCAGATGGAACTCGCAGACGAGGGGCTGTGGCTCACGAGCTTGGAAGCCCATGAGGTACCATCTTTAATCCCGCTACCTGTCTCAGCAAAGGAGCGCCTACACAACTTCATAGAGGGGTTCGAGCGCATCTGCAGCCTCGTCCCTAAGACGCATGCCATACTCCTCCAGGGACCGTCCAGCGATGAGAAAGAAAGGATCGGATACCAGTTCTTGGAAGAAGGGCTTCGTTCAGGGGAGCCCATCCTTGTACTATTGTCCCAAACCACATGCGGAGAGTTCCAGAGCCAAATGAAAACCCTTGGGATCGAGATCCAAAGTGATTTGAATAAAGGGGCGTGGGCAATAGTGGACTGGTACTCCTTCAGGGTAGAAATGATCGAGGGAGTCCAGGATGAGGGGGATGTGGTGAAGAGTTCCAGCGATCTCACAGCCCTTGCCATAGCTGTGGAAAGAGCCATATCAAAACTGCCAGAGAACAAACCAAAGAGGGCGCTGATAGACCTGCTCTCACCCGCATCCCAGTTCCATGAGCTCTCAGAGATTTGCGATCTAGCGATGGCGATGAAGGTGAAGCTCACCAGCGCTAACTTCACCTCTCTCTTTCTCCTGAACGAAGATATGCATGACTCCAAAGCCCTTAGCATGATCCAACCACTCTTCGATGGCGTCATCGCCATCTCCAAGGTCAAGCTCAGGGAAGAAGTAAGGACTGGGATCGGAATCATCTCCATGCGAGGCTCGCCATTCAGCTCCACATATCACAATCTCATCGCCCAGGAAGATCGGATGACCGTGGGCGATATGGTGGATGAAGAGGTCCCAGCCCTTGAAGCGAAGGAGCAGCAAAAAAGCGATAGAGAGACGATCCTTGAAGGAAAGGTCAAGGCACTGGCAAGGGAGATCATTGCCATGAAGCGCACCGAGGCAGAGGTGAGGAGGATTCTGAGCGTTTTAGATGATCTGCTGGAGGATCTGCCGGATGATGTGATTGCAGAGTTCGCTAGATCTAAGGAATACGTCCTCTACGAGAAGATTCTAGACCGTTATCGGGTGAAGTAAGATAGACGATTATAACAGCGATTATAACAAATAGAAAGTTTCAAGTAGGATCGTTCTATACCCGTTCTAACATCGCGTTATAATTCGCACACTCTGCGCTGTTCCATACGCAAGGGATCAGGGAGCATATAGATGTCCCCAGAGGCGGATAATACAAGGTCGAGGACGAAAGCTCTGTTCGAGGAGATGTTCTCGGCATACATCAACGTTGCGAAGGACCTCACGCCAACGAGCATGCACATTAGAAAGTTAAAGTCCCTCGCAAAAGAGAACGAGCTCTACGACAGGATACAAATCGATGACACTGGGAAGGTCTCCATTGACATGAGGGAGGTTAACATAGAGGAGATAGTCCCTGTGTTATGCTCAGCCTTCGACGCACTGATCGAGTTTGCTGAGTTTATCCTGGGTGCGGAAGAGGCGGTAACGCAAGCTGAAGAATGCATTACACCCATCCTGGAGAGATACGGCATCCTGCCATATGAGATCGGAGTGATGGAACGCATCCTGCGGGGGCGTTATGGGGCCAGGGTGCCCACAGGCGTTCCGGGGCTTGATTACCATCTGGGTGGAGGCTATCCAAAGGGAAGATCTGTGCTATTGGAGGGCCCTACTTCCAACGAGCGAGAAAAGTTCGCGTACCAGTTCGTAAAAGAAGGACTGAGCCGAAGAGCCTCCGTGCTGGTGCTTCTATCTCACGAATCGCCAAAGGACTTTAGAAAAAAGATGACTGCCATGGGCGTCAGAACTTCTGACTATGAGCGGCGTGGGTATCTCGCAATAATTGATTGGTACTCCTACAGGGAGCGGACGGTGGCTGGGGTAGAGGAAGATGGTGCCATAACAGCGGCATCAAGGGACCTCACAGATCTTGACATGGCATTGGGCAGGGCTATCAGGAGGATGGCTGCAGGGGTACAGAGGTATGCACTGATCGATATGATCTCCGCCGCCCTCAACCTCTACGACTCGAAGAAGGTGTACGACTTTACCCTGTCTCTGAAGACGAGGCTGGAGAAGGATGGGTTCACTTCCTTGTTCGTCCTGGAGAAGGGAGCGCACGACAGAAAGACAGTCTCAGCGATCTATCAGACAATGGCGGGGATCTTGGACCTCCACAGGGAGCTGGTGGAGGACCAAATTAGTGCCACCCTCGCAGTGAGGATGATGATGGGTGCCAAATATGAGGAGAAGCCCCTGCCTCTGTTCCTGTCTCAGAAAGGGGTCTATGTGCTCGAAAAAGGGCTGGACAGGGAGAAGATATTGGCTGAGTTCACCAACCTCCCAGGGATTGGCCCTGCTAAGGCGAGGGCGCTGCTGGAGCAGGGGTTTACAAGCCTCGCGGACTTGAGCGCCGCCTCGCTAACTGAGTTGTGCGAGGTTCCCGGGATCACTCTAAGGCTTGCCAGGAACATTAAGGAGTATCTATTGGCGAGACCCTTCGAGGAGGAGCTGATCCCTCCGGAAAAGGAGGGTGCGGTGTGCACTAGTTGTGGTGCGAGACTCAAGCCACATATGACCGCATGCCCCATTTGTGGTGAGCGTGTGGCACCGCTCGAGGTCGTGACTGAGAAGGTCGAGATGGAGATCTCTGAGCTGGATGAAGATATAAGTGCGCTGCTCGAGGAACTGGAAGCTGAGGAGGAGATAAGATCCACGCTAGTGGATGTGGAGGGGATCGAGAAGGAGGCGAGGCGCGCCCTCGATGAGCTAGTCAAAGAGATCCCTGAGGTAGAGGAATTACCTGAGGAAGCTCCGCCCCCTCCAGAGTGGATCGAGAAGGAGATCAGGGAGTTGCTCAAACTGGGGATTGAAGAAGAAACAAAGATCGTGGCTCCGAGAAAGCTCGAGGAAGAGGTGGAACTTGCCCTTGAAGAGATGGTCGAAGAGATCCCTGAGATGAAGGAATTACCTGAGGAAGTTGCACCCCCGCCTGAGCTTCCAGCACCCATCGTCGTGGATACGGTAGATATAGGAAGGGAGGCAAAAACCGCTCTGGACGAGGTTATCAGAGGGTTGCCTGAGATAAGGGATCTGCTGGTGGAGTATCCCAAATGCCCGCGCTGTGGTGCATCTATCAAGGAGGACCAGGCTGTATGCTTCTCATGTTATTCGTTCTTAGTGGATCCAAAGGAGCTTGTTGCGAGGGGGTATACCTCCACCAAAACTAAAGGGCGCTTTGTGGGTATGGTCAACACCGAAGGGAGAATCAATGGACTCATCAACGGCGTGAGACCTCTCAAGGGGAGAATCAACGGTGTGGTGAACGGCAAGCCGCACATCTCTGGGAGAATAAGGGGCAAACCGTTTGAGGGAAAGATTAATGGTATAATCAACGGCGTTGGACGTATCAATGGTTTGGTCAATGACCAGGGGCATATCAACGGGCTCATCAATGGCAGTGGCAGGGTCAACGGTCTGGTGAACGGTGCAATGTATCGTCACATCCCGCGCGGGCTAGAGATTTGGCGCGCACGGCGCGCGAGAGCCCATCAGACCCGAAGGATGGCAACGATCGGGCTAGTAGCGCTCACGCTCATATTCCTCACTGCGTTTGTAACGCTCATGCCGTTCTCCGATCTATTTCCGCAGAAGATGCCCGCTCTTCCGATCGCCATCGACGGTAACTTCTCTGACTGGCATAGAGATATCCTCTTTCCATCTGCAAGCACTCCCATGATAAATCAGAACATAGACATCGTCTCCACAGCCACGGAGGACAACGGGGGCAGATACCTGGCGATCTATGTGGAAGTGGCGGGTGCGATCCTGTCCGGGGAGCCTGTAGATGCAGAGGGGTTGGTGGACAAGGTGCGCGCCTTCATAGACGCAGATGGCTCGATGAGCACAGGCTATGAGATTGAAGGCATGGGCGCGGAGCACATCATCGAGATCTCGGGATGGCGGCAGGAGGTATCCAGCGCAGCGCTGTTCAGGCATGGGGGTGATGGATGGGACTGGAACTGCTTTTCCATGCAGGGCTCTGTCTCCGCAAGGCTGAGCGGCTCTAGACTGGAGACGCAGGTGGACTGGAGCGTGTTGGGCAATGCCAGCGCTCCGAGGGTGCTGGTCTCCACGCAGTCATGGGAGGGGGGATATGACTGCGCGGACTTCGTCACCTCATCGGGCAGAGGTGCGCTGAGGGTGGTGCAGGAGTGTGTGGGCGATGTGGTATCTGGCGCAAATGCACGCTTGACCAGGCTCGAGGTTGTTGCAGGGCACGGGGGCGCATCTATAAACGGATTGAGGATGCAGCTCAACGGCAGTGCTGCTAGTCCTTCCCTCATACGCCTGGTGCGCAGCGACGGCACAGAGATCGCCTCCGCATCCCCCTTCGGCAGAGAGGTGGAGCTATCCTTCCCAGCGATCACGATCCCAGAGGGAGAGGTGCAGACCCTGTACTTAGAGGCGAACGTGCAGAGCCTTGCTGCAGGCAGCACGCTCTCGCTCATGCTCCACAGCCCTGAGGACATTCTTACAGAGGCGCCGGTGCGCCTCGTGACCGCTGCCAGGCGCTTCGCGTATATTTCATCATCCCCAACTGCTCCAGTGGTGGACGGCGGGTTTGCAGAATGGGATGCAGTCCACGAGGATGAAGCGGGGGATGCACCTGCGAGCGCGGACATCGTGAGGTATGGTGCTATCTCCAGCGGCGCTGCGCTGCACTTATATACCGAAGTGAGCGGCGCGATCCTCTCTGGTGCAGCGATACCCCTCAAGATCATGGAAAGGGTTACTGGCCCCACCCCTCCACCTAACATTACAGTGGGAGATTCTGACAGGGACACCGTGCCTGATGACGTGGATCCCATGCCCTATGACTTCAATAACGATGGGATAGCTGATGAGGAGAGCTTCGTTGAAATCGATGGGATGCTGTACCAGGATATAGATATGGACGGTGCGCCTGATTACCCCAGGGTCTCGATGAACGGCAGCACAGATATGTGGCTCAATACCACCCTGCCCCTCAACCTCACAGGGATGTTCGTCAGCGTGTACATCGGTCCTGTGGAGAGACCGATAAACACAGGCGAGGACACGATCCGCTTCTACATCGATGAAGATAATTCCACAGCCACAGGCTACAGCTTCAGCGCGATGGGCGCTGACTATTTGTTAGAGTTCAAAGGAAAATATGGCAGGGTGCGCAACGCGTCGTTGATGAGGTTCACGGGCGCGCATCCTGGGGAATGGAAGTGGGCATTGGAAGGGACGAACCTCACCTATGCCCTGGACACCTCGGCGCTCGAAGTCGTGGTGCCTGTGGAAGCGAGGGAGGGGATGGTGGCAGTCGAGATCATGAACTGGGCTGGAGAACTGGATGCTGTGAATCAGATGCGAGTTCATCCATGGACGACCACGCGCGCTTTAGATCATGAATGGAATGAAGATAGTGGTGGAGAAGGTGAAATACCCAGCGCCCCAGAGTTTCCATTGAGCATCGGGGTGGCAGGTCAACTCCTGATGGCGATAGCGCTCATTCTGCGCCGGAGAGCCCTGATATGCGTACCGCATCGCGCATCCTTATAGAAACGGCACGGATATGGCTCTCACCCGCCTTTACCACTTATTTCGAGCCAGTATTGCGATTTTCCTGATCAGCCAGGTTGAGACCTCGCACGGGCATTAGTTTTTTATGCTGGTAAATATATAGCAGATCGGTGGTGCTGGTGGCGTGCATAGGCTGTGGCAGGACAACCACTCCTCACGTTTTCCTGTGCGGCGAGTGCTGCGACAGGCGCGTGAGTGAAGACCCGCTGGTGCTCGGGAACCTCCCCGTCCCTGGAGAAGGGGGGATTGCCCGCGCCTCGATAGACAGCACCTTAGTTCTTAGGGACGTTCCGGCTGCGCCAACGAAGCTGACCACCGGGAGTTCGAGACGCTTCAACCTTCCGAATGGACTGAAGGCGAAGGAGCTGATGACCCCACCCTTGCTCGGAGCAGTCTCTGCCGCGCTGCGCCTCGCAGAGGTGCCTCCGGCGCTTGCTGAGGGTGCCGATATACTCATCAAGCAGGGGGATCGTGAGTGGCTCAGCAGGACGATAGCAGATGCGCTGCTCAGCGGTCCGAGCGGCGTGGGACATCCAGACCCCCTCCTTGCCGCCAGGCTCGCAGTGCTGTGCTGGTATGGTAGGGTGTGGAAACCTCTGAGCCATGGCCTCGATCAAGATTGGGTTGAACGGCACGATGCAGGGATGGCGATGCGCGCCCTCGAATGGCTTGACCTTGCCTTGAGCATAGATGCCACGTGCCGCGAGGCGCTGGAGACCAAGGGCTACATCCTTGCCCAGCTCGGAAGAGGGGAGGAGGCTGCTGAGGCGCTGAGAGAGCTGGCGCGCGCGGGGGAGGACACACCGGAGGTCTGGCATAAGAGAGGGAGGGCACTGGCTGCCTTGGGAAAGCACATAGACGCACTGAGGTGCTTCGAGCGTGCCCTGGGTATGGATGAGAAGAATGCTGCTATCTGGAGGGACAAGGGGGATGCACTGGCTGCCTTGGAGCGCTACAGGGAGGCTGTCCATTGCTACGACAGAACGCTAAGCCTCACACCGAAAGACAAGAGCACAGCTGAGAGAAAGGCGGATGCCCTCACGCGCCTGGGCGAGATCGAAGAGGCTGCCGCCCTCTACGAGCAGGCAAAGGTGCCGAGAAGGATGGGGATCCCCAAGGTCACAGAGAGAAAGCCGATCCATTCGAAGGAGGCTGGCGCTGTAGAGGTGGAGGCAACCAAGGAGAGAGCAGATATCCCGCCCGAGGAGGTGCTCCCTCCGGGGTACATCGAAGATGAGATGGAGGAGCTCGAGCCCGAGGAGGTGCTGCCCGAAGAGGCGCTCCCTGCCAGACAGGAGACCAAAAGGGTCGAGGAGGAGATCGAGGAAGTGCTGCCCCCAGAGCATGAGGAAGAGGGAGTAGAGGAGCCCGAGGAGGTGCTGCCCGAAGAGCCCATCCCTTCAAAACAGGTGACTAAAGGAGTGGAAGAGGAGATCGAAGAGGTGCTGCCTGAAGAGCCCATCCCTTCAAAACAGGTGACTAAAGGAGTGGAAGAGGAGATCGAAGAGGTGCTGCCCGAAGAGCCTATCCCCTCAAAACAGGTGACTAGAGGGGTCGAGGAGGAGATCGAGGAAGTGCTGCCTCCAGAGCATGAGGAAGAAGAGATGGAAGAGGTGCTGCCAAGGGAGCCTGAGAGTGCAAGGGTCGAGGAAGAGATCGAGGAGGTGATGGCGGAGAGCCCAGAGCTGAACGCTCTTTTTGATCAGGCGGAAGCGCTGCTCGACGAGGAGGAGTTCGAGACAGCCCTGTTCGCATACGAAACGATCCTGCACAGTCATCCCGAGAACCTCGACGCTGTCGCTGGGAAGGCAGATGCCCTGGCAGGGATGGGAAGGGCAGATGAGGCGCTCGAGCTGCTGGATGAGGCGCTCTCTGCGCACCCTGATGATATGGCGCTCTCGGAGGCGAGGGGGGACGTGCACCTGAGGGCAGGGGAGTTCGATGCAGCACTCCAGGACTACGAAGGCTGCCTTAAGATCGAGCCCGAGGATGAAGTGCTTTGGGTGAAGAAGGGCGAAGCATGTCTCAAGATGAGGAGGTTCGATGATGCACAGGCTGCGTTCAACAAGGCAGTGGAGATCGAGCCAGAGGATCCCGTAGCCTGGCTAGGTGTTGGGGATGCCTTCTTCGGCATGGACAGGGTGGATAATGCCTATAAGTGCTACGACAAGGCGCTGGAGAGCGACCCGGAGAGCGCTGCAGCATGGTACAAGAAGGGGCTGGTGCTTGACGAGAAGGGCAGATGGGGCGGAGCGCTGCAGTGCTACGAGAAGGCTGCGGCGATAGACCCCTCCCACGTGGCGGCGCATCTCAAGGCAGCGGGTCTCTACAAGGACAACGCGCAGTATGACAAGGCGCTGGGAGTGTGCGATGCGGCGCTGAGGGCAGACCCGCTGAGCCCTGACGCGATGGTCATGAAGGCCAGCATCCTGCAGGCGATGGGCAGGTGGGGCGCTGCGATCCAGGTGCTCGATGACCTGGACAAGGCTCGTCCGAATTATCCCCAGGCGCTGGTCCTGCGCGGCGAGGTGCTGAAGAGCCAGGGCGATTCAAAAAAGGCTATGGAGTGCTTTGACAAGGCGCTGGATGCGGATCCCAACAACATCGGGGCACTGGTGAACGAAGCCATGCTCCTTTACGAGATGGGCGGGTTCAACGAGGCGATAAGGCTCTTCAAGAAGGCAACGGAGCTCATGCCGAACAACCTGATGGCATGGATGGGGCTCGCCGATGCCCTGAAGGACGTGGTGGACGAAGAGAACTCCCTCGCAGCCTACGATCGGGCGCTGGGGCTGGCGCCCACGGATGCAAGGATATGGATGAAGAAGGGGATCGCCCTGCACGAGTTCGGACGCTTCGATGAGGGTGTGAAGTGCTTCGACAAAGCATTATCCCTCGATCCGAGGCTGGAGGAGGCCAGGCGCTGGCGCGAGAGGGGATCGAAGCGCATGTCCGAGGGGGGTGGATAGTTGCCCAGCGATCGCCTGATCGAGAGCCTCCTGGGACTGCCAGAGAGCGATTACAGGGAGGTCCTGTCGCACCTCCTCAAGGGGATGGGGCTGAGCCCGAAGGCTGTGCGCACAGTGGGGCCCAGCACGGAGATAGATGCGGTGCTGGAGAAGAGCGGGGAGCAGTATTTAGTGGTGGCTAAGAGGACACGCACCCCTGCTTCCCCTGAGGATCTCCAGAATGGTATTGCGCGCATGCGCGCTGCCGGGACAAAGAAAGGGATATTCTTTCTGCCGGGAGGGGCGACCAAGGATGCTGCGGAGTACGCGGAGCAGTTCGACGTGGCGATCGCGGACCGCGAGCAGATCGCTGCGCTGCTGGACAAGTTCATGCTGACAGAGGATGTGGAGCGAAGGGCAGCCAAGGATTTCATGATGCGCGAGGGGGACAGATACCTTCCCAGCATCGACAGGCTGGAGGGCATGATGAAGTGGGGGAATGACTTCTACAACGCCGGCAATTACAAAAAAGCGATCGAGTACTACG
>JBFMEL010000006.1:0-34567 GCA_040753455.1 Thermoplasmatota archaeon | reverse complement strand
CTGCGCCTGTGAGGGTCCCGCCCACTACACCCCCGACGATGGAGCGAAAGGCGGAGACGAAAGGAGATCTCCCATCCCTGGTCGCCCGTATAAAGGAAGATTTTGCTCTTGCTCGCAGCATGGATATAGACGTGGGCGATGCGAAGGAGATCATCAACAAGGCGGTGGCGGCAGGGCGCGCGAAGGACCTGACCACTGCCTTGGAATACATGAAGATCGGGAGAGGGAAGGTGGCTCAGGCGTTCAACGCCCACATCACTGCGCGGGTTGGGGAGATGGAGCGCCAGATCGACGCGATAGGGGGCGTGGACGCAGCACTGGCGCAGGGTCTCAGAAGAAACCTGGACGAAATGAGGAAAGCAGTGGCTGAGGCGCAATGGGCGGACGCGCTGATGGCACTGCAGGACACGCAGGAGGCGATTAAGAGCGCTGCATCTGACTTTATAGAAGCGAGGAAAGGGCTCGAAGCCCTCAAGAAGGTCCTGGAAGACGCCAGAGCGCTGCATCTAGAGATGGGAGAGCTCGCCTCGTTCCACGAGGAGGGGACCAAAGCGATTACGCGAAGGGACTGGGACACTGCAAAGATGTTCGTCGAGCAGGCGCAGGAGGAGATGCGCAAGACCCTACCTAGCTTCATCGCAGCCGAGATGCGCAAGGCAAAGACGAAGCTGATAGAGGTAAAGATGATGAACCTCGACGTGGCTGAGCCTGTGCGCCATCTCATGGAGGCTAACAGGCTGATCAAGGAAGAGAACTACGGAGAGGCGCTTCACCAGCTCAGGCTCTTCAGGGATACGATGGCAGCACTGGCTAACCAGTGAGGATCTCCATCTCCCGCTCGATCATCTTCTGCTCGTTCTCTGCGATGGTACTTGGTGTCACGGAGAGCAGAAAGATGCACTTCGACTCAGCCACATCGTCTATCAGGTGTCTGAGAAACCGCAGCACAGCCTCGAAGTTGTTATTGCCTATCAGGTACTCAATACCGTCGAGCAGGAGCACGCTTTCCTTCTGCAAGGTGATCACATCGGTGAACCTGTAGACTATCTTTTCCAGCGAGGGACCAATAGTCTCCTCGGTAGCACTCTCCTTGTCCGTGAGCCACAGGAGGCTAGCACCCTTGAGATCATATGTCTCCAAGAGGCGCTCGGGTTTCGTGCGCGTGACGATCATGGCTGTGTAGCCTTTGGAAAGCAGATCGGCGACGAGGGAGAAGCACAAGGCGGGTTTTTCCTCCACCACCAGATAGCTGTGGGAAGGCACCAGCGATGCTTTCTGAGGCGGGGCGGGCAACCTCCGCCCGTCCTCCTCCGTGAACTCGTCTTTTAGTGCCTCGACCACCAGTTCCTTTGTGATCGGGAGGTTGGAGATCTGGGCATAGAGGGAGAGCTTGCTCAGCGCCCCCTCCAGCTTCCTGACGTTTCTAGCCACCCTGGTGGCGATCTCCCGCAGCACCACCTCCTCGATCTCCAGCCCTCTCTCACCGCACCGCTGGGCAAGGATCGCCACCCTTGTCTCTATGTCAGGTGGCTGAATGTCGATGACCAGTCCTGACTCGAAGCGGGAGATCAGGCGCTCGGCGAGCCCTGTGATGTCCTTCGGATGCCTGTCGCTCGCCAGGACGATCTGCCTCTTCCTTTCCCTCAGCTCGTTAAACACATGAAAGAGCTCGTCCTGTGCCGCCTCGGTCTGCGCCAGGAAGTGCACGTCATCTATGAGCAGCAGATCTGCAGAATTGAGCCTTCCTCTCAACTCCTCCAGCTTGCCGTCCCTGATCGCGTCCATGAGCTGATCCGCGAACTCCTTCGCGGAGAGGTACACCACATTCCTCGCGGGCTCCCTGAGCACCACCTCGTTCCCGATGGCACTCAGCAGATGGGTCTTTCCCAGCCCTGCGCCCGCGTATATGAACAGTGGGTTGTACTCCTCGTAGTACTTCGTGGCGACCGTCATTGCGCTGGCATGCGCCAGCCTGTTGGTGCTCCCCACCACGAACCGCTCGAACGTGAGACCTGGATTCAAGCCTGGTCTTGATGGCTTCGGGGGCGGGATTATCTCCTCGGGCACGTTCCCGCAGAGGGGGCACGGGGCACCCTGGCGCACCATCTTGCCGCAGACCTCGCATTTGACGAGTTCCTGGATGATCTCTCCATGCGCTCTCACAACCTCCCTCATCTCGACGATGGGAGCCCCTGCCTTCGCACGCTCTGCGAGCCGCTCCCTGATGGAGGCAAGCATGCGCTCGGCTTCCCCTGCCCTCAGGGGATCCCTCAAGATGGCACGAAGGAGATCCAGATCCTCGTCAACCCCCCTGCCCACCAGTGAGGGCAGCTGTGCTTCCACGGCTTTGACCATAGGAATGCTGGACTCGAACCTCACCATGGTTGCCCATCCCTCCTCATCCCCTCTTGCGAGAGCCTCCTGAAGTGCAGAGACGTCGTATCCATCTTTTTTGTAGACCTCGATGCGGCGCTCGATTTCCCCCTTTTCCTCGCCTCTTCCCCATCTCAGTGCAACCTTTCCTTCCCTCTTCGGTTTCCCCTCGATCCCAGCGCCTGGGTAATCGGAGAGGATATCGTCCACACGCTCCAGCCTCCGCACATCTATCATGGCGTTCGGGTTGTACGAGTCCTCCCACGCGCGCTTCAGCGCCTCCATCCCTTTCGCATATTCCTCGCTCTCTCCAGCCTTGATCGTGTGGATGGCGATCGCAAGCTCCCCCCCCTTCAAGACGATGTGACCTGTGCGCAGCAGCCCTCCTGTGTCTAGCTCCACCCGCACCTGGCCTGTGAACTTCATCTTCTTCAGCCCTGCGAGGAGCTTCTTGATGACGTCCGCACCGCCTGTAGTGCTTTTCGCACCCCTTCCGTTGGGCGCTTTCAACTGTCCAGCCACAGCATCGCCAAGCGCCATAAGGTGGTGCATCGTTATATAGGTTTTGCGGAAGCCGTCCCGCGCTCTGATAAATAAGGGGAGGTCAAGCAATCTATAATTAGGATGTGGGATATGCGGGGGTGATGCCGCAGGAATGTGGAAGCAATCTCTCAACCTTCCGAGGCAAAGCCCCACATCAACAGAACAGGGGGGCGCAGCCGCAGGGATGTAGAAGCAATATATCATCCTCCCGAGGACCCAGACGCATCCCAATCAAACTCCAGGCATTCTGGATGCGTCGTATCTCAGCACCCTCGCTCCCAACGACGTATAACCAAGAGCTGGGACCGCAGGAATGTGAAAGCAAAGTCTCATCCTCCCGAGGCAAAGCCCCACACCAATCGAACAGGGGGTCATTGCGCGGGCTATTCGTTACAGTGGAAGGGATAGACGGCTCTGGGAAGTCCACGCTTGCCAGGGGGCTGCATCGCGCGCTGGGCAGGATGGGGATCGATTGCCGCCTCACTCAGGAACCCACAAGGACGTGGCTTGGCAGGGCGGTCAGGCGCTCGTACACCGAATGCATGGACCCCCTGATCGAGGCTCATCTCTTTATCGCGGACAGGGCTGCGCACACTGCGGAGATCGCAGCGATGATTGAAAGGGGGGTGTGTGTAATCTCAGACCGTTACATCGACTCCACCCTGGCGTATCAGGGTGCTGGCCTGGCACAGCGCTTTGAGGGAGGGCTGGAGGAGGCGATCTCTTGGCTGATGAGCGCGAGCGCCCTCTCAGCCCTTACTCCGGACCTCACTTTCCTGCTCAGGATCGCACCGGAGGAGGCAATGAAGCGCATATCCGCAAGGGGGAAGAAGACAAGGTTCGAAGATCTGGCGTTCCTGAGGATCGTGGTTGAGGCTTACGAGATCCTGTCGAAGGCACCGAGGTTCGTCGTCCTCGATGCATCCCTGCCGGAGGAGGAGATGGTCAGGATCGCCGCCGAGCGGGTGTGCTCTCTGTTGACCGACGGCTGAACGCGCATCAGATTGCGGGAGATGGAGGGGAGTTTCACCTGGGTGCCTCAAGGCTCCTGGGACGTGATCCCATCGGGTTTGAGATAGTTGGGCATGATACAAAACACGTTATCCATTGAACGAGCCAGGAACAATCTCAACTTCAGAAGGCAGCCCCTTAGAGCCTTTGGAAAAGAATAATATATCACCTTCTCATTCCCAACCTGCACTGCAGAAAGAACGGGGGACCACTCATGTCGAACGGAGCAGAAACCGGAGCGCAACACGCCTCGACGGACGAACGCATCAAGTCCTACGTGATAGGATTGGACGAGCTCATGGAAGGAGGGGTGCCGAAGAGCTATGTGGTCTTGGTATGCGGTCACGCTGGCACCATGAAATCCTCTTTCGCCTACAGCATCCTCTACAACGGCCACAAGGAGAGGACGATGAAGGGGATATATCTCACGCTCGAGCAGAGCAAGCAGAGCATCGCCGAGCACATGGCAAAGCTCGGCCTGGATCCGAAGGGCATGGACAACCTCGTCATCGTGGACCTGGGAAGGGTGCGCAAGGAGATCGCCTATGACAAGACCAAGCCCCAGAACATCGACTGGCTGAAGTCCATCATCGGGGTGCTGAGGAACTACAAGGAGAAGTTCGGATGCGAGGTGCTGGTCCTAGACTCCCTAGCAGCGCTCTACGCCCTCACCACCTTCAAGAACCCGAGGGCGGAGCTCTTCCACTTCTTTGAGCAGATCAGGGACCTTGGCGTGACCACGTTCCTCATCTCTGAGATGCCAACCGACAGGCAGGTCTTCGGACTCTACGGGATCGAGGATTTTCTCTCAGATGGCATCATACACCTGAAGGTTGAGCAGACGGATCGAGGTGCCAACCTATACGTCGGGGTGGTGAAGATGAGGAAGACAAACCACTCCCGCAGCTACATGCCCCTGATATTCGAGGGCGGCAGGTTCGAGGTCGTGAGGCACTAGCGTCCTGGTGGTGATATGGCAAGGCGGAGGACCCGGCGCTCTAAGAAAGCCCCGGTGGAGGCGAAGCCCGAGGCAGAGAAGCAGTATGCTTCCAAGCTCATCCAGTGGGCAGCCGATGGTTATGCGGTCGAACCTCTGGAAGAGATGATGAAAGTTCGTGACCCAGGGCTCTCCAAGGCGTTCGAGGTGTTCGAGGAGAACATCGGCAAGATCGGTGCGATCAGGAAAGAGCTGGATGCGTTGAACCTTGTTGGGCTCGACGCGGATGTGGAGATCCTGCTCAAGTTGATGAACAAGCCGATGGAGTATCCTGCGATCGAAGATCATCTCACCATGATAAGGAAGAAGATGAGGGTTAGGGACATGGCCCAGGAGCTCGAAAGGTTCGACACCCCTGCGCTGAAGGACCGTGTGACAGCCCTGATGGAGAAGATCTCCGATCTCTCCAAGCTCGATGAAGCCGAGACTGAATTCGCAGAGATCCAGCGCCTCTACAAGGAGTCCTTCTTTCTCGGCGAGATAACGGAGGAGTTGGAGCGCGCACCCGTGGTGACGAAGCGCCTGGAAGAGGCGAAGAAGGTCGAGAGGCCAGCGGTGCCGATGGTGGTGAGCGACCTCTTTTTGATGTACAAGGATGGGAAGTTCATCTCCCACCACACCGCCCGCGTGGCAGACCGCACCGAGCAGGGGGAGATCTTCGCCAACCTGAAGACTGCCAGGAACTATATCAGGTCCCCGAAGTACATGCCGAAGAGGCTGAACGTGATTAATCTGGATTCCAAGAAGTTAGTGCTCATGAGCGGCGATTACCTCATCGCTGTGCTCTCAGCCACCGGCGATGTTAACCCATGGACCGACAGGATAGTGGGCAAGGTCCTATCGCTAATGGAGAAGGAGGACAGCGCCAGTCTCAGGGCTTGGACGGGCGATCCCTCCTCTTTAAAGAGCGTGGGCAAGTACATGACCGCCCTCCTCTATGCGTGCATGAAGCTCGCGAAGAAGAACAATGCCGAGTAGTCAGGATGGTTTGAGCGCACGGCAGTTGGCTGAGCACCTGCCTGCAGCCTGCATCATATCTTCCTGAGGAGACAGGCTGCCGAGCTTGCGCCGCGCAGCCCGGGAACCCTGCCTACAGCTTGTATCCTATCTTCCTGAGGAACCCCTTGCGCCAGTCCTTGTGCTCCTGCTCCTCGACCCCTACGGGCGAGTAGCCGTCCACGACCCCTAATATCCCTCTGCCCTGCTCTGTCTCAGCCACCACGACCTCCACAGGGTTGGCTGTGGCGCAGAAGATGCTGCACACTTCCGGCACATCCTTGAGGGCGTTGAGGACGTTGATCGGATACATCCCTCTCATGAAGAGGATGAAGCTGTGCCCCGCCCCTATCGCCAGCGCATGCTTTTTTGCCAGCTCGATCATCTCTGGGTCCGTGCCCTCGACCCGCACCCTGCGCTCCATGGAAGCCTCGCAGAACGCGAGACCGAACTTGGCGTTGGGCACTGAGGATATCACAGCCTCGTATATGTCTTCCACTGTCTTCACGAAGTGAGACGTTCCCAGGACGAAGTTGATCTCCTCGGGCTTTTCTATCTTCACGATGCTCAGGTTCATGCACTCACCAACCCAACGATTGCCTGCTATTACTTAAATTTTTCAGGGCACACATTTCCCTCGGGTGGGAAAGGACAGCGAGCCCTTGATCCTCTTCGCATCTCTCAGAATGGAGAGGCAGCGCTGCTATGGGACTCACACAAACATCGCGTAGGAAAGCAGCACAGCGGCAGCATACACCATCCATGCAGTGGGCATGGAATTGCCGAGCCGGCGCCTGAACTCGTAGCGATCCCCTATGTGAAGCAGGTTGGCGGTGAAATAGCTGATCACGACCACCATGAGCATCAGATATGTTCCAAGGACGAGCGCGAACTGCCAGAGCTGCATCATCTGGACAGTGCCGAGGGTGGCGAAGGTTGCGCCCAGAAGAGCGTATAGCCCCACCGTGACCCCCATGATGAGGGGAGCGAAGAGCACGGCGGTGTTCTGCATGTTGTCCACCGTGCCCCCTAACTGCACCTTGACGTTCTGGTCTGTCTTGCGCAGGTCCCTGAGGTAGCCAGAGAGGTCTGTCATCATCTTTGCCGCTGCGCTGGGATCGCGCTCGACAGCCTGCATCACTGCTCTCAGGGTAGCCCTCACCACCCTGGAAGGGTAGGACTGCAGCACCCCGAGCTTCGGATGGAAGAGGGCATCCTCCAGCCCAATGCCCATGACGCGTATGAGCCCCGAGACCTTCGAGAAGAGCACGGATACTTCAGTGTCTTTCATCTCCTCGGCGACCTTCACGAGCGCTATTTCCAGGGGCATGCCCTCGTCCACCTTCCGGCCCAGCTGGAACAGCGCGTCCGGAAATTCGCTCTCGAGGCGCTCGACCTTTGCCCTCACCTCCTTAGCGGCACGCACGTATCCTCTCATCGTGGAGCCGACAGCCAGTGCTATGCCCCCCAGGATCAGCAGGGCACTGAGGAGCGCCCAGCCTTCCCCCATGAGGAGAGGGAGTGCTATGCCCAGGAGGGAAAATGCGACGATGATAAGCCCCCCAGTCCCGAGCGAGCCGCGGAACCCAGGCACCTCCAGCAACGGGGGCGAAGCTGTGCCAGGGCGCCTTCCCAGTATCGAGCGCGCGTAGAGCCATGCCCCCAATGGGAAAACGATGTCCATGAAGAGGATGATAGCCAGCGGATTGGACGGCGCCGCGCTCATCCCCAGACCCGCGGAGGCTGCTATGTCCAGGCTGCCCAGCGCCATCAGCGGCAGCATCGAGCCCACCACTAGAGGGAGGAGTATCCCCAGGGCGAAGAGGATGGTGCTGGGCCCGGAGAGCCCGGAGGCGAACTCCTCGATGCGGCGCCTGGTGCCCTCCAGCGCCACCTCGTTGGCTTTGTCCAGCACCCTCTTTCTGCCTTCTGGCTCTTTCTCCACGGTCGCCGCGATCAGCGAGTGGAACGCGATCTTGAGCTCCTCGTTGCCCTCTCCCCACTCCTCGATCAGCCCCTGGAAGGCTTCCTCCACGCTCCCCTTCCTGCGGGTATAGAGGTCCCATACCACCCTTCTCAGCGCCGAGGACAAAGGCTCCTCTGCATGCTCGGCAGCGAAGCTCACTGCTCTGTCCAGAGATGGGGTGAGATGCATGGACATCACCATATAACACAGGGCTTCCGGGCTCCTGCCCAGCGCAAGGATCTTCGCGCGCTTCGCAGCGCTGAACGGATGCTGGACGATCAATACATAGCTCCCCACGCTCCCTAGCAGCGCCATCACGAACCCCAGCATCGATGCAGTGGGGAGATCTGTTCCGAGCGCCAGGAGCAGCGGCGGAGCGAGCGCCAGAGAGATCACCAGCGCCAAGGTCGAGACAGCTAACGCTAGCGCCTGCACCTCATAGCGCTCTGCAGGCAATCCTGCGATCGCCGCCGCCTTCTTGAACCGATGGGCATGGAGCCGCTCTTCCAGCGCCGCAGCCCTTTGCTCGATCCTGCGAACCCTGCTCAGGGCTGCCTCGACATCCCTTTTCTTTTCGGGTGCGGCTTTCACGCGCGCCAGTTGCTCCTGAGCAGCGACCAGCTCCTTCTTGACCACGAGCAGGGCATGCCTCATGCGCTCCCTTTCTCTTTCTCTCCTCCTCGCGGTCGGGGCGAAGCGCGCGCCCGCCCATCTGCAGGCACGGATGAACAGCCTATCCTGTGAGAGAGTCAAACCATGCCCTCCATCTTGCGAGGAGGGAGGGATTATTGAAGCGCCCCTTCATCTCTTCGACGAGCTCCCAGTAGCGTGCGTTTGCCCTTGCGTTCCAGTGCGCGGAAAGCAGCTCTCTCCTCCCTGAGCGTTCGGCAGCCCTGCACAGCGCATCCTTGATCTCCCCCCTCACCTGGATATTTGCTAACGCATCCTCGGTGCTCATCCCCCACAGCCCCGCAATCATCCTCACACGCTCGGAGGATGAGAGCGTGCTCGCAGGCACCAGCGCATCAGAGCGCTGGTCATAGGTCATCAGCTCCCTGAACTCCCCTTCCCTGCCCTCCTCCTTCACCACCTCGGCGATGCTCGTGACCCTTCTCACGTATCCCCTCCCACCTCCGGGTCTGATCAATCCAGAGATGAGCACGATGTCCGTGGCGTTGAATGCCTTCGCTGGAATGCCAAGATCATACACGATGCGCTCGAAGACAGACCTTGGGGAGTTCCCATGGATCGTGCCAAGCACTGCGCTGCCCGCGCTGCCCGAGCGCATAGCCTCGTATAGGGTGCGGGTCTCCTGCCCCCTCACCTCCCCCAGCACTATGGCAGACTCTCCCAGCCTCAGCGAGACCCTGAGTGCTTCGTCAGCGCTCATCCCCGCCCCTCCGCTCACCGCCGAGCTCACGTACAGGCTCTGGACCTTGTAGCCCAGCTGCTGCATCTCGGGCGTGGGAAGCTCCAGCGTATCTTCGATCGTCAGGATGCGCTGCTCCCTCGGCAGCTCGAGCATCAGGGCGCTCAGGAGGGATGTCTTGCCCGCCCCCCTGCTCCCGGCGACAAGGATCGTCGATCTCCCATCTATCAGGAACCAGAGGAGCCCGGCAGCCTGAGGCGACAGATTTCTGTTACCCACGAACTTCGGTATAGTCCAGGGATCAGAGGCATGACGGCGCAGCGCCATCGCAACCCCTCCCGGGCTCAAGGGTCTGCCGATGACAGTCACCCTCGTGTTGAGATCCTCCATGTCCGTCTCCAGCACAGGCATCGCCTCAGAGAAGGGTCTGCCGCTCTGCAGCCTGAACCGCGACACAAGTCCCTGTACCTCAATATCGGAGAGGCGCACGTTGCTCACGCACTTCCCTGAGCCCACATCAGCGGGAATGGGCCCGAGGGTGAGGTGGACCGGGTTCTCCTCCGCAGGGGCGTCGAGGTAGATGTCCTGAACATAAGGATCGCGGAGGATCGTCTCCAGCACCCCCAGCCCCGCGGTGTACCTCACCAGAATCCCCGCCAGCCTTCTCACGAGCGCCGCTTCCTGCTCCTTCGTGACACCAGGGATCGCAGAGGCTGCAAGCCTGCTCAGCACACCCTCTGCCGAGACAGAGAGAGAGTCTCGCAGGTCCTTCCTTCCGAGATAGCCCAGATGCTCGGGCAGCGAAGCAGCCAGCGCCCTCTCCCCCTCCACCAGCAGCCTTGTCTGGTATCCAGGCAGCCTGTACTCCTCCGGCACCAGATGATAAAGGACCTCTCCGCTCTCCCCCCTCTTGAATATCATCACTTCCGAGCGCTCGACCCTGTATCTGTACACCTCCTGCGCACCCACTGGGGGAACAAGGTTGACCCAAGCGCCCGAGAAGCCAGGCTTCGTCACCATTCCCTCCCGCAGGACCTTCTCCACTGCCCGCTGAAGGGGAGCCGCAGGACCCGGGGCATCTCGCACGACGGGCTTGGGCGCGGAGACGATCCTGGGACCGGGCATCATATCCCCCTGGGCACGATCCCATACGCAGAATAGAGGAGCTGCTCCTTCAAGCGCTCCATCTCCTTGGCGAGCAGTGCAACGTCCTCGCCTGTTTCCCGAAGGCACTGCATGCAGATCGGGTGCGCGCTTCCCGGCACTAGGGTAGTCCGGCTCAATGCCATGCTGAGCGTGTCTAAGCCTCTCAGCAGGTTCTCCCGCAGCCCATCCATGACAGCCGCCGGGCTCGACCTGCATCCCCTGCACCGCTTGACCATCTCCCTCCTCTTCCCCTCCTCCAAGGTATCGAGCGGGTCTCTGGATGCCATCCTATCCAGCGTGTGCACCAGGCCCTGTATCCCGCGCACGAGGGCGAGCCCCCCTTCCTTATATTCCGTCTCCATGTATCCCGACAGCACTATGCCGTCCACGAGCCCTGCTGCGGAGAGGGCGCGGAGCACACCCTCATAACACCTTGGGCTCGTGAGATCACTCTCGCCCGTGCACCCCTCGCACTCGACCACGAGCAACCTCCTGGAGCCTCTGAGATCCACGCGGTGGACGCATCCCCCGAGCCGCTGCTGCCTTTTCATAGCAGCGCCTGTGATGGAGAATTGATATATATATCTGCCGTGTCAAACCTTAAATACGTCCCAGCCAATCTATCTGCGCATCCGCAACACAACAGCCCAGCGCCGATGAAACACCAGTAACAAGGAAACACCCCCCCCAACAGAGTGCCGAGGTGACACGAGTGACAAGGAAGCAACCACCCAGCAACCTCTTGTCACGAGTAAACCTTGGCACGACAGACTACAACCACCCAGCAGAGTGCCGAGGTGACACGAGTGACAAGGAGGCAACCACCCAGCAACTTCTTGTCACGAGTAAACCTTGGCACGACAGACTACAACCACACAGCAGAGTGCCGAGGTGACAGAGAGGCCATGTGGCAGACTGCAGATCTGTAGACGGGAGTTCAAATCTCCCCCTCGGCCTCAGTTTTTATTTGTTTTCATCCGGCCGAGTGGGGCACGCAAGGTAATTTCAGTATGCTTTCATGCTCCTTGCGTGCTGCCCTCGACGAGAGAGTACTGGCGATATGTTCCCTCGTCTCGGTCTCCCCCTCGGCCTTCTTCTTCACTCCATCTTGCTCAGGGCGAATGTGGTACACAAGGTAATGTTTGGTTGCTGGGTTACTGGTTGATGCTGTGAGACAGTATGGATTTAACCTCGTTCCTAGCATTAAATACGCGGGGAGGGGGAGCCGAAGGTCAGGAATCGTATAAGGAACAAAACCTGACCGAGGATCAGACGCATCCCAATCAAACACTCAACAACCTGGATGCGTCGTATAGATTTAACCTCGTTCCCAGCATTAAATACGCGGGGAGGGGGAGCCGAAGGTCAGGAATCGTATACACAACGATAACTGACCGAGGATCAGACGCATCCCAATCAACCTCCTATCATTCTGGATGCGTCGTATGGATTTAACCTCGTTCCCAGCAATATGTACGCGGGGAGGGGGATTCGAACCCCCGAGACGTTTCCGTCACAGGATTAGCAATCCTGCGCCTTGCCGGGCTGGGCCATCCCCGCATGGTGTTGCCCCCTGCGCAGTTTGTGCGTGGGCTGCGCTGCTCATGTAGTCATTCACCTATACCATCAGGGTAGATAACTGTTTCCCAGCGCCACACCGAAAACCTAATCTTCCGTTATTCACTTTCCATCAGCATGGAAGTATTCGAGGCGATATCCGGAAGGCGCAGCATAAGGAAGTTCAAGGAGGTGCCAGTGGGCAAAGAGGTAATCGAGCAGATACTGGAGGCAGGGCTGGCAGCCCCTTCTGCGGGGAACCTCCAGGCTAGGCGCATCCACGTGGTGATCTCCCGGAGCGTCAAAGCCGCGCTTGCAGACGCTGCACTCGGACAGGGTTTCGTCGCAGAGGCGCCAGTTGTGCTGGTAGTATGTGCGGACCTCGAGCGCATCGCACCATACGGCGAGAGAGGGAAATCGCTGTACTGCCTCCAGGACGCTGCAGCGGCGGTGCAGAACATGCTCCTGGCAGCATATGATAAAGGGCTTGGGACATGCTGGGTCGGGGCGTTCAACGAGGCAGCGGTCGCAAGGATACTCTCCCTGCCTGAAAGGCTGAGACCGGTAGCCATTGTTCCGATGGGTGTGCCTGCGGAGCAACCGAGGAGGAGCCCCAGGTACAGCATGGGCAGCGAGGTGAAGTGGGTTTGATCGAGGATGAGATGGTGCGCATCCTTCTTCGAGGGGGATGCGTGGCAGTGACAGGCGCAGGGATCTCCGTACCCAGCGGCATACCCCCTTTTCGCGGTCCGGGAGGGCTCTGGGAGCGCTACGATCCCGAGGTCTATGCTCACATCTCCTCATTTCTCACCATGCCAGAGCGCTTCTGGGAGATGTACCACCAGCGCCTCAGCATCTGCGCGACCGCGAAGCCGAACCCAGCACACACTGCCCTGGCTGAGATGGAGACCGCTGGGATAGTGAAGGGTGTGATCACGCAGAACATCGACGGCTTGCATCAGGCAGCCGGCAGCAGGCATGTGATCGAGCTCCATGGGAACCTGCGGAACGTCGTCTGCCTGCGCTGCGGCTCTCGATATCCCACCAAGGAGCGGGTCAGGGGCGAGGGGGTGCCGAGATGCGACTGCGCCGCCCCCCTGAAGCCGGATGTGGTGCTCTTTGGAGAGCCGCTATCCCATGACGCGATCTCCAGAGCGATAGGAGAGGTGGAGAGCGCCTCGCTGGTCTTGGTGGTCGGCACCTCCTGCGTTGTCTGGCCAGCTGCAGGGCTGCCGATGCGCGCAGCGGAGCTCGGGGTGCCGGTGGCAGAGGTGAACCCATGCCCCTCTCTCTCATATGCCAGATTCAAGATCTCACAGCCCGCGGAGGATGCGCTGCCGTTGCTCGTTGAGAAGGTTATGGATAGGCGGGGGCAAAACCTTTTTACGACATAGGATGATGGCACTCCAGGAGCAGGCGATGTCGAATAGTTCGCGCCTGGGGGAAAGCCTCAGGCGCTGGCGGCTCTACGCGGAGGTGAGCGAGGTCGGTGAGATCGCCCGACGGTACTTCGTGATGAACGCCTTCGACGGAGCGCTGACGACCTTGGGGGTGGTGATCGGGGCATACATAGCTGGGCGCCTTGACCCTCTGATAATCATCCTGGCCGGGCTCTCAGGGGCGATCGCGATGTCGATCTCTGGCTTCTCGGGCGCTTACCTCACCGAGGCTGCGGAGCGCGGGAGGGAGCTCAAGGAGCTGGAGCGCGCGCTGTTGAAGCCGCTGAAGGACACCGTGCAGAGCCGTGCTACGCACTTTGCCACGTTCCTCACAGCCATAGTGGATGCCCTCTCCCCTTTCCTCTCATCGCTCCTTGTCCTAGCCCCCTTCATAGCAGCCGAGGTTCTTCCCATCCCCCCCGATGTTGCGTTCTATGCGTCTATCACGATGACGCTGATCGTCATGGTGATCTTGGGCTCATATCTGGCAAGGATCAGCGGGCAGGGGGTGCTGAGGTACGGTGCCAAGATGCTCGCGGTCGGTGTGATCACAGCAGCGTTGTGCATCCTCGTCGCGGTTCTGCTTGGAGGAGGGGTATGAAGTGTTCGACACTTGTACCAAAAAGGATATTAATACCTTCCTTGCATGGGGGGTTAGAGGCTTTTATCTATTATTCTGCCCACATAATAGATCCCCCCTCTCGGGAAGGGAGGGGGAAGCCTCCTCCATTCTCCATTTCTTTATCTGCCGGTGATTCCACATGAACCGCAGGGCTCTGGCTGCCGCAGTCCTCATCCTTCTGCTCCCAGCCACGGCACTCTTCTCCTTCTTCACCTCCCCTACGGTGGGGGTGTCCAACCAGGGACCCCTGTTCTCCAAGCACTACGCGAACTATACCCTGGATCTCCATGCTCCGCTGGAGGCAGGCTATGCCTTCATCATCAGGGACTACGAGGTCACGAGCGCCAAGCAGCTCTTTTTCGACAAGATCGGTATCGAGGGGTTCAGGGCAACAGGGGAGATGGATGAGAGTGAAACGGTTGCCACCTACGAGGATGCAGCACTGTCCCTCCGGATACACAATACACCCACTGCGGCGCTCGAACTCGAAATGAAAAGGGCTGGTGGGGTATACATTGCACTGGCTGGCGGGATAGGTGCGATCGAGTCCGGGAGCGGTTTTATTCTGGGGAGCGGTGGCACATCAGGGGTGCTGGTCATGGTGGGCAACGGCACATTCACCCACGTGAGCGACCTGATCCTCGTGGAGATGAGCGTCGGCTCGAAGCTTGTCTTCAGGCACACTCCAGAGGGCGCAGCATATGTCTCCGAGAGCGTGGCTGCAGGGCGCATCCTCGCTGAGATGTTCATCTCCTTCACGGATCACAGGCTCGTGGAGAGCAGCGTCGTATTTGGAGAAACGGGTGTGGAAACAGTGCGCACCACAAACGACACCCTCTCAGTGTCGTTGGCAGGCTGGGGAGGGGTGCTGGTACTCAACGTAGATAGGGGGCTCATCCCTGCGCTGGACACCCGTGCAGCCCTAGTCTCTGTGGATGGGCAGAGCGCGGAGAGAGCGGACAGCGCAGCCGAGCTCCTGTGGAGCGAGGGCACGGTGCCGAAGTATTACATAGCCAGTGATGGCGAGTGGCTTCAGGTCCTTGTCTATATACCTCCATCCGCTGCTCATCCCTCCTTGGTCACGATTATGGAGAAGGGGGAGGAGATCATCAGCCTGGACACAGTCCTCTCCGCAGTAGCCGCGATATTAGTGGTCGGCGTAGCGGCGGCAGCACTCTACAGGCGGTGAGCGGCCCACGATACTGGCATAGCTTCATCCTCGGAAGCGGCGCTCGCGCACCATCCTGCCGTAGACCCTGACGATCTCCCTTGCCCTAACTGTGCCATCCCTCAGTAGCCCCCGCTGGGTCATTATCTGGTGTATGGCTACCTGCATCCCCTTTACCTGGACTACGCTCCCCACATCGAACTCCTCGTCAGGCACAGCGTCCATGATCGCTGATATGGTTTTTGGACCCTTGGAGATCGAGAACCTCACCTCCACCCTGTCGAAGCGCTTCGTCCACAGGGTACTGATGGCAGATGCCCTGGCGCTCTGCACCCTTCTGCCCTCGGACTCTATGGCTGTGACAATGAGGGGGAAGTGCCATTCCACCTCATCTCCGATAGATATCTCTTCCCCTGGCATAAACTCCAGCACCTTCTTCTCAGAGCCGCCCTTCCAGCTCACGATCGTGGGGACTGCGATGGGCGCTTCCTCAGTAAGGGTAAGGGTGTGCACATGCCCGCATCGTCCGCATCTGGCAGTGGCTTCCAGCCGCAACCCCTTCCCTTTGAACATCCGCCCCTTCAGCAGCCGGTGCCGCGTCTCCTCCTGACACTGCGGGCACTCGACCACCAAGGCGTGCGGGGCATCCATGCACGAGTGAATAGCGCAGGGCACTAAAACAGTTTCTCCAGCTCCTTGGCAAGCGCTCTGACTGCCTCTGCTGGATCTTTCGCGCTGTATATGCTCCGTCCGATGATCACGTGGTCTGCCCCAGCCTTCACAGCATCTGCTGCGCTGCCGCCCTGCGCCCCCACACCAGGGCTGAGGATCTTCAGTTTTCCAACGATCTTGCGTATGCGGGCGATCCGTTCTGGTCTCGTGGCAGGGGCTATGACCCCTGATGCGCCGGACTCGACCGCGATCCTAGCCAGTTCGTCCGCATGCGGCGCTGTGAACCTCTGGCCTCCAGGGTGGCTCATCTCTGTGACCACGAAGACGTCCCTCCCCTCGGCAGCCTCGACGCACGCCCTGACCGAATCTTCACCGGGGAAGGCATGGCATATCACGCCTCCAGCACCACTCTTCACAGCCTGTTCGACTATCAGCCGGTTCGTGTTCGGGATGTCGGCGATTTTGAAGTCGCAGAGCACGTAGGAGTCCTTGGAAAGCTCGGTGACTATCCCCACCCCAGCGCTAAGAACGAGCGGGTAGTTGACCTTGATCGCATCAAGGAATGGAGAGGTGGTGCGGGCGATCTCCAGCGCCTGGGTTCTGTTCGTCACGTCCAATGCGAGGATGATACCTGTGCTGCGGTTCATCGCCACCTGATTGCATGGTATTAGAAAAGGGTTTTCGAGCGGCGCACCACTGCGTACACCGCTATCGCGCACACAGCCACTGCAGAGGCTGCGAGCTGTATCCCCATGAGGATCGCGAGGATGTCGAGACCCACAGGGATTTCCAGGAACAGCGCATGAGCTATGTGTGCCGGATCATGGTATATCTCCTGCCCCATCGGGTATATGTATCCGCCTATGAAGATGATCCCGCGCACGTATCCTTCATCATCCTCATGCCACTCGAAGTTCTCGCCTGCGTGTATCTGGAAGCGCATCTCCTCCTCCTCGTGATCCACGGTGACGTTGCTCACCCAGCACATCTCGCCGACCTTCTGCCAGTTGTCCCTGAACACGATGCGATCCTTGACGATCTGGCTGCTCTCCTCCGGGATCCCATCGGTGCTCAGTATATCCTCCTCTCCGCCGGTGAGCGTCTCGATCTCTGCCACGCCTGCAGCCTCCTCGGAGGTGGCGTTCACGAACTGCACGTCCAGCCATTCCTGGACTATCTCCGGCACGAAGGTGGCGAAGGCGGTGCCTGTCTCCAGCATCAGGAAGTTGCCATCCTTGACGTAGTCCCAGCCCTTCACCCTGTGGTCGAACTTGAACTCCGTGGTCAGGCTCGTGCCCTCGTATGTCCTCGGCTCTGCTTCCTCAGAGCTCACAACACCCTCTGAACCATAGGTCACCCTGTACCATGGAACGCTCACGTTGTAGGTGTCGAGCCTCGTGCCCAGGTGAAAGGTGAATGCCACGTCGTGCACCTTGCCGTCCGCTTCCCTCCCGGGTCGGCTGCCGTCCTCGTCCTCTCCAGGTGCCTGGTCCCATATCTTGTCGTACAGCAGGTTCTTCGCGTTGAGGGTGAACTCCCACTCCCTCTCGGTCGTGCCGAGTGTGCGCACCTCTCGAACCTCCGAGCGCTCCCAGGAGATGTTCAGCAGCAGCATCTTGTGCACAGGCTCCACCGAACCTATGCCGAAGTCTGCTACACCATCTCCAGTGTTCTCGAAGTCGAAGAGACCGTTCCCAGCACCGATCCTGTCTCCGCTCCAGAGGTATAGATATCCGTCGTCGCTGAACTCGATCAGCGCGAAGAGCTTCTGGATGTATATGGTGAGCACAGGGATCCCAGTAGCAGGGACCATCATCGCGCCCTCGTGGTCCCTGATCTCTGCGCCCCCCAAGAACCTGATGTACGCTGAGACGATGGTGATGTCGTTGGGATTGCTCTCGTTGCCATACACAACCCCGAACCATGCAAGGGAATCGCCCTTCGTCATGTTCAGGGCGATGTAGTCCCCGCCGCCCCACTCGGTGGTCGAGCCCGCCTCCACTGTCAGGTGTTCCACTATCTCCAAGGTCTCCCCCCTCGCATTCTCAGGGACGGAGACCAGCACAGCCGCCAGCAGGGCTACTGCAGCCCCGAGCGCTACGATCTTTGAAGCGATCATTTAATCACCGCAAGCGAGAACGGCACCGAGGAAGATAAAAAGGCTCGAACCACTTTGCACGAAGACTCTTTCTGCATGTTTTATATGATGCGGGATGGAAGGGGGAGCATGGAGCAGGATCCGCGCGCTGTGGAGAACCCGATAGGGGCGATATTCGATCTCTCGGAGGATGTGGTGCAGCAGGCCCCCCTGATATCGCGCGCGGTGCGCTATGCCACCCTCTTTATGCTCGTGTGGCTGGTCATCAATTTCCTGCTCATACTAGGGTTCTTGTTCGATAGGGCACTCTTCTTCTTCATCCTTGCTGCAGCTCTGTTCGTTATAGGGCTGGCAGCCCTCCTGATGCTCAGGCGCACCTCCAGTTTCTTCAGGTACTATGTGGTGAGGCATGCGGCGATCAAGGCTGTGAGGGATGCAGACCCCCTGATCTATGCCCCCAGCGGCAGCACCCCTGCAGAAAGGCTCGCATTCCATCTGAGGAGCGTGAGCGCGCATCTCAACGAGCCCCAGGTGGAGTTCGCGATCCCTGGCGTGGTGGAGGGGCAGACCAGGGTGCGCTACAAGTTCGACCTCTACGCCCATCGGGAACCGAGCGCGCTGTGGCGCCTCCTCGGGCTCGGGGATCCAGGGCTCTCGGTCTTCGTCAAGGTCTTCGACAGAAAGCCCAGCGCAGAGGACATTACAGCGTTCAGGGCAGCCGTGGAGGATGTGACCAGCCGCACCAGGATACAGCCGATGAGGGTGATCGCGCTGTGGACCAACCCCTCAGGAGAGGTGCTGGACGATGCAGCCTATGCCGCGCTCATGAAGAACCAGGTGAAGTTCACTGGGAGACTGCTGCGCTCGAGCTGCGCCATAGAGCTGATCTCCGAGAGGGCAGGGGGAGAATACGATTTCATCCCGTTCATCGCACCTCAGCGATAGGGATCCTCCGCTGTGCGGCTGGGACATGAGCAGCCCCTCCTGCGCATCATTCCCTCCCACCTCATACTTTGCGCATCATCCTTCTGCTGTGCGCCTGAGGCATGAGCAGCCCCTCCTGCGCATCATCCCCTCCCACCTCATACTTTGCGCATCATCCTTCTGCTGTGCGCCTGGGGCATGAGCAGCCCCTCCTGCGCATCATTCCCCCGCCACCTCATACTTGGCGCTTCTTTTTCTGCAATACAGATATCCCAGGATGACCGCTACAGCGGTGCAGAACATGAAGATGTCGAGCCACCCCATCCCTTTCCAGAACTGCATCCAGTACTCTCCCAGGAGATAACCAGAGGTCACGAGCACCGTGTTCCAGACCATGGCTCCGAAGAAGGTGAACACCACGAAGCGTAGAGGTCTCATCTTTGCTATACCTGCGGGGAACGAGATGAACGACCTCACGCCTGGCAGCGAGTGCCCGATGAATATCCCCCAGTCCCCCCAGCGCTCGAACCACCCGTCCGCCCTCTCGATGTGCTCCTGGCGGATCATGAAATACCTGCCGTAGCGGGTGACCAATGGTCTGCCCACTAACCTAGCCAAGGCATAGGCTACGGTCGAGCCTGCGGCAGCGCCCAGCGAGCCCACCAAGATCACGAGGAGGAAGTTGAGCTCCCCGCCCCCTTGTGGGGAAGACAGGTAACCCGCGAAGGGCATCACAAGTTCGCTGGGGATCGGGGTGAGGATCCCCTCGATGAACATCGCCAGGAAGATGCCGAGGTATCCCGCGCTGGAGATCATGTAGATCATCCCATGATTTATCCAGTCAACGACTCCTGCCATCCCGCCCACGAACGGGACCGGAATATATAATGATTGCTGGCAGCATCCGCCGCATGCACTGACCTGCTACTGCGACATTACACCCGCACGATCACCTGCGCGCTCCTCATAGACCCGTAAATCCATTCCCCTTTTCACTGCGTGATCGGTCGCCGCCATGAGAGCTCTGGATACCGCTGAGAACTTGAGCAAGATCAGCATACGTTGGGCGAACTGGCAACGGTCTCTGCCCTGGACTGCGCATGGATCACGATCTTGCGCTCCCTATGGTCCTTGATGCCTTCGTCCATGTCCGAGAGCTTCTTCGCCTCGCTCAGGAGGAGCATTGCCCTCGGTGTTCCATGGGATTCGCCCGCCTCCCTCTTCTAATGCCGTGATGTGCTTGTTCAGGCGCTCGAAGAGATCATCAGGGACCTTGGTCAGCACTTTCCCGGTCTGCTCCTGCCTGTAGATCCCAGCCCCGGACTCCACATCAAATGAGGAAAAGTTTCGATGTTTTTCGAAACATTTATAAACTAATAGATTTATTACCGAAACATGCTCAAGTCTGAGATCGTGTATCGAGAACTGCTGGAATCCCCAGACCTTGGGTTGACACAGCTTGGTCTGGCTAAAAGGCTCGGCTTCTCGTTGAGCACTGTGAACAACGCGCTCAAGCCCCTGGTCGCCATGGGCGCTGTGAAGGTCCTCCCAAGGGGGTTGAGGGTCACGGACAGGAAAAAGCTGCTCCTCTACTGGGCGAGTGTGAGGGACATGGAGAAGGATGTGGTCTACTCTACGCGGGCTGAGGGGCTTCCGAGCGAGATCGAGAAGTGCATGCCTGCCGATGTAATATACACAGCATACTCCGCATACAAATTCAGGTTCGGCACCGTGCCTGCGGACTACAGTGAGGTATATGTGTACAGCGAAGCGTTGGAGGAGATCAGGAAAAGGTTTCCGGCGCAGCATGGACCGCAAAACCTCTTCGTGCTGAGGATGGACAGGCGCCTGGCCGAGATTTCGAAGGAGAACATCGCACCGAACAGTCAGGTCTTCGTAGATCTGTGGAACATCAGGGAATGGTATGCCAGTGAATATGTGAAAGATCTGGGGGCGCGGATATATGGTTGAGTATTGGCCAGAGCTCTTGACGAAGGCGAGCTGGGAGAAGCTTCAGAAACTGAAGGCGGAGATCGGAGAATTTGTGGTGATCGGTGGTTGGGCAGTCTATCTCTGGACAGGGATGCACAAGTCAAAAGACAACGACATAATCGTGGACTTCGAGGCGCTCGATAAACTGAAGAGAAGGTACGATCTTGTGAAGAACCAGAACCTGAAGAAATACGAGATAAAGTTCGACAAGTTCGACATGGACATTTATGTGCCTCATTTCTCGGAGTTCCCGATCCCTGTAAACGATCTGATCGAACATTTCACCAACAGGGTCCGCGGCTTCAAGGTTCTGGTGCCGGAAGCGCTGCTGGTGCTGAAGCAGAGCGCGGAGATCCAGAGGCGCGGCTCGATTAAGGGGGAGAAGGACGCCATTGACATCTGCACCCTGATGCTCAAGGCGCCGTTCGATATCCAGAAGTACCTTCAGATCCTGAAGAGATATGGTCTTGGGAACTACGCGCACGATCTGAAGACAACGCTCAACGAATTCGACCCGAGAAACGCGGAGAGCGTAGGCCTTACCTTCAAGAAGTTTCATTTGTGGCGCAGGAAAGTAATCAACCAGTTATGACGTGCGGCTCAGAAAGAAGGATGATCACTGGATGCAGGTGAAGACGTGGCGGTGCCGAAACGCACCTTGGAAAATTCCGAAAGGAGCGCGGGGCTATGAGCGAACCACGGGGAGACCGGCGTGTTAGCTATTTTCCCCTCTTCGTGTTCTTCTCGTACATCTCCTTCGTTATCTTGCCCTCTTCGTACGCTTTCTGGAGGCGGGCGATGCGTTCCTCTGCCTGGAGCCTGGATTTTGTGGGTTGGGGAATCGGAGGTGCAGGATCGTCTGCGGGCTCTTCCGCAGGTGGCGATTCTTCCTTCGCCAAGGGTGCGGGCTTTTCAACAGCGGATTCACGCGCCTTCCTGCCTTTCAATTTCATGGCTAGCAGGAGCGCGACAATCACCGCGATGATGATTATCAGTATTATCCACCAGTAATCCCACAAGCCACCTTTTCCTGTGACGTTAGGGTCGAGCGGTGCTGGATCCTGCGCATCCGGTACGCCGTCGTTGTCATCGTCGTCATCCAGTACCAGCCCGGTCGTGGAGTCGCCCGCAGTATACCCAGCGTTCCAGTCATCGGGCTTGCCGTCGCCATCTGTATCCAAGGAAGCAGCAGGGTCGTTCGGGAATAGATCGTCCTCGTTGAGCGCTCCATCCCCATCAGTATCAGGGTCTGTGGGATCTGGGATGAAGTCCCCATCGAGATCCGCGGGGATCGAGGAGTTGTCCAGGGGGTCTGTGCCCTCCGCAACCTCCACAGTATCGTTGTAGCCGTCGTTGTCATCGTCATCATCCTCGACATCAGGAACGCCGTCGCCATCTGTGTCGGGAACGACATGGACGATCAGCGCGTCCGCATCGCTGTTGCCAGCATCATCCCTCACGGTCAATGTCACTGTGTAGTTCCCAGGGATTGTGAAATTGAACTCGGGGGCAGCGCCATAAAGCAAAATCTCCGAGCCGTTGAACGTGAAGTTCCAGGTGTAGTTCACTATGCCGATGTTATCCGTGCTTCCGCTGCCGTCAAACGTGACCAGAGTATCCTCATTCACTGTTTGATCATGTCCAGCATCTGCAACAGGGTTGTCATTATCACTTATGATAACGTCCTTCACGCTAGTGGAGTTCCAGTTGCCCGCACTGTCAACCGCCGCGATGCGGTAATGAAGGGTGTCCAGGCTGTTCAATGGGATGGTAATCCCCAGTTCCCAGTTGTTTGCGGTGGTATGGATCATCGTGGCGTTGGTCTCTGCACCAGAGCCGAACCAGTATATCACATGGACTGCTGATAGATTCAGGTTGTCTGTCACCACGGCGCGGAAGGTGTAGGTGTCGCCAGTGGTCCCGGCGGCGGGGCTGTTGTCGGTGATGGCGGGAGATGTGGCGTCGTAGGCGCAGATTGCATCTATGCTAGACGGCAGATCCTCCGTATTACCTGCGCTGTCGTTTGCAACGGTGTAGAGCTCATAGTAACCCTGACCGTCTGGGAAGCTGAAACTCCATTCCCAGGGCGCTGCTGCGTCCGTGCCAAACGGCGTCCATGTCCCCCAGGTGGCGTTGTTGGCACTGAAACGGTACCACATGGTGACGTTGGCTACGGCGCTACCTGTATCCGAAGCTGTCGCCTCGACGATTATTGGCGAAGTATTGCGCCAGTAGGGGGAGATTAAATTTATTGAGGATGTTGGAGGAGTTGTATCCCCCTTTGTATTGAAACTGTAATAACTCGTTCCGTTGTTATCTGTAGCCGTGTTGCCAGAATCATCCGTCGAACTCACTTCGAAGTAATATCTCGTGACCGGTGTCAAGCTGGTAAGGGTTATAGAATGACTGGTGGTTAGTGTCGGATCATAAAAGGTGGAATTCGACGTAAGGTCCGAGTTGACAGAATAGTTCACTCTGCTGTCGCTCGGTTCATCTGTTGTCCAGATGATCGTTGCAGATATGTCTGTAATGCTGATTACCGATACCGAGGAGATTATGGGGGGCGTGGTGTCGGACGGCGTTGTTCCGTTGAAAGGTTGCATCAGCGGGTAGTTGTCCTGCGCCCCAGCACCTCCTTGAATTCCCTGTCCGGTCGTGCTGTTGTAAGGTAGGTCGCCGATGCCGTCGCTCCCCGGTATGTCCTGGTTCGCGCCGTTATTGTTATCAACACCTGTATAATCAGACCAGTAATTGCCGCCTGTGGGATAAGTCATGTTCCAAAAGTTAATCCCACTATTATCATATGCTTGAATGTGGGTGAGTTGGTTGTTGTCAATAAAAATGTTGTGAAATATTTTATTACCGGTGGAGGAAGCTACGTAAATGCCGTACCAGTTGTTCAGTGATGCATTATTGTTGAAGAGGGTATTGTCATTGGAAGTGTCTAAATATATGCCATTGGCATTCGAGTTGATGGTGTTGTTGTAGATGGTGTTGTTGGAGGAGAAGTATAGGTCGATGCCATTGTCGTCGTTTGAACTAGCTAGGTTGTTGTGGATAGTATTGTTGTTGGAGAAGGAGATGTCGATGCCGTTGTTTTTGTTCGAGTTAATAGTATTGTCGTAAATTGTATTATTATTGGAATAAGAGATGCGGATACCCATACTGTTGTCCGAGACTGCGTTTTTATAGAAAATATTATTATTGGAGGAATAGCCTAAGATGCCCTCAGTGTTGTCTGATGCTGTGTTGTTGGCTATGTTGTTTCTGTCAGAGAAACCCATCTGTATTCCACAACTTCCATCGCTTACGTTCTGTCCATCGACGACCACATTTGTACAATTTGCAAGGACTACCTGCCCAGCACCGAGCGGAACGGTGCCGCCAGTTTGGTTTTTCCAGTAATAAACAGGTTTGCTGTTAACAGTGTTCGATGTGTCGATGGAATGTGTGTTCCAATGCTCAAGACGGTCCCCCCATAAGATTAGCCCATAATTGGTCATATTGTTGTTGGTTAGTGTATTGTGAGTTGAATATAAAAGACGGATAGCGTATAAGGCGTATGATGAAACAATATTGTTGGCGATGGTGTTGCTGCTGGAGGAGACGACGAAAATGCCGTAGGTGTTGTTAGAGACGCTATTGTTGGCGACGGAGTTGCCGCTGGAAGTGTAGAGGAGGATGCCCCACCAGTTGTTCGAGACGGTGTTGTTTGCGATGGTGCCGTTCTGGGCATTATAGAGGGTCAGTCCCGTATCGTAGTAATATGGCCATGAGAAGACCCCGCTCGCTTCATGCAGGTAACAATTTCTCACCACGAAGTAATCCGTCGTGTTGCCGATGTAGATGCAGTATCCATACCCTGTGCCGTTGATGTCGTAGTTCTCGATTATCCAGGGGTTCCCCGCGCTCCCGTCGCCTGCCGTAGCTATACCTGGGAAATCTGCATTCGAGTTGATCCTGAAGGGCGCGCTGACGGTGTACGTTGTTCCCTCCCCTGGGATAGGGGTTCCTTCTGTCTGCTCGACCGCGCCCATGAGCGCGATCGCTGAGCCGAGCACCAGCAGCGCGCACAACCCTGCGCTCGTGAGCTTCCTCATCTCGATCACCATCGGATGCGCTATCACATCCCTTCATATTATCTTTGCGGGGTGCCTGCGAGCGGCAGTTATTCCCCCCTGCGCCTTTGCTGGCGCGCGGGACAGTGCACTGCTCCACCATCCTCATTCGATCTTTGCCTGGTGAGGGGCACAGACCTCGTGCGGTGCATGCGCCCTCCCCTTGAGATGAGCCCTGTGGGCATCCAGCTCCCTCACCAGCCCTTCGAACAACCCTCTTTCCGCGGTGGTGAGGTTGAGCGCGGAAGGGTCTGCTCCGGAAGGCTGAGCGTTCCCTGCATAAACTATAACTACGATGAAACCCATGACCACGCAGATCGCCTATGGACGTGATCACTACCTTCCTGGGGTTCGGTGCAATCATCTTCGTGGGGTTCATCGGCATTCTGATCTTCGAAAAGACGAATATCCCCGAGGTGCTGCTCCTCATCTTCATCGGGCTGCTGCTCGGTCCAGTGCTCAAGACCTTCTTCTACATAGACATCCTGCCCCCTGATCTGCTGCCCTCCCTCGCGCCATACCTCGCTGCGCTGGCGCTCATCATCATTCTGTTCGAAGGTGGGCTGAGCCTGAGTTACGAGAAACTCATGGACTACGTAGGGGTGGCGGTGCTCCACACCATCCTGATATTCGCGGGGAACGTGATCGCCCTTACCCTCGTCCTCCACTACATCGTTGGTTTCCCATGGTTGATCGGCGTCCTGCTGGGCAGTGCGATCGGCGGGATCAGCGGGGCGATAGTGATCCCGATGGTCGCAGGGACCAGCGCCACAGAGGAGACGAAGACAGTGCTCATGCTCGAATCCGTGCTCACGGACGTGCTGTGCATCGTGTCAGCCCTCACAGCGATCTCCGTGCTGGAAGGGGGCGCCGTGGAGCTGGGCGACATCGCGAACAGCCTCCTCCAGCCGTTCGCCGTGGCCGGGCTGATCGGCTTGATCTTCGGCATACTGTGGCTCGCAGTGCTGAAGAGGGTGGAGGGCAAACCCTTTGCATTCATGATAACGATCGCCGCCCTTTTCGTTCTATACGGGATGGTAGAGTACATAAAAGCGAGCGGCGCGATCGCAGTCCTGATCTTTGGCTTGGTGCTCAGCAACAAGGAGGAGTTCGCGCGCATCTTCAAGATCAAGACGAAATTTGTGTTCGAGGAGAGCATCCGGCAGTTCCACTCCGAGATCTCGTTCTTAGTGAGGACGTTCTTCTTTGTCTATCTCGGGATGGTGTTCACGCTCCAGATCACGAATCTCGAGATACCACATCTGGCATTTCTGCCCGTTCTCATCACCTCCAGCCCTATCATCTTCTTCGCCTTCGTGATGCTGCTGATCCTTGCCCTGATGTTCCTGGTGCGCGCGATCGGCACAGGCGTCTCCACCTGTGTAAAGAAGAAGATGAAAGGGGACAGAGGGCTGATCATCGCCATGATCCCCAGAGGGCTGGCAGCCGCTGTCCTTGCCCAGCTGCCCTTCACTGTCCCTGCCTTCCTCGATAAGGGGAGCGGATATTACGCCGCCCTTGCCCCTTACAAGGACTGGTTCGTGAACATCGTCTTCATGGTGATCGTGCTGAGCGTGATCCTCACCACAATCGGTGTCTCGGTATGGGCGCGCTTGCACGCACCCGCTGCCCCAGTGGAGAAGACACCCGAGGAGAGGTGGCGGGAGCGCTCTCGATTGTACAAGAAGAGGGCGGCACCCCCGGTGAAGCCAGAGCCCCGTATGATGAAGCCCAGACAAGAGATGGAAGAGAAAAAGAAGCCCCTTCCCAAGGAGCGCGTGATCAAGAAGAGCCCTTGATCGCACCGTTCATCGCCATGATCCTCGGCTCTCTGCCCTGTGTTTTCAATAAAGAATAAACCACCGCGGCAGAAGCGCATAATGAAAAAGCCTTATCTCCTCTCGTCATCCTCGGTGCTCTCCAGCAGGATCGCGCCCGTGCCAGATACGCTCCAGTCTGTGATCTAGCTCCTCTCGCTATCCCCAGTGCTTTCCACCAGTATCCTCAAGAAATCCTGCAGATGCCTTGCCAGCTCCGGATTGTCCGTGTAGCCGCAGGCTTCGAGGTCCTGGGAGGCGATGAGCGCTGTCCTGCCGTCGGAGATCAGGTCTGTGGCGATCAAGCCCTCGCGCCTGTGTGCCTCCAGATCCTCGGGCACCCGTTGATATGGCGCAGTGAGCACCACGACCCTCACACCCCTGCGCGCGGCGTTCCTCAGCGCCTTGGAAAGCGTGCTGCGCAGCGCTGAGAACCTCGGTGTGGACAGGATGAGGTGCTCTGTGCTGCGCTCCACCAGCTCCGCAATCTTCCGAAGCACCCTTCCTTTCCCATATATTGTATAAACCATCTGAGGGGTGCCACGTGCGCTCAGCATCCCCTGCGCCAGTGAGATCTTCTCAAAGGTCTCGCGCACCGGCGTGGTGAGGCGCTGGTACATCTCCTCCGGTGGAGTGGGCACAAAAAACTCGGGTCTCCCCCCCATGCTCCTTGCCCATCCCTCCTTCACCAGCGCGCGCAACGCCTTGTACGCGGATGTCCTGGGGACGCGGGCAACATCTGCCACATCCTTTGCACAGGCTTCGGACTGCGCCACGAGCGCCAGATACGCCCTTGCCTGGTATGGGCTGAGCCCGCAGCCCTCCAGCGTGCTCATCACCCCCTCGTACTCCTTCATCAGCACCTTAGGGTCGAGCCCCAAGAGCTGCAAGAGATCCATCATGTAGCCGTAAGCGCTACAAAATCTTTAAGTTTTTGCATGCGTTCTCCTCTCTGTGAACTGAGATGATCATCAGGGAGAGCACGCTGCCGAAGGGGCTGCCTAAGAGGACATCGTCCATCTGTCCCGAATGCGGAAGGATACTGGACGCGCTCATCGTGGAGAGGGCGGGAGCTGCCGTTATAGAGAAGGAATGCCCCGAGCACGGCAAGTTCAGCGACATCTACTGGTCAGACGTGAACCTTTACCTCAAGGCGGATCGCTGGGCGTTCGACGGGATCGGGGTCGAGAACCCACCGCTCAAGGCGGAGAAGGGCTGCCCGTATGACTGCGGTCTGTGCGACATCCATCTGAGCCACACCTCACTTGCGAATCTCGATCTCACGAACCGCTGCAACCTGCGGTGTCCCGTATGCTTCGCGAACGCAAACGCCGCGGGCTACGTCTATGAGCCGTCGCTGGAGCAGGTGAAGTTCATGCTGCGCACGCTGAGAGCGCAGCGCCCTGTGCCATGTCCTGCGGTGCAGTTCGCGGGCGGGGAGCCCACGATATACCCTCACCTCTTCGAGGCTGCCGCCTATGCCAGGGAGCTCGGGTTCTCGCAGGTACAGGTGGCTACCAACGGTCTGAAGATGGCAGCAGAACCAGGGTTCACACAGAGGATGGTGGACGCCGGGGTGCACACCGTGTATCTTCAGTTCGATGGATTGAGGGAGGAGAACTACGTGGCTGCGCGCGGCCGCCCCCTGCTAGAAATAAAGAAGAAGGCGCTCGAAAGCTGCCGGCACACCGAGGGTGGGAGGCTCTCCGTGGTCCTTGTGCCTACGATACTCAATGGTGTGAACAACGATCAACTGGGGGAGATACTGCGCTTCGCCATAGAGCACAGGGAGATCGTGAGAGGGGTGAACTTTCAGCCCGTGGCGTTCACCGGCAGGATCGCGCAGGAGGAGAGGGAAAGGCAGCGCTTCACCCTCACGGACATGGTGCACAGGCTCAAGGATCAGACTGGCGTGATCGAGGAAGGGGACTGGTACAACGTGCCGTTCATCACCCCGCTCTCGGAGTTCATCTCAGTGCTCGAGGGAGAGCCGAAGGTGGCTTTTACATCGCATCCTCACTGCGGTCTCGCTACCTATCTCTTCATAGATGAGAGTGGAAGCTACACGCCGATCACCCGCTTCATAGACGTGGAGGGGCTGATCACCGAGATATACAAACTGGCTAAGGATACAGAGGGCGCGCTGGTGAAGTTCCCTGCGAAGATCAAAGCGTTCGGGATACTGAGGCGCCACCTGCGCCCCGAGCGGATGCCCAAAGGGCTCAGCGCCACGCGCTTCCTGCGGCTCTTGGAGTCTGTGTTTTCCAGCTCTGCGAAGAAGCCCCTGGCGGAGTTCTCCTGGAGCATGATGTTCGTGGGCGGGATGCATTTCCAGGATGCCTACAACTATGACATCGAGAGGGTGAAGAGGTGCGTGATTCACTACGTGGTTCCAGATGGCAGAATAATACCGTTCTGCGCGTACAACGGCGGACCCACATACAGGACAGCGGTGGAAAAGCAGTACTCCGTGCCTCTATCGGAGTGGAAGGCGCGCTATGGCGCGGAAGGGGTGTAGCGCTTGATAGTGGACAGCAGCAGATGCATGCACTGCGGCGCCTGCGTGGGCACCTGCCCCAAGAACGCGATCTTTCTGAGGGAAGTAGAGCTGGAGTTCAACGAGGACTGCGTGCGCTGCGGTCTGTGCGTGCGCGTGTGCCCCGTGGGTGCCCTGGCAATGGACGAGGAGTGCGATGCCCCTGTCCTATGACGTTGTCGTGGTGGGCGCGGGTCCGGCAGGCAGCACCGCTGCGAGGTATGCCGCGCTTCATGGCGCAGATGTGCTCGTGATCGAGAAGAGGCAGGAGATCGGCTCGCCCGTGCGCTGCGGCGAGGGGCTCTCAGCCAACTGGCTCGAGGCACATGGCATCTCGCCAGATCCAAAGTGGGTGAGGAACGAGGTCTCCGGTGCCAGGGTGATCTCGCCCGGCGGGCACGTGTTCAAGATAGGAGCGGAGCATGCGGGGGACGAGGTGGGGCTCGTGATCGAGCGCGATCTCTTCGATCGAATGCTGGCAGAGATGGCTGTGCGCGCCGGTGCAGAGCTGTGGGTGAAGACCGCTGCTCTCGGCATATTAAAGGACGAAGGCAGGGTGGTCGGGGTCAGGGCTGAGCGCATGGGCGAGCGCTTCGATGTTCATGCACCGCTGATCATAGCGGCAGATGGTTACGAATCCCAGGTAGCCAGATGGGCGGGGATAGATACCACCCTGGATCCCAAGGACATCATGAGCTGCCTGCAGTACCGCATGGTGGGGATCGAGTGCGACAGGCGCTACTGCGACTTCTACTTGGGAAATGCGAGGGCTCCGGGTGGTTATAACTGGGTCTTTCCCAAAGGGGGGGATATGGCGAACGTGGGCATAGGCGTGCAGCTCTCGCGCCTCCGCTCTCCTGGGGAGACCAAGGGATACCTGGACAGGTTCGTGGATGCGAACCCATCGCTCAAGAAGGGCGAGGTGCTGGAGATCGTGGCGGGAGCGGTCTCGGTCTGCGCGCCCATCGAGCGCACCGTAGGCGATGGCATAATGCTGGTGGGGGATGCCGCGCGGCAGATCGACCCGCTCACAGGGGGCGGGGTGGCGAACGCCTGCAAGGCTGCGAAGATCGCGGGCGAGGTGGCTGCCCAGGCACTGGAGGCAAGGGATTTCTCAGAGGGTTTCCTGATGCGCTACGACCAGGGCTGGAGGGCTGCGCTGGAGACCAAGCTGTACCGTTCGTACCTGGCAAAGGAGAAGCTGCAGCGCCTGAGCGATGATGCCCTGGACAAACTGGTGGCTCTGCTCTCAGAGGCGAAGATCGAGCAGATATCCACACTGGCGATCCTTCGGGAGGTCAAGAAACGATACCCGGAGATCGTGAAGGAGTTCGAGGACTTCTTAGCTTAGGACGAGCTATCGCTTCGTAATACCTCAGTCTAGCCTGGTAGCGGCGCTTGAGCATCAGCACTGCTGAGAGGCTCACAGCAAAGAGGGAAACCAGCACTGCCCAACCCCAAGGATTCCTCGTGGAAGGCACACGCCGCTCCTCCCTTGCATTGGGAGAGAGGTTCTCGCCTGCACCCCCTTCTTCACTCCCATCCTCATCCTCCGCGCCTCGCTCCGTGTATATGCCGATCGGGATCTCCACCTCTATCCCCCTGGCATGCATCAGCAGGGCGAGCAGCGCGGCGCAGATCAGGATAGTCAGGAGCATGGCACCTTTCCCTTGGAAGGCTGAGATATGCATCGCACATGAAACATGCTCAGGCGATATCTATCTCCCTATCCGGGTATCTGCCATGAGTATCAATATTGCGCATGTTTGGGGAAGCCAGCATTTTCAACATGCGCAGGTACTTCATACCACATGTATAGGATGGACCTGATGCGGATGGAAGTAATTAGGGGAAAGAGAAAAACAACCCGCATCAGGTCGTTATGATATGGGAGTGCATCCTCAATATACTTTCGCCTGCCGTGCCATGGTATGTTCCATGAGCCAGATCGTCTGTACCAAGGTGCATCTTGCCTGCCAGCCATAGGTCATGGCACGCAGGAGCCTGCAGGCAAACAGTCATCGGTCTGGGATATCTTGGAGAGCAGAGGCAACACCATATCTCGGTCTCAGCAGGCTGCAGCGTTTATATAAGGAGTATATATGAGTCCTGATGTTCATTGCGAATGTATAAATACTGCCTCGACTATGTATTCTGCAGACCTTAACAGGACTTAGCAGGAGGGCAAAGGATGAACAAGATAAGGGCAGGGATTGCAATAGGTTTGTGCGCCCTGATGCTGGCATCAGGGTTTTACATGCTCGGCACCGCAAGGGCTGAGGACGTGGCGACGCAGTGGTTCGAAGAGATACCCGGCGCGCCCGCCGGGGTTACGTTCTACGACGTGGCTTGGAATCCGACCGGCGAGGATGCGCTCTTCGTCGGCGTTAACTCAACTGGTGTGGGGAAGGCATATTTCTACGAGCCCATGAACGCAACAGGCGCCACTAATGTATGGAGGAGTGCCAACAACATAGGGGATCCAGCGACAGGGATCACGCTCAGGTGCGTCGAGTGGGATCCAAGCGGTGAGAGGTTCATCGTCATGGGCAACTGCGCGGGCGGATCCTGGTTCCAGGTCAGCGCTGGGACAGGCTGGGTGATGCAGCGAACGAATGATCCAGACTTCATCACAGGACTGTATCAGGCGTACGACCTGGTATTTGACTCCTACTACAACACCATGGTCGTGGTCGGCGGCAACACTTCAGCTACTAACAACACGCCCGCAAGTTTCAAACTAACGGCAAATGACTGGAAGTGGCTTACGAGCGAGCCAGGCATGCCAGGCGGAAAGTGGCACGGCGTGGAAGCAACGACAGGACCCATGAGCCTCTATTTCGTCGGGGAATGGCCCCCTAATCAGGGCATATACCACCAATATGACTGGAGCAACCTCAGCTATCTGGCTTCCTTTGGTGGATGCATACTCACAGACATCGCGTACGACGGCGCCAATGATCGGATGATCATGACCGCAGCGAACAGAACAGGCATGGATGCGGTTTACATCGCCGTGGGACCGTCATACACCGCGCTGGCTGGTTACGGCAACTCAACTCAGGTACCAGACACCACCCATCTCTGGGGCTTGGACGTTGACGCGAACGGCAGAGCAATTATTGTGGGATGGAACGGCAGCCATGGTATGGTGTACGACTTCTATACAATGAATGCGACTACCAAGCTCGTCAAGCGGAGCTACACAACCAGCTTATTCTCAGGCAAGAAGTTCCAAGCCGTGGCTGTGCGCCCTGCAGGGATCCCGATGGCGCTGACCGCAGGGAGCGCGTTCAAGTACTCGTACACTGCAGTGACCAACCCGATCCAGGTGAGCACTGTGTATCCGCACATCGAGTACCTCGAGATGTATTTCCAGAACGGGGTAGCAAGCGTGCTGAACTCGATGAGGAACGTGGACCCTGGCGACAGCAGCAACTGGTACACGCTGACTGTACAAGGATACTATAATGGGTCGGCGGGCGGCGCAGCAGCGATCGACCAGGTGGATGTGTACATGTGGTTCGACAACGGCGGCACAGGCGTGGATGGCTCCGGTGGCGTTGGCGTTCTTGGAGATGAGAACCTCGGGATCCACCTGCGATGGACGAGCGCCGGGGCTTTCAGCATCGTGTATCCCACGACAGGAGAGACATTACTCTATGGTGCAGGCGGAACCGCGCGCAGAGGGATAGCGGGCGGCATGCCAACCAACGACAACTATTCGTTCAACTTCACCTTCATGCCGAGGCAGCAGGTGCGCAACGCCTCCGGCGATGGTGGATGGAGCGCAGGGAGCGGGGCAGCGCCTGGCAGGTACAGGCTCGCGGCAGATGGCATCGAGGACCAGACATCGCCCGGAACAGTGCTGAACGACGCATGGTCATGGGACATCAAGGCGGATGTGTGGGACCTCGGTACCGCCAACGCATCAGCATACGACGAGTTCGGGATCTATAAGTTTGTGGAGCTTAAGGGATCCGGGCTCCCTGGCGCAGTGAGCGGCAGCGGCGCGCCGCTGCAGACCATCACCCTCTCGCCCACAGGGGACGTGAACTTCAGCGCGAACTGCAGGTACGATCTCACAGTGAACGTGACAGACCTGACAGGGCAGAACCTCGGCGGGACGATCGGTGCAAACGCCCTGCGGATTCAAGGTGGTGAGATCGGCGCACCAATAGCGTTCGGAGGCGCAGGGATATCGCAGTGGCTGCTCGGTGCAAGCGGTCCAGGTAACGGCGAGGGACCGCGCGACAACCGGACATGGACAACCACGACCAACGGCGCGGGCGACGGTTTGGGCGTTGGAATCCCAGTCACCTGGTCATGCGTTATCCCAGCCGTCGCAGAGGACCAGTACACAGGCACGGTCACCTATGCAGTCGTAGTAGACCCGTAAACCCCTTCCCCTTTTCCATTTTATATGCCTCGATTCTAACCCCTTTCAGCCCGCAAGAGATCTGTGGTGGTGAACGCCGCAGGCTCCAGTTCCAGGATGTCCAGCCATGTCTCGATGCACCCGCAGTGCTCTGGATGCAATGCCTTCGAGTCCTGGGAGAGAGAGAAGCGCCTTACAGCATCGAGGATGCGCCGATCGCAGCCCATGCAGTTGTGCGCGCCCCTGCGCGTGCCTCCACCAGAGGGCTCGGAGACGAGCAGCACATCGCCCGGGAGAATCTCCCTTCCCCTCCTCAGCACCTCCAGAAGCGTCCAGAGCCAAGGGGGCCTGTACGCCCCGCGCCTCCAGAGCCTTTCTACCAGTGTTCCCCGCTGCACGTTCACAGGGTTGATCGAGAGCACGTGGGAGTGTGGCGCTGCATCACGCATGGACCTGACGCAATCCAGGAGCGCATCGCGCTCAGTGAGGAATGGAGGTTTCAGGAGCAGGTATGTGCGCACCCTTGCCCCCGCATCCCGCAGATGCGCCGCTGCTGCGCTGTAATCTTCGAACGTGAACCCCTTGCAGACCGCGCGCTCTCTCAAGATATCAGAGGAGGTCTCCAGTCCCAGCGCTACCTCGATATGCCCCTCGTACTGTTTAACCCTCTCTAAGGAGGGGGCGATATACTCAGGTCTGGACTCCACCACCACACGCCTCGCGCCCGCCTCGATGACCTTGTCCAGGAGGCGCTGCGGCTCAGGGATCTCTGCAGGATCGAGGAAACTGCCGGAGGTGTAGAGCTTCACCACCCCTTCCCCTTTGTACCTCTGCAGCACGTGCGC
>JBFMEL010000005.1:0-34731 GCA_040753455.1 Thermoplasmatota archaeon | reverse complement strand
AATGATGATTGCGATAACAAAACTCAATCCGTTCCGAAGAAGTGCCATCTTCTTACCGAGTTCTTTTATCTCCAGTGGTAATGTAATCGTTCCAATCATAGTTAATGTGGTAATAAAAGCAGCAATCGCAGTAATCGATGCTCCACTCTCAAGAAGGGATGCTGCTAGAGGAAATGAGATCAAAGCTGGGATATGCATCAATGCACCTACTACTCCGATAAGTAGCACACCACCTATTCCCGATTGTTCGCCTACGAATCTTGATATTTGATCTGGAGGGACGAATCCTAGAAGAAGTCCGATGGCGAGTATTATGATAAATACCATTGGAAGTATTTTGAAAAAGGACTTGCCGGCCATTTTAAGCGATTGCATTGCTTTCTCCCGATCTTTGATAAGCGCTACTAAAAGACCTGCTACTGCAATACCATTTATGATAAGTGCCGTAACATTCATTTTCTCACCTTCATCCGTACATTTATTATACTCTCCCAAATGCTTGGAATAAAAGATGTCCCAATCACTATAATGAAGATAATAATCAATGCCAAAACCAATGATCGAGTATCACCAATTGGTCTTGCGTCCGCATATATCTCTTTACCAATCCTGGTATTCATCAATTGAGCATCGCCAATACTCGCCATGACGCTGATATTATGGGTCCACTTCTCGGCCACCCATGTAATGTTTGAAATAATAGATTCATTCGCTTTGATTGTGATGTCTGTTGCATTCCCCAACGCTTTTGAATCCACATAGAATGTTATAGTTACATTGCCGACTGGCATGGAGTCATTGTTTAAAACAGTAGCATATATTGTGATTTCTTCGCCCTCGACTGGCGTATCATCCGAAAATGTAATATTCGTTATCTTAATATCAGGTGGCGATACCTGTTTACCTCCATTTTTTGCGCTTATCGAAGGTGTGGACACGAGAGTTACTGAGAACGTTAGAGCCAGCATCATCATTGTTACGAATACCTGCATTTTAACCTCTTTTATGTCCTTCATAGGAATCACTCCATATTTTTTCTATTGGCAATTGCTATACTAACCAAGAAGAGGACGATCTTATAAGCCATCATAACCCAGATTCCTACATAAAAATCGGGTGCAAAGCCTGTTAGAGCAAGTCGTTCTCCTGGACCGAAAGCTACATTAGTTGGTAACCTAAAAACATCTGTTATCAAACCCGCTGAATAAGTAACAACAAACCAGGGCTCTACATCTACACTCTTTAGAACTCTCTCTGTAATCGGCAATATCATCATCAAAAAGAAAAAACCAAGAAGAGTGGAGGAGATCGTACGTTTTAAAATACTGCTGAAGAAATATATTACACTCAACACGCTGGTGGCGTAGATCAATGAGATCAAATATGATGTCGCCAGATCAACGGGAATTTCTTTCACTCCATATATCTGTGTTATTTCCAGTGTTAGGGTACCATAATAAAGTGAGAGCACAAAAAATGTAGCAATCAATGCAGCGATATATTTACCCACGAAGATTGACGTGCGTCTTTGCGGTGTCGGGAACAGCAACAACCCTGTCTTTTTTTCGAACTCACCAGATATGGCGTCCCCAGCAAATATTGCCCCAGAGATGATTATCAGTAAATTAATGTATCCTAATGTGTCGGATGCAAACTCACCAGCAGAATCGGCAAAGCCTACATCCCAAATCTTAGGGATGGCATAGAATATTAGGGGTATAATGATTGCCAATGACACAGCGATAAGAAGTCTTTTGCGTCTCATGTGTTTCATTAGTTCAAATTTGACAGAAAGGTAAGTGTTGGAAATATCGCCTATAATATCACTTTTAAACGACCTCATTTACCTCAACCCCCTCTCATCACCCATAATAGAGACATAAAAATCTTCAAGCCCCATCCTCTCCGGAGTGTATGACACTATCTCAAAACCCGAAGAGATCAATCTTGATAATATTTGAGAACTCGTACCGCGTTTTCCATCGAAATGTATTCGAACGATTTCATCCGCGATTTCAATGCTATTTACCAATTCAATAGATTCTATTTTATCGATTTCTTCCCTTGAAAGTGGATTTAAGAAATCCACATCAATTATCTTGAATTCTGTTTTATTTCTGATATTCTTAACAGAATCGTATCCAACGACTTTACCCCTGTCCAAAAATATGACATTATCACAAGTCTCACCGACCTCCTGCAATAGATGAGAACTCAAAAAAACAGTCAGGCCTTCGCTATGAAATCGTTTTATCAATTCCCTTATGTCCTTTATTCCCTTAGGATCTAAACCAAGGACTGGTTCATCGAGAATCAATATCTCTGGATTGTGCAGAATTGCCTTTGCTATTGCCAATCTTCGCTGCATCCCGGTGCTGAAAGAACCGATTTTTTTATGCCCCCAATCCGATAGCTTGACTAGCTCTAAAACTTCTTTAATCCTCTGATCGATCTCTTTATTGCTCATTTTATGGACTTTTCCAAAATATGTTAGCATCTCGTGAGGCGTGAGATAATCATAAATCCCAGGAACTTCAATCAATGCTCCAATATGTTGAAGAGCTTCTTTTGGTCTTTTATTTACATCTATGCCATTGATATAAGCATGTCCTGATGTGGGGTTGATCAAGTTCGTAAGTATTTTTATTGTAGTGGTTTTACCGGCCCCATTTGGTCCGAGATATCCGACGACATCCCCTTTTTTTATCTTTAGAGAAACTCCATCAAGAGCAGTAATACCGTTGCTATATTTTTTCACAAGGTTTTCGGTTTGAATCACATAATCCATTAACCCGCCTCCTCATCAGGTTGTAATAGATCAAAAACAATTCTTTTGGTTTTCAATTTCCAGATCTTTTCTGGAGCCCCTCCCCTCTCTTCCCTATACTCAGCAACCTCTATGATACCTGCGTTTTTCAGTTCCGAGAGATGGTAATAGAACCCTGGTTTCGTCAATTGTTCACCTCTTCCAATCAGATGTTCGTAGATTTCCGTTGTACTTTTAACACCATCACCAATGTATTCAATTATAGCCCAACGGGTAGGAAAACGAAGTGCCTTAACTAAATCACGAAGCTTAAGCCATCTCGGATGGGCATCTTTTGGAGGCTTGCATGGTGGAACATCTTCATACATTCTTTCACCATAGTGTTACTGTGGATGACCATAATGCTATGGCAATATTTAATACTTTCTCTTTTGCTGTAAACTTTTTCAAAATAGCCTAACCAACATCAAGGTTGATTTACAACCAGAACCACCAAACGCTCTTCCTCCATGATTGCGTATAACTCGTTCATATACGAACTCAACTTCGTATATCCTTCCGTTTTGGCGTGATATGCGCACATGAGTTCGTTTATCCCTCCTTTGGACCGGCACACCCATTGGGGAGACTCCGATGCTTTTCTTCAGGATGCCATCTATACCCTGGGACGGTTTTCACCTTGGAGATGTGAGCGGGATTGTAGGGAAACGTGAGCTTTATCCTGCCCTCACGGGTGCTCCCAAGCGTTATCGTCGCGTTCATGTGTCGTGCGCCTCTGTCCCCGAACATATGATCGCCCTATTTATGTCTTTCTTGGGGGTTGGTGAAAGTAGATGCCCCTCTCTGCTATTCCTGCGCTGTTCGCATACAGATTGGGGATGGCGCTGTGCCTTATAAAAGGCGCTGAGGACTGGCTGCGTCCCACGAATATATGAGACCTTTGACTTTCCCCCCATTTCGGATTGACCTACCTCTCTGCCGCCGCTCATAACCTTCATGACCCTTATATCGACCCCCTTATATCTATTTTTCCTGCTCAATTCTGGGGCGCCTGCAACAGGGTCGTTCCCACGCGCCTACGAAGGCATTGATACTAAATCGTGTTGACCGAGGAAGGGGGCAGTGGAGCGCCCGTCCTCATGCGCTCCGAGCAGCCATTTCCACAGCGGCACGCACCTGATCTCTCCCTTTTGCACTGGGAGTTTGTCTTCGAGGTCCCATGTCACCATCACCATATCCCTGCACCCCAGCTCGCGGCTCGCCTTCTCCATGCTCCTTATCTCCCGCATCTCTACCTCGTCCCTGCCCGAGGCGTACGTCACCTGCAGCAGCTGCGCCACCCGCGCGCCCCGCATCACCACGAAATCCACCTCGTGCTGCTGGTAGTCCTTCCAGTAGAACACTTCCATCCTCGGCTCGTTGAACTTCTGGCGCAGCAGCTGCACCGCAACGCAGTTCTCCATGTACCTTCCCGCGTCCTCGAAAACCCTGAACGCGATGGTCTCTATCATTCCATTGTCGACGCAATAGACCTTCCTTGGCGTTTGGAACTGCTGCTTGAGTTTGTACGAGAATTTGTCCACAAAGAAAACGAGGTACGCAGAACGAAGATATTCAGTGTAGTTCTTCACAGTCTCCATGTTCAGCCCAAAGACGTTCTTCAACTTGTTGTACGATACCTCACCCGCAAAGACAGTGACGAGATACCTCGCCAGATCACGAAGTTCCTTCTGCTTCCGAACGCCGAACCGCGCCCGCACATCCTTTTCCACGATGTCATCGTAGATGCCGCGCACCATGCGCTTCCCGAACCTGTATGCCTCGGGGAACCCTCCCATGCGGAGATATTCGACTATCTGCTTCTTCACGACCCCTATGTCCCTCGTACGCAGCGGGCGCGCCCCCACCCCCTGATACGCCAGCGCCTCTCCGAACGAGAATGGAAAGAGTGTGTGGTCGATGTGCCTGCCTGTGAGCGCGGAGGATGCATCCGAAGATAGCAGGCGCGAGTTGCTGCCGGTTATTATCATCCTGTTGTTCACCCGCAGCCTCGCAGCGAACGATTCCCATCCCCGCACATCCTGGATCTCGTCGAACACGAACCAGCACAGCTCCCCTCCGTAAAGGCCATAGAACGCCTCGAGGAGCGGCTCGAAATCACTGGTCCCGAACCCAGCGAGACGCTCGTCTTCGAAGTTTACATAGCCGAACACGCGCCCGCGCGACACAAGATGGGAAAAGACAGACTTCCCGCACCTCCGCACGCCCAGGACTACCAAGATGTTGGGATGCGCCAGGAAACCTCTCGCAACCTCCTGCCCCTCGCGCTCCACGATCTTTTCCTCGCGCATCATCCTTTCGAACTCGTCGTGCTGGTCCTCCACTATCCGCCTCAACGTGCCCGTGTCCATGGCGGCGCAGAATGCATTATGTATATAAAAGCTTTAGGTTGTAACATACAACTTTAATGTAAAAGTTTCATAGTACAACATCAAGCTTTTTTCTCTATTTCGACCTTCTTCTCCAAAACCAGCGCACCGATGTAGTGGCAGCGCTTGCAGTGGTACTTGTATCCTGTGACCAAGCCCGCCTCGTAGTACAAGTCGCTGCTGCCGCAGTGGGGACAGGTGAGGACTGTGCGTTTCTTCACGCAGGTGGATTACCTCTTTCTTAATAAAGAGACTCTCATGCCGCAACCGGGGCATGACCTTGTGCGTCCCAGACAAGGCAGTGGTGATGCACCTCTCGCCTCCCCTCCTTCATAGTAAGGCGCAGCGCCTGGTAATCTTGGGCTAGATGGTGGAGCAAGCATACCATACAGCAACCCTTAACAGGGATGCAGGGCGGAGGCTGTTCAAGCGTCATCCTTATATCTCTCCAGGGGGGATACGGGGGCGATGCCTTCACTGGGGCTGCTGAGGGCGAACATGGTCCTCACTGTCTTCGCGATCTTCGGGGTGCTGTTCGCGCTCCTCTTCTTAGTGCACCTTCTCTATCCCTTCAGCTTGTATCTCGTGCTCGCGCTCACCATGGGGATAGTGCTGCTGCAATGGGCGATCGCGCCCTCGATCATCGCATGGGGCACGAAGCTCCGCTACCTCTCTCCGGGCGAGTACCCCTGGCTGGAGGAAGAGGTCAGCAACCTTGCAAAGGAGGCAGAGGTGCCGATGCCGCGCCTGGCGATCGTGGAAAATCCTGCGCCCAATGCCTTTGTCTTCGGGCGCACGCGCGCGTCCTCCACACTGGCTGTGCACACCGGGCTCCTCAACGCGCTGAGCAGGGAGGAGGTGAGGGCTGTGCTGGCACACGAGGTGGGGCATCTGAGGCACAACGACGTGGCTGTGATGACCTTCGCCTCCGCCATTCCCCTGCTGGCATACATGCTCTTCTACTCCTTCCTCTTCGGCGGGCGGAGGGACAGGGACGCGGGGGGGATGGCTCTGCTGGCGATGCTGGCGTTCGCGGTGTACATCGTCACCCAGCTCCTGGTGCTGAAGCTCTCCAGGTCGCGGGAGTTCTTCGCCGATGCCTACTCTGCGTCTTCCACCCATCGTCCGCGGTGGCTCGCGCGCGCCCTCGCAAAGATCACACTGGGCAATGCAGCTAGGGGAGGGTCGAACCCGGGCACTGCCAGGGCGTTCTACATCGCCGACCCGCAGGCTGCGCGCTCAAACCTGGAGGAGCTGAGAGGGCATGGCGCTGAGATCGGCGTCGAGGACAGGCTGATCGAGAGAGTACTGAGGGAAGAGCGGGGCAGAGGATGGGACATCTTCTCCACCCACCCGAGCACCTACAAAAGGATCAGGCATCTCCTGGAGCTTGAGAAGTAGCGTAAACTGGTCCCGAATCCTAACTATCGCTGGGAACGTGACCGAAGAGCAGATCGAGAGAAGGGAGCGCCTGGTCATCGAGCAAGAGCGCAGGCTCGTCGAACGAGAGATGAAGCTGGAGGAGACGAAGGAGCGCCTCCTTGCCCTGGCAAAGAAGTTGAAGGGCGAGGCTCAGGCTGGGGAGGCGAGCCAAAAGTGAAGTTATTTATATGCACACCCCCTTATGCTTTTGAAAGAAAGATGCCAGAGGTGCAGCGGTTTGTCCGCGAAGCCAAGAAGAGAGGATGAGAGAGAGGCTTTGTGCCCAGTGTGCGGTAACGCCCTGGCGCCAGACAGCAGGGAGTGCGGTCGCTGCGGCTCGCCGCGCGTGTCCAAGGGCACTAAGGTGCCGTTAAAGAAGGCTCGAAAAGCAAGGGATGAACACCACCGGCTGCTGAGGTCCTTGGGAAATGTGCCGGGACTGATGGAGGAGCATGCGAAGTCCCTGATAGAGGCAGGGTTCACGGATATGGATAGCCTAGCTGCAGCCAGCGAGGAGGAATTATCCTCTGTGCCAGGCATAGGGACGGAGATGGCAAAGGCGATAAAGAGGGCGCTGGGCAACCCATCCAGGTCCCAATCCCAAGAGGACGAGGCGCTGGCTAAGTGGCTGCGGGGCGAGGAGGACGAAAAAGCCCTGAGCACATGGCTCGGCGATAAGAAAGGGAAACCGAAGGTCGTGAGGCGCGTCTCAGCCTCCAAGGCTGAAGGAATGGACGAGGGCGCGGACGCGTTGAAACGCTGGCTGATGGGCGAAGAGGACACCCTCCAGAATTGGCTCGGAGCCCCTCCCGCCCCCAAGGCACCATCTGCGCCCGTGGGGGTTGGGGGTGAGCAGCTACTTGAGAAAGAGCAGATGCTGATGGAGCGCGAGGCCGCCATTAAAGAGAAGGAGGAAGAGCTCAATGCCATGGGAGCAGAGCTCGAGACGATGAAACGAACGATCGAGGCTGAGCTGGGAAAGATTCAGACCGGGGATTTTAATCCCATGGTCCTCATCGAGGAGACCGCGCGCCTGAACAGGGACTTGCAGGCGGAGATCAGGAAGCGCAAGGAGCTGGAGGAGGAGGTAGCCCAGGTCAAGAAGGGGAGCATCGCGGTCATCAAGTACGTGAAGGCGCAGCAGCTCCATGCCAAGGACGACACGGCAAGGGCGATAAAGAAGCGCTTGGACGAGGTGAGCGCAGAGAACGAGCGCCATAAGATCGAGATGAAGAAGCTGGAGGAGCTGAACGCGCGGCTGGGAAAGGAGATCGCAGAGGGGCTGAAGACGCTGCCCGAGGACGCAAAGTTGCTCAAGGAGCGCGAGCTTGCCCTGATGCAGCGGGAGAAGGAGATCGAAGCCCTTAAGGCAGGTCTCGAAGCCAAAGAAAAGGCGCTTAAGGATGCTAGCGCTCCAAGCGCACCGACCGGTCCTGAGGCTGCCGAGCTGCAGCAGCGCCTCATTTCCGAGCTGGCGGAGAAGGAGAAGGAGTTCATCGAGCGCGAGGGGGATCTGAAGAAGCAGCTGTTGGGCTATGAGGAGCAGATACAGGAGCTGAAGATACAACTGAAACAGATGGAGGAATCGATCGAACTGAAAGGGAAGGGCAAGGCTGAGATCGACGAGGAGCTGGCAAGGAAAGAGCGCGATCTTCAGATCAAAGAAAAATCAATGCTGCTGCGTGAGGAGGAGATCAGGCGGCTCAAGGACCAGCTCAAGGAGAAGGAGGAGGAGATCAAGAAGATCCGAGAGCCGATTCGCTTCAAGGAGGAGGAGCAGCTGCGGCGCGAGGAGGACCTCCTGCACAGGGAACGGCTGCTCATGGAGGAGCGCAGAAGGTTCGAGGAGGCGAAGAAAGAGTCTGGGGGGAGTATAGAGGCGCACGAATACAAGCTGAAGCTGGAGGAGCTGAAAGCCGAGGTCGCCAGAAAGGAGGACCAGCTGAGGGCAAGGGAGCAGTACCTGAACCAGAAGGCTGAGGATCTCCGGCTGAGGGAGCAGGGGATCATCGAGGAGGAGATCGAAGCCAGGGAGGAGGACCGCGCGCTGGAACTCCAGGTGGAGAAGGTGAGGACAGGCACCAGCAGGCTCGACGACCTCCTGCTTGGTGGCGTACCCTTCGGTCAGAACGTGCTGATCTACGGTGCCCCCTTCACGGGCAAGGAGATCATCATCAACTCCTTCATCAGCGAGGGGCTGAAGAAGGGCGTGCCTGTGATCTGGGTGATCACGGACAAGCTGCCCTCCGAGATTAGGGAGGAGATGATGTTCATCCTCTCTGGTTATGAGGAGTACGAGCGCCTGGGGCTGGTGAAGTACGTGGACGCATACTCCAAGAGCCTGGGGGAGGTGAGCGAGGACCCGAACGTGCTGTACCTCGACGAGCCCACGGATTTTGCTGGGATCCTGAAGGCGGTGGATACCGTGTCCAAGGAGCTGCTGAAGAAGCACAAGTACTACCGCCTGGGGTTCAGGTCCATATCCACGCTCATAGCGTATCTTGATTCAGCCACAGCGTTCAAGCACCTCCAGCCGTTCGTGGGGCGGAGGAAGCGCGAGCGCTCCGTCGCCATGTACGCGATCGAGAAGGGGATGCACACCGAGCAGGACATCCAGATGATCGGCAGCATCATGGACGGCTCGATCGAGTTCAAGACAGAGCAGCTCAAGACATACCTGTGCGTGAAGGGCATAGGGAACGTGCAATCCCGTGCCTGGGTGGAGTACACCTACAGCAAGCAGGGGATCATCATGGGCTCCTTCACCCTGGAGCATATCAGATAGCGATACTCCTTGTAATCTATACTTACCAGTCCAATGTCCAGGTGGTGTCTGAGGGGACATTCTTCGCACCCTACCCAACAGTACGGATGATAAGTCAGTATCGAGGGAAGTCATGCACCTCACAGTACAGCAACACAAGGGTTAAATAGTATCAATACATTAACATTTTTGTTAATTAATTGATGTGGTCATATGGATTGGAATGGGGTCGTGCAGCAGAGCCGGAAGCTCGGTCTCCCGCCCATCTTCGTCCTGCGGGACGAGGTGCAAAAGGCAAGCCTTGCCTCGCTGAGCAGGATGGGGGCTTTCGATAATATCGTACTGCAGGGCGGTACGGCGCTCAGGCATTTCTACGCCAGCCCGCGCTTCTCCGAAGACCCGGATTTTGCTGTGAGGGAGGGCAGAAGATTCGACCTTGCATCGAGGAGAATTGGACTGTACAACTTTCTCTCCTCGGCGTTCTATTATTTAGAAGGTAAGATCACGGTCAAGGCTCAGAAGGGGACCGACGATGCCCAGAGGCTCGCCGTCATCATCGAATCAAGAGCACTGTCCCAGAGACTGGTCATAAACCTGGAGCTCTTCTCTGTTCCCTCGTATTGTAATTCGCCAAAAATCATGGCACTCCCGCCGCTGAACCCGGTGGTCAGGGTCGAGGACAAGGAAGAGCTTCTGGCAGACAAGATCGTCGCTGTGGCCCTCAGAAAATACCTGAAGGGCAGGGATATCTGGGACATTTATTATCTAGCCGCACAGCTGAGCGCCTCAGCGCCAGCGAATCTTGTGGAAAAAAAGGCGAGAGACTATGGTGCTGAGTCTTTCAAGGACAGCGTGGTGGAGGGCGGCGAAAGGCTGCTCAGGAACGGCGTCGGGGCACTGGACAGGGAAATGAGGCGTTTCCTGCCTCCAAGTGCATACAGCCAGCTTCGGGACAGCTTTGATGATGTTGTCGAAATCGCAGCCCGTGAGATCCACAGGTTCGGAGGCGATCGATGATCCTTTCGGAATGGGTTAGGCTCTTCAGGGGTCTGCCTGAGAAGCACATCTTCTCCGCCTCGGATCTATCTCAGCTCACGGGCATGAGGAGGGATGTGTTGCGGGTCGAGATGGCGCGCCTTGTGAAGAGAGGGGTTGTAGAGCGCCTGGCGAGGGGGTGGTACGCCAACCCGTTTCACCCGCCGACCGCGGAAGAGACCGCAATGGTGCTCAGGCGCCCGGCATACATCTCGATGGAGTATGCGCTGTCCTTTCATAGCATCCTCTCGCAGACTGCTTATACTGTGACTGTCATCACAACAAAGAACCCCTACACGTACAGCCGCGGAAAATGGACTTTTGAATACCACCAGATCTCCAGGAGGCTCTTCTGGGGCTTCGAGGAGAGGGGGGCGTTCAACATCGCCAGCCCTGGGAAGGCGCTCCTAGACCTGATATACATCCGCGCGGTGCGGGGCAGGGAGTTGGATGCCGATGGGATGAATTCCCTGCTGGAGGACATGCACCTGGATCTATTGGACAAAGGTGCATTGCTCGCCCATGCCAGGAGATTCGGCGGCTGGGCTCTCAGGTTTGTCGAAGGGCTAAAAATCTGAGGGCTGCTCAGCGCACCACCCATCCTCTCTGCTTTTTGCCCTGCACACTGCTGATGCTACTTCTTGGCTTCCCTGCCCAGCTCCCTGCCCCTCTCCGTGGCTGCGGCGATCGTCTGTTCAAGCACAGCCTTCACGTCGGAGCTCTCCAGCACACCCCTGCCCGCCACAGTGGTGCCTCCCGGGGAGCTGACCATCGCGATGAGCGCATCCGGACTGAGGTTCATCTCCCTCAGGAGTTTACCTGTGCCCAGCGCTGTCTGCACTGCCAATTTCAATGCCACGTCCTGCGGCAGCCCCTGCCTCACTGCTCCAGCTGCCATCGCCTTGATGATATATGCGATGAATGCAGGACCGGAGCCGCTCAGCGCTGTGACTGCATCCAGGTGTCTCTCATCCAGTTGATATATCCTCCCTGCGTTGCGCAGGAGGCGCAGCACCTGCTCTGCGTCGTTCTGCGTTGCCCTGGAGCCGAGCGCAAAGCCGCCCGCCATCTCCCCCACCAGGCACGGGGTGTTGGGCATGATCCTGATCACTCTGGCTCTGGTCAGCTTCGCTTCCATGCGCCCGATACCGATCCCTGCGGCTATGGAGACCACCAATTTCTCAGTGTCCTGGATCTCCTCAAGGATGGCATCCATCGTCTGGGGCTTCACAGCGAGGAATATGATATCTGCCTCAGCAGCCACCCTTCTGTTGTTGTCCGTTGCCTCTACCCTCTCGATGGTGCCCATCAACCTTCGTCTATCCTCTACAACATCGCTGGCTATGATCTTTATCTCCTCGTCTAGCGTGAGGATCGCTCTGATCAGCGCTTCTGCCATCTTGCCTGCACCGATGAAACCAACAGTCAGCATCGCATGCCTCCAGACGCCGAATGCGCACGGTTATTTAAAAATGCGGGGCAGCGGAGCCGACGGCGTTGCCTGTCAGCGCCGCCCTTCCGCAGAGCTTGGTAAAGATTAAAATACACCTATGACCATAGTTATTCACAGGGGCATACCGAGGCATGGAGAGGCAGACATGCGTCCTGCCGAGGGACAGCCCCCACCGACTGCACCAAGGGGGCGCACCGAGGCATGTGGAGGCTACATGCGTCCTGCCGAGGGACAGCCCCCACCAAGTGCACTAAGGGGGCAGAGGATGGTAGGAGCCGACTGCAGGAAGTGCGCGTACAACAGGGGTGGGACTTGCACCAGGGGGAACTATGCGTACTACCAGGGGATGATCGGCGGGCGCTGCCCCTATTTCGAGCTCGACTACACCAGGGGATGAGATGGCACATCCATGAACTCCATGTTACTCAGTTTGATGCATTCCAGGGTTGGGTAAATTGCAACTGGCTTTCCATGCTAGCACTCAACAGGGGTTTGCCTCGTTCTGTGTGTGCGAGCATAGGTATCACTCGTGATTTTGACATCCCCCTGAATAAATACCTCTGCAGAGCTGCGGGCTCCGAGGTGAGTTGTTGGTACAGTTGGGCATCAGGTCGTTCGACGAGGAATTGGGGGATATCCCCACAGGATCCAAACTGCTGCTCTCCGTGGCTCCGGGGATAGACCCGACCCCCTTCGGGCTGAGCATCGCCTCTTCCGCTGCTATGAACGGGATCCAGGTGATCTATCTGACGAACAACAAGCCCAGCAGCGCAGTGTGGAGGGAGATCGATATCTTGGGTTACAAGGATGTGGCGGGCGGCAGCCTGCAGGTGCTGGATGCCTTCTCCGCGATGATAGGGCTGCCCGGGGGAGTGAACGGACAGATCCAGGAGCCCTTCGACCAGCGCCAGGTGATCTCGTGCATATCCCAGGCTGCAGGGGGGAAGGACAGTCTGGTAGTGATAGACAACCTGTCCTCCTGGGTAGATAATCAGGGGATGAATGCGAGGGATGTGTTTGCCTATGTCCAAGGGATCGCGGAGCACGCCAGCGTCCTCGCGCTCTTCTCCGCGTGGGCGTACGGCCCTGCACTCCAGAACGATCTCGAGGCGCTGTTCGATGCTGTGATCTCATTGAAGCCTGTGGAGGAGGTCACTGTCTTCAAGCAGATGGCATTTCTGCGAAAGGTTAATTGGCGGCGCGCGAGGCAGATCGCGGTGCCGATCAAGGTCCTCAAACCCGGGGGATTGAGGATATACGTGCCGAAGATACTGATCACAGGTCCGTATGGCGCTGGGAAGTCCACGATGACCAGGGCGATCTCCACACATGCCGTGAGCGTGGATCGGATGGGCACGACTGTGGCGCTGGACCATGGCTACCTAGACTACGGAGGTTTCTCAGCGGAGATATTCGGGACACCGGGGCAGGAGATGTTCGACCCGATACTCGCGTATCTGGCGGATGAGGCTGTCGCCATAATACTGGTCGTTGATTCCTCCGACCTGGACAGCTTCGGTCGTGCCGCCGAGATGCTCGAAAAGACCAGGGCATTGAACCTGCCGCTGGTCGTGGCAGCGAACCACGCGGACTCCCAGAAATCAGTGGACACCGAGATTATCAGGAGCGTGCTCGGACTGCCGGACAGCATCCCGATAGTGAAGACGGTGGCACCGGGGAAGAAAGGGGTGACAGATCTGCTCAACGGGTTAATCACACAGATTATGGGGGTGTACTGAGTGACCGAGAGCAAGAGCGAACGACTGCAACAGGCGCTGAAGAAGATCACAGCAGTGTCCGGCGTGGTGGGCGCCGCCATCGTGGCGAGGAACGGGCTCCTCATGGCATCCGACCTGCCCAGGGAGGTGGACGAGCGCCGCCTGGGGGCGATGACCGCGACGATGATGGGCGCCGTCGAGACTGCTAGCATTACGCTGAACAAGGGCTCTGTCAGGCGCGTGATCGCCGAGGTGGAGCATGCAACGATAGCGGCGATGGGCGCGGGGCCGAAGGCGATCCTCGTCTGCACCGCTCAGAACGGCGTGAGCCTCGGGATGCTGCTGCTGGAGATGGAAGAGCAGGCGATGAACGTGAAGGGGATACTGGGGGGATGAGCGCACAGCACGCGAGGAACGCGGGGACAAATCTGTCGGAAGGAGGAAAGTCATGGACGAAGGACTCGGATTCATGCATCTGGTCTACCTGATATTGGCGGTGGTGGTCCTTATCCTCTCGCTGAGGACGTTGCTCTTCTTCGGGGATATGATCTCCGCCAGAGGGATGATATTCCTCGCCGCAAGGAGGATACCCCCGCTCCTCTCCGTAGTCATTTGGGGTGCGGGCATCCCTATGGTCATCGCGAGCGCGCTCGCACTGCTGGCGATAACGTACTTCCAAGAGAGGGCGCTCTATATCGCCGGTGGCATGCTCTTTACGTTCGCGTTCCTGTCTCTCGCCTACGCCCTTGTTAAGATCTCGCGTATGCTCGCCTGGGGTGATTGAACGGTCTTCCTCGAAACGATCACGATTGCTGCGTGCTGCGTGCTTTTCCTCATCGGTACGGTCGGTCTCGCTCTGTTGAAAAAGGAGTTCGAGAGGGACACAGAATATTGCGCCTCGCAGTTCTTCCTCACGCACTGGGGGGTTCTCTCTTTCGTGATGCTGATCCTCGTGGAGGTGTTGCTCACTACGGTATTGGTGATAATAGCCATTCTGCACGATTTCCACATCGTAATCCCCTTGACCCTATTACTGGCGGTTCTTTACGCTGCCTCGTTCACGATCCCCTTGTGGCGCGTGTCCGGAATGTCGGTCCTGTTCAGAAGATCGGAATGGGTTGATGCATGAACTTCGTCCCCAAGGCATCCACAGGGATCCAGGATCTCGACGCCATGCTAGGTGGAGGGATTGTCCCAGGCACCTTCTGCATCCTCGATGGCGATCCGATGAGCGCGGTGCACCATCTGGCGCTCGAGTATGCCAGGCATGGGCTGAGGAGCGGGGAGGGCTGCGTCTACCTCTGCACCAAGGAGTTCGGCGAGAATATCCTGCAGGAAATAATGCTCGGCGGAGTGCCGCAGGTGGGATTGCTGAGTATAATAGACGCATACACCGCACTCGCAGACCCGGATGTCACAGACACCGATGCAATTCAATATGTATCCTCGGTCTCTGACCTGCCGAAGCTCACACACGTAGTGGTGCAGGCGATGTCCAAGCTTTATACGGCGGGGGTGATGCAGCAGCGCATGGTGATAGAGAGCGTGGACACGCTCAAGATGTACCTCTCGATCCAGGCGATCTACAGGTTTCTCTTCTTCATCAAAGCCAAGGTCAAAGCGTTCAAGGGCACAGCCCTCGTGGTCTTCAGCACCGACCTCTGCCCTGAGCAGGACAGGAGAGTGCTCCTGGAGCTGGCTGACATCGTGATCAGGATGGAGAGCGCCACCAGCTCAGTCAGGGTCATGATTCCCTCCAAGGTGCCCACAACAGGCAAGTACAGCGCTAACAGTGGCGCTCTGACCATAATGCCGACCGGGGTGACGGCGCGCTGATTTTCACTGTTGATTTTTTGCTCGACAGATTATATACGAGCCGCGCCCTACCACTGGTAGGAATGGCGATGGCATGTTGAGCCCCAGAGAGATCGAGACTGTGGTGGCGGAGCTGGAAGCGCAGATGAGGCGCTGGCTGACCGACGAGGGCTTTGAAGCGGTGTCGTCCCACGTCCCTGGGGCAGGTGCTGGCAGGCTGAGAGCGCTGCGGTATTCGGGGCTATCGGAGCCTGCGCATTCTGAGATTTCGCGGGGTGGACCACCCATTGGACACCATGCGCTACGAGATTAAGCGGGACGGAATAGTGGTCTTCCCGGCTCAAGAGATCGGTCCATAGGGACGATGGTGAGCAGAGATCATCCTCTATGCACAACCGCTGTCCCGCACATAGGGGTTGGGATGTAGATCGGTTGGTCAGATCTTTAGTTGCTGGTATCCATAAGGGGATATGCGCTTTTTTCGTAGGGCTCGAGGACCCTAGTTATATACTCGCAGCAGTCATCACCCTTCGCAATGGATTTTGTTTCTGTGATCCCGATCGATTCGCCAAAGGCGAGTGATATGAGCGCTGCAAAAAAACCTGCCCTGTAGCTCCCGGTAGTTATTCCCCTCAGGTCTAGAGGGATCCCAGCGGAATATCTCACCACTATTCTCGCTCTTCGTTCTGCCTCGGCAAACTCTGCCATGCTACCCTCTGCGCCCAGCTCGAAGATGCAGAGATCCAAGTATCTCTCCGCGAATTCCTTGGCAGTGCCATGCCATCTCTCCCGTATCGGGCTCAGTTCTCGCATCCCCTCCTTCCAACCGCAGTCGTAGAGGATCCCCGAAGCCCTCTTGAAACCCACATCATCTATCAACGCCCTGCTGATCCCATGGGCATGCCTGATCTGCATCTCCAGATGTTTATTAGCCTTTACCAGTGCATCCTCCGCCCTCTTGCGCTCGATAGTGCTGGCGATCTGGGAGGTGATATATTCCAAGAACTCTAGGTCCTCGGTATGATACACCGCGCGGTTCGTGTAGCTTTGAACCGCCACCACACCGATGATCCTGCCTTCGATCTCGAGTGGCGCCCCTAGCCAGATCAACGGAAGCGCCCCGATGAGCGCGATCTCCCCCCTCTCGACCATCTGCATGATATCGTTATCGGTAGCCAGCAGCGTCCTCCCGCCCTTTATCACATACTCGGTGAGCCCGTTGCGGAATTTTCGTCCCGACACAAGGGCGCCCTTGGGCAAGGTCTCGTCAACATAGTAGGGGAACGTGAGAAGAGCGGTGTCGGCATCGTAAAGGGCAATGTAGAAATTCGTTGCATCTATGAGCTCACCGATCTCCTGGTGGATGTACCTCAAAAGCTCTTCAAGACAGATGCTCTTGTTCGCCGCGTCGGCAATCCTGTAGGCAGTGGACTGGCGCCTGGACACCCGCTTGCGCTCGGAGATGTCTACGAATGAAAAGATCATGCATGTATCCTCACCGTTCCCATCCTTGGCTATGTTTGCCAAGACCTGAACATCCAGGATCGAGCCATCTTTCCTCTTGATCGTTAATTCGCCTATCCATTCCCCTTTACTGCGCAACGCATCCATTATCACCTCCATTTGCCCGATCGTTTCAATGAATTTCCCCACAATCTCGCCATCATCCTCATACCCATACATATCGAGAAAAGCTGGGTTTACGTACGCAATGCTTCCTTCAAGATCAGCAACGACCATGGCATTGATGGACGATTCTATGACAGAGTACCTGATCCCCAAAGCATTCTCTGCTGACCTTAGCTCGACCTGCATGGCGGCCCACTCCTCCGCGATCATGTTGAGCCCTGTGATTATTCCATCCAGTTCGTCCCCCACCCGGTATGAGCGCCCCCTGGCATGCAGGTCGCCAGACCCCAGTTGCACGATCGTCTCGAGAATATCGTTGATGCGCGGGTCCAGGAGCGATCTCGCATCCGCGTTCATGCAGGCATCCCCCTCAGCCATTCGACGGCTTCGTTTTCGGACGCGAAAAGCCTCATCGTACCGATCGCCCTGTTGAGACCGACGAGAAAGGAGCCGATCACCCTGCTTACAGCGGTTCCGATCAAGAGCGCACAGGCACTGCTCTCCTCTCCAACCCTTCGAGAGAGATAATTCCGCGCATCACGGGTGATCGATCTTATCTCCCTCAGATCGATCAACAGCAGGGGTTTCTTCCCCTTGGTGAGCTTTTTTGCAGCCGCCACCACCTCCTCTACGTCCTCCGATCTTTGCTCGGCGCCAGGAGACACAATGAACCGGATTATTCCGTTCTCGTCCACCCATGCCCTACCAGTTCTGGTCACGATTTCCTCGTGCATCATCTGCCATCACCTTGTCGAATGCCTGCTGGTATGAGAGAAATCCCTGTCCCTATTTAAGAGGGAAGACATGGCTATCACAGGTGATTTTCTGTAATGTGTCCATCGGTTGTTCCCGATGATCGTCCAGCTCGATCCATGCCCCACATCCGTCACCCTCGAGGATTGGCAGAGCAACGCCACACTCTCCCGAGCGCAGCTCAACGAGCCCATGGAGTAAGCAACCTATTTCTAACATCCTGCGATGCACTCTCGATGCCGAGACGCAAGTATGGGCACATGGTGGGCGCATGCCCTCCCACCCCGAGGGAGAAGTGCAGATACTGCAGGCTGGGCTGGCGCTGCCCAACACATATGGAGGTGCCCCCCTCGCATGACAAAAAGGTGAGGAAAAAGTGGAAGAGACGCTGAGCCTGCATGAGTGCGCCTCATGAATTCAACTCCAGCCCTTGTACTAATACCGCTGCCCTCGAATGAATATAACGCCTTCTCTGCCTTTGAACCGCGGATCGCTTGCCCGCATCCCTTTGCCCCCACTTGAGAGCATCCGCCATCGACCACCTTCCTCAATGCCGCATTCCGCTCTTCTCACGATCAAGCCTATCTCCATACCCATGATCGTGGTGCAGTGCTGGATCTGCGTGATCGCTCTTATCGCATCTTCTTCGCTGTCGTTAGCGCCTCGGGAGCTTTGGATCAGGGGGCATGTCCATCTGCTCGATATCACGGGCTCAGAGCAGTCTCGCCTGGATCACCTGCGCGTCATAGAGCACCACGCACTCGATGTGCAGCTCGTGCACTCCGGAACCCATGTACACTGCCTCGTTGTCCACAGAAACGATCTGGATAGAAGCACTCAAGCGCTGCTCTGTGCTCCCGCCCACCAGATACCGCACGGACGATGCTTCCGGGGTGCCAAAGGCTCCGCCGATCGCCAGGTATTCCACGCGCGCCAGTGCCCCGTTCGGTATCTTGATCGTGATGGTCTCTGCATTGCCCACCCCGCCTCTGTGCAGCATCTCCGCCATGCTCAGCACGCGCTGGGCCTCGGTAGCTACGGCACCCTCCAGACGGGAGATATCGTATGCCCTGAACCCGGTATAGACGATGGGCAGGGATATCCCGAGCACCACTGCCACTATCATCAGTTTGAGCGGGAGACCCTCGAGCCCTTCACAGTTCCAGCGCGCCATCCGCCCATCCTACGGGACTACGGTCACCTCTGTGGACTTCTCCACAAATATCGTGCCTGTGTAGGTGCCTGTGACCGTGATCTTTGCAGAGGTCTGACCCGGCGCTAGCGCAGGGTTGACAGTGAACTTCGCCACCCCTGAGCCGTCTGTGGTCCCGACCTTGGTGCCTATGTTCGCCCCCGTGATCTCCACGTTCACGCCTGCCAGCTTGTTCCCTGCGGTGTCCCATGCAGTGACGGTGATCTGAGTGTTCGCCCCTGCCTTCACCGATGCGGGCGAAACGCTCAAAGACGCGAGGTCAACCCTTGCCTTCCATGGTGCGAGCCAGGCGACCAGTATCGTGATGGCGATCCCTGCGATCACTATCATGATGATCAGCTGCAGTGGCAGCCCCTCGATCGCGCCCTTCCTGTTCCATGCGCGCCTGCGCCCGATGCCGTGTGGGAATGACATGTCGTTCCCCCTCGCGGCTCAAGATGCCATGATTGTATATAAAATCTTCCTGCCCTTCCGCGTTGATTTCTCGATGCGATCTCCATGCCCTCCTTCCAATTCCATCCCTAATGATTTATATACACATCTGCGATGATGGTGCATGCCCAAGGGAGCGCTGAGCACCACCGTGGAGGAGCGCATCCTCATTTACCTTTCAGACCATAGAGTGAGCGAGGGGGGATATGAGTATCCGCTTGCGCTGACCCAGCGAAGCATTGCCGGAGGAGTAGGCATACAGCAGAAGCATCTCTCCCGCTACCTGAGGGGGATGAAGGTGGATGGGCTGCTGGACGAGAAGAAGGCAAGGGTGGAGGGCTGCAGGCAGAAAATGAACGTCTATCTCCTGTCCTCCATGGGCTGGGAACGTACCCGAGCGCTGAGGGAGCACCTGGGGCAGAAGATGGTGAGGATACTCATCGACGGCAGGCTCATGGAGATGATGATCTCCCAGATAGATAAAGCGACCTCGGTGCACCTCAAACTCTCTGATATACTTCGGCATGCGGAGGAGCAGGATCCCTTGGACATGAAAAGACTGGAGGAAGTGGAGGAGCGCCACAGACGTCAGGCGGACGAGCGCTCTCGGAAGAGCGCCGTGTACAAGCAGGCGCTCGCCACCGCGTGGCGCAGCGGCATCCTTACGCCGTCTGAGAGGTCATTGGTCAACGCGCTGAAGGAGCACCTGTGCCTGGACGAGGAAGAGTGCATGCGGATCGAGGAGGAGGTCGTGAGAGAGGCGGACCACCAGACCCCGGACAGGCGCGAGCTATACGAAGAAATGCGCGATATTGCGTATAGCCAGGGAGAGCCGCCGCAGGTTGCCAAGGAGATGCTCGCACTGCTCAGGAAGAGGCTCCATATCCCTGAGGACACCGTGTGTTGATGGCGGATGCAAAGGCTTATTAGTCCATTGACTAATGCACTAAGGTGATGAGGCACGCGGCTGCGGTGATAGTGATAGTCATATCGTTCTTACTTGCACCTGCAGTGCTGGAGGCGAACAGACCTGATGCGCTGGTGATCCCAGCAGATGCCCAACAGCCTGAGCTGCAGATAGATTCTGAGGCAGAGATCAGGAGTGTGTTATACAACATCAACGAGAGTGTTGTGGGCTCGTACATTCAGGCACTGCAGGACTATGGCACGAGATACTGCCAGACGCCATACCAGTGGGATGCAGCCTCATACATCTACTCGGTGATGTCTCGCCATGGCTTGAGCGTGGAGTACCATGTGTTCAGACCATCCGGCACATATTCTTCCTATAGGTGGAGGAACGTCGTTGCCACCCTGCCTGGCACGAATCCCAGTTCCACTGCGATCTACGTTATATGTGCACACTACGACTCCATCTCCGATGTGAAGTTCTGGAACGCGCCCGGCGCCGATGACAACGGCAGCGGTGTCGCGGGGGTCATGGCTGCTGCTGAGACGCTGAGCCATTACAGCTTCAACCACACGATCAGGTTCATCGCGTTCGCGGGCGAGGAGGTGGGATTGACGGGCAGCAATGCATACGCCAAACTGATGAGCGACACGGGCGCGAACGTCTCTGGAGTGATAAATCTGGACATGGTGGGATACAACCCTGACCCAGGGAACGATACCCTGCGCCTCAGGACAAATGTCCCCTCGGAGGACCTGGCGAACTTCACAGTTGGGGTGGGAGAGAAGTACAGGGATGTCACAGGGTTGTTCGTCAAGAAGGTCATCGACACCACACCCAACAGCGATCATGCCTCGTTCTGGACATATGGATATGATGCGATACACCTCATAGAGGAGCGGTACGCCGCGAACCCCAACTACCACAAGACCACAGATATCATTGACAATCTGAACCTCACATATGCTGCGAACTCCACCCAGGTTGCGATCGCTGCGCTCGCAGAGCTTGCTGAGATGAACCTCGGGGACATGGTGCCCCCTGCCATCTCCCATCAGAGCCCGACACCGAACGGCTGGGGGAACGAAACCCCGATAATCTCTTTCCATCTCACGGACGCGAACGGCATAAACACCACGGATCTCTGTGTATGGGCGAATGGCGCACCCGTCCCGTACACCCTTTCATACATTTCACTGGGCTGGGCGGTCAGCACTGCGGCGCTCGGACCCTATGTGGATATGGCTGCGATCCAGGTACGCGTGACGGCAAACGACACCTGCGGGAACATGCTGGATGTCACATGGAATTTCACTGTGGATGCTGTTCCCCCTGCACCTCCAACCAACCTCTCGATCGCCCTGAGCGCTGTGGAATCCGAAAAGCAGGGCATGGTGCTGGACATAGGTCCTTCGGGGTCGCTGGACGATACCCATCTCATGCGCCCATGGGTGATCTTTCATGGTGGCGAGTATAAGATGTGGTATGTTGGCCACGATGGATCGAACGAGCGCATCCTCTATGCCAACTCCTCGAATGGCGTGAACTGGACCAAGAGAGGGCTGGCGATAGACATAGGTGCGGCAGGGGACTATGACAGCTGGCGCGCCACATTCTGCTCCGTAGTATGGGCGGGGGAATACAAGATGTGGTACTCCGGTGATGATGGCAGCTACTACCGCATCCTGTACGCGAACTCCTCGGACGGGCTCACATGGGTGAAGAGGGGGCTGGTGCTGGATGGGGGTGCCCCGAACGAGACAGACATGATATGGGCTTATGCACCTTCTGTGCTGCTCGAAAACGCCACGTACAGAATGTGGTACAGTGCATGGGATGGCGTGCGCCAGACACTGATGCTTGCTGAGTCTGCAAACGGGCTCAACTGGACGAAACAGGGGATCGTGCTCGACCTTGGTCCTTTCCATTCCCTGGATGCTCAGCGCGTGTCAGAGCCAGTTGTGCTGCGCACCCCCACCGGATATCTCATGTGGTACACAGGGTTTGATGGTCTGCGGTACAGGGTGCTCGAGGCGTCCTCTGCAGAGGGGATAAAATGGCTCAGACACGGGATATGCGTGCACAGCGGGGGGAGCAGCGACCTCGACTATTACGCGTTAATCCCGGGGGGACTCATCCTTGGAAACGTAACCAGCGTGTATTATACAGGCGGTGGGACTGTGAACCTCCATTACAGGATATTCAGGGCAACGAGGAACCTCACGACCCCTAAGACAGACCTGATCCTGAGATGGTCGCAGTCCGCCTCCGCAGACGTGGTGGGTTATGCGGTTCGCAGTTCCACCAACTGGACCGTGGTGATGACTGGAGGGGGGACATGCACTATCGGCGAAATAAACGGGTTTGCAGTGATGGATGCTGGGGACGGTAACGCCACATCGTTTTATGGTATGGTATCTGCGATCGATCGCGCAGGACATCGCACAGGGCACTGGGAGATGGCTGTCAAGGTAGGCACGGCATACCAGGTCGAATGGGCGATGCTGGGCGATCCGCTCGTTCCTATTGCCACAGGAATAGACGCCCTCCTCTCCACCGTCCAGTGGGACTATGCCCTGGCATACGATCCCTTAGCTCTGGATCACTGGGTGAGTAACTACTTGAATAGAGCGGATGTCCTGGATGACCTCTGGGTGGTGGATGAGTGCCAGGGTCTATGGGTGCGTTCTCAACCTACAGAGGTCTTTGCAGCCGCAGGGATAGCCCGAAACAGAACCATCGCGCTGTGCACGGGCTGGAACCTGGTGGCGATGCCCTACGTGCATGCGCTGAGCGCTGGAGAGGTGAAGAACGCGGTAGGTTCAAGCTGCCAGATCGTGGAAGGGTTGGACCCCACTGGAACATATCTCACAGGGGTGCTTGGGGACGGGGATGTCATGCTCCCTGGGCAGGCATACTGGCTGTACATGAGCGCGGACACGACATGGACGGTGGAGAACTACTGAGGCTTCGCCCTCTCACGAATCAAACGGATGCACCCCTCGGCTTCGTGATCGACGAAGTTATACATGACGTATGAAGCCTGCGCATGTTGAAAATGCTGGCTTCCCTGAGCATGCGCAATCATTTATGACGCTATATATAGCATAATGGCGATTATGTGGCACAGTTCATGAAATGCAGACCACTCACAGGCCAGTGCAGAGCCATCTCCTCATGCATAGTTCACTGTGAATCGGAAGATGGCGCTGTTCCCTGCACGATCCTTCGCTGCGATGGTGACGAGCCCGACAGCAGTGCCGTTGAGCACATATGCACCGAGTAGTGGTTCGTACCACATGGCGGAAGGCTGGCTGCCCTCGATGGAGAGTGTCACAGCATCCACCTTGTCGTTGTCAGTCACCACAGCCTTCACTATCCATTGCCCTGATGGAACCTGGGCTAGCCCGCTCTCGTTCACCTCTTGCCAATCAATCTCCATCAGCGGTGCCCCGGGCTCGAAAGGTGCAACCTTCACATCGCGGATCACTGGCGGGGAGAGGTCCATGACCGGGGGATTGACCAATAGTATCCAGACCGCAAGGAAGACGAAGAAGTACGTCCCTGCGCCGAACAGCCACTCCTTGACCTTGAACTCCTCGGTCTCGATCTTCATGATCTCATAGATGGGTTTGAGGAGCGCGAACCCCACGAGCGCCAGCAGGAGACCAAATGCGAAGTGCACGAGGACAGTGAGCGCAGCGATCACCCCCAGCAATGCACCGAGGGCAGAGGAGAGCAGCACGGTCTTTGCATCCCTCACCTCGGTCCTGAGATACTCGCGCTCGTCGAACTCCGGGAACTTGATCTCCGCCTTGTCCTCGTCCTTTTCCTTGCCTTTCCTTTTCGCCATCTCAGCTCAGGATGCGCCTGAGATAGAAAAAGATAGCGCATGAGGACGTGTCATCCCCATACCATGATGCTGTGAGATGAGCGCCTCTGCCTTCGCTGCATCGACTGCGGCACTTGCCCGCTCATCCTCGTCCCGCTTGTGCAGGAGACTGATGCGTAGCTATCAACCGAGCAAGGGCAGCGCCCTGTCTGCACGACCCCCAGCACCTTCTTGGAGAGGTTCTTCTTGATGCCGGGCAGCTCCTTTGCCATCGCTTCTACGTACTCTGTCATTTCCTTACACCCATGGGATGCATCTCGTATAGCTCCTTGCGCCTGGCTTCTAGGAGCTCGTTCTCCATCCCTGCGAACTCCGCGAAGGTCTGGACACTGCAGCCATGCGCCTCACCTGCCTTGATCACCTCTGCTACTTTCTCAGCCCATCTCAGGTCCCGCAGGAGGTGATGGTCAAGGATAAGGACCTTCATCCCTGTGCGCTCGATCGCCAGTGTCAGGTTCGCGATGCTGCGTTCCAGCGCCTTCCTCCCATACCTGTGCATCATGTAGGTCATCGGTCCATCACATGCCACGGTACTCGGCTGCTGAGCGATGATGAACTCCACCTGCTCGTCCAGGCTTGGTCCTTCCACGTCAGAGGTGTGGACGAATGCCTCGCTGCCCTCGCACACGGCTGTCTCGATCACGTAGCCCAATCTCGGGTTCGTCCCGTGCGGCACTGCGCCGGAAAACGTGATGGTAGTGCTGCCGATCTCCACGGTGGCACCATCTGCGATCTCCACCCCTGTTGGAACGCCTTTGATAAGCCCCAGGAACTCTGCAGCCCTGCCCCTCTGGCTCGCGTTGATCTTACTCTTCGGATCCTTGATGAAGAGCCTCTTCCCCCTGAGCAGGTACGGCTCCTCAGGCTCATGATGGTCGTAGTGGTAGTGGCTGATGATTGCCACATCTGCCATCTTCGCGGCTTTGGTCACCGCATCCCACAGCTCTGTCGCCCTCTCCACCTCTATCTCATGTGGTGGAAGCCCATACCTCAAAGGTCCCAGGCTCACCCCTGGGTCAATGAGTATCCTGCAGTCCCTGGTCTCCACGAGGAACGCCATGCTGCGGGCGCCCATGCTGTCCGAGGCCAGAGGTACGAGTTTCACGATGTGAGATGTGATTGGGCTGCTATATTGTTTTCCACTCAAGTCTTCGCTTCTGCAATCTGTCATAGGACGGGAGGATGCAAAAAATAGCTGGTTTCACACCCAAAGATTTATCAGGAGATTGTGCTATCATGCAAGCGATGGACAGGGCTCAGGATGCGCTCAGGCGCTATCTCGACGCGAAGAGGGACGAGCCTTTCTCAGCGTCTCAGGCTGCGGACGCGCTCGCGCTCGACAGAGAGATGACCCGCCGCCTTCTTCAGAAGCTTGCCAAGGAAGGGGAGATCAGGAAGCTCCCGGGGGAAAGGTACATCTTCACCACCAGCGCGGACCGCCTCGCATATAATATGCTGCTGGCCATCGCTCCAAACATATCTTTTGAGGAATATGTGTCACACAGGGATGCGCCTCACGTGCTGGTGCGCATGAGCAGGGATAGAGAGGTCACAAAGATGCTGGGGACGGAGGAGAGATAAGTTTTGCAGCACCCCCGCAGAGGGAAGGGCAGGAAGGGAGGAAGCCACAGAGCAAAGAGGCGTTACACACCAAAGAAGCGCCGCCTGAACCTCCGGAGGCTCAACGAGTTCAAGTGGCTCCTCAACGAGATCTTAAGTATCCTGCCCGAGAACGTGCGCGGGACACTCAGGGGCTCGATCATCGCAAAGGCGGACAAGATCGATGTCCAGGCAGCGATCGAGTTCATTCAGCAGAAGGAGGCTGAGGGGCTCATCGAGAGGGATATTGCCGAGCGCCTGTGCAGCCACGTGATGCGCTACACGACATACAGATGATCAAGCCTGCAGGATTTCGAAGCGCCCGCCTTGAGATGAATCTCATGGTAAGGTAACAGCACCTCGCGGACGAACTGCGTGCACTCCAAATAGGGAAAGATAAAGGGTTTTGCTCACTTGCCTCCGCTCTCTTCTATGCGCTCCAGATCGCTGTAGAGATCGCGCTCCTTCCTTCCTTTCGATGGCTCCACCCCCTCATCCTTTGGAGCAGTCTCAGGAACAATCTCAGTCTGTGGCGGCTGCTCCGCTTCGGGTGGTGGGTGATATGGATACTCAGGCTGAGCGGGGGGCGGAGGCTGATACTCCACCCCTGGCTGTATCGGTGGCTGCTCTACTGCAGGTGGTGGATGATATGGCTGCTCGGGCGGAGGTTGATACTCCAGCCCCGGCTGTGTCGGTGGCTGCTCTACCGCAGGTGGTGGATAGTAAGGCTCGGGCTCCTTGCGCTTCCTCCTCTTGAGCGCGAAGATGATCACCAAGACCGCAATCACGATGATGATCAGGAGCAGCAGGAGCCACAACCAGTCGAACGGCGGGGGCGCTATCGCAGGCGCCATTTCGATGTCATCCACAGGGGTGGTCTGATCTGCCACCACCGTGACATCCCTGGTCTCTCTTTCGTAGTCGGGATGGGTCACCACAAGGGTCTGATCGCCCACTGGCACGTTCTCCAGCCTGAACTCTCCTGTCTCATTAGTGGTCGTGCTGATCCCATCTAGGGTCACAGTTGCCCCCGAGATCGGATTACCATTCTCGTCCACGACCCTGCCCTCGACCGCGCCCGTGGGCTGGGCTTCGGTCGTGAAGTTCCAGGAGTAGGGTTGAAGGAGCGCCAGTCCATGCTGGTCCATCGCCTCCGTGCCTATGGTTACTGTATACTTTGTGCTGTATGCCAGCGCTGTCTGCGGGTCGAAGGTCAGCACCGTGTGCTGCGCGTTCCAGTGGAAGCTGCCCTGCACGCTCGGCGATATGGAGAATGCGCCCTCTGCGGTTGTGACGTTCATGGGCTCGCTGAAGTGTATCGTGATGTTCGCGCCGACGCTTACATTGAGCCCCGTGGGTGCGCGGCTGATGATGGAGGGGGGAGTGGTGTCCACGAGCGTGGTGGCGTTCGGGGTCGTGGCTCCAGTGGGCGCGCTCCACTTGTTCCCTGGCACATCGCATGCCAGTACATAGAAATCATAGGTGCCGTCGCCGCCGGTGGTCGAGGTGTTAAATGTCCAGGAATACGGAGATGTGTCGTCGCTCGAGTAGTTCTGCCATGCGCCGTTGTTCCTGCGGTAGTAGAGGGTGAGATATGCGATGCCGTTGGCATCGCTCGCAGCTGCTGCGACATCGAACACAGCATCGGTCGTGAGCGCAGGCAGCGCATCCACCGAGACCACAGGGTTAGTGGTATCTACAATAGTAGTGGCATCGGGTGTGTCTGGCTTGTCCTCGTAGTTATTCTCGTTGTCCCTGGCGCGTGTGTAGAAGGAGTATGTGCCGTCTGAGTCCGCTGTGAAGGAGATCGTCCTACTGCCGCCCGAGTATGTGTTGTGGTCCCAGCCTCCGCTGTCTTTCTTGAACCACAGCTCCACCTCCTTCACGCCGCTGCCGGTGCCGTCGTCGGCAGTCCACGAGACCTGGAAAGTGAGGGTGGTGGTGTACTGGGGCAGCGCGTCCACGCTGGATGTGGGGGCTGTGATGTCTGCGGGCGGTGGAGATTGTGTGGTGAAGTTGAAGCTGTAGTCCGGGTCGTTCAGTGCATTTCCTGCGAGATCCTGGAAGCCGCTCAGGTTCACCCAGTACATCGTGCCCGGGTTAAGGGCGTTGTAGCTCCCGTTCAGCCACATGCCGTCCGCGCTCCAGGTCCAGTCACCGGGCCACGCCGCCCCTGGCAATGTCTCGTTTATCGTACCAGCCGAGGTGTTCATAGGCTCGCTGAACCGGATCACGTATGTGCCTGCGGCAGTGCTGACGCCTGTGGTGCCGTCTGCAGGGGTAGGCGTAGCAGTCGGCGGCGTGCTATCGTATATGTATGTGCCAGCCTCTGGCACAGTGCCGTTGAACGGCGGCCTCAACTCGGTGGAATTATCTCCCATCGCCTGGGCAATCCAGTCGTATCTTCCGTCCGCCGGGACGGTCCAGCCGAAGGAGCTGTCAACGCTCGTGTCGTTGCCCGCAAGTGTCCAGTTGGTGCCCCCGTTGGTGGAGTAATAGAGCCACACCTCGGTCGGCGTACCTGTCCAGGAGTAAGTTATGTTTATAGTCGCATTGTTGCTGGGACCACCGATGGTCCCCGTTGCAGTAGCGGTTGCTCCGGCCACCCAGGTAGTGGTGAAGTTGAACCAATAAGTGAGGCCGGTCAGGTCGTTCCCTGCCAGATCCTTGGCGGCGGTTATGTTCACCCAATATGTCGTGTTGTCCGTGAAGTTGGCATGTCTTATTGTAACGACCGTGTCTCCTGCCGCCCATGATTCTGAGAGGTTGCCAACAGCAGGTTCGATCGTGTAGGTGAAACTTGTGGTGTTCATTGTCTCGTTGAATGTTATAACAATGTCCTGGTTAATCGGCACGGTAATGGAGCCGTTCACAGGGCTTGTACCATCGACAGCTGGCGGTGTGGCGTCGTAGTCGTAGGTCCCAGCCTCGGGAATCTCCCCGCCGACCGGTGCAGGGTCAGCAGTGTCGTTCGTTGCTGCCAGCCAGGAATACTGCCCGTCTCCAGGGATGGTCCATCCGAAACTGCCGTCGACCGTAGTGTCTTTGCCTGCGAAGTTCCATGTTGTGCCGCCGTCCGTTGAATACCAGAGATCGACGAAGCTCGGGGAGTTCGCAGTCGTGTATGTTATCGTGATTCCAGCGACATTCGTCCATGCGCTGACAGGCCCGGTTGCAGTGGCTGATGCGCCAGTAGGAGGAGGAGCCCCTATGTACACATCGTCCACATACCAGCCAGGCATCCCGCCGCCATATGCTGCGAAGTGGAACCTTGCCTGCACCACCTGGCCTCCATACGCGGAGAGGTCGAACCTGTCCTCGAACCATCCCCCGCTCGCACCTTCTGCATATGCATCGGTGTTATATCCCCCGCATCCGGCATTGGGATAAGGATAGCCGGCAACTGGATAGATCTGCGACCACGGTCCGCCATTAACAGATATCTCCACGAAGCCGCCGTCTGGCCCCCAGCCCCAGGCGTTTGTGCTGTACCAGTTGTACACCCTCATCTCTTGGGTTCCGCTTCCAAGCTGGACATAGGGTGAATAAAGGACAATGTCTGGGTCAGGATTATCATAATAATTATCGTTGATGTTGGTCCCTGCACAGTTCGTGCTCAGGTAGCCGGTTCCTGGCCCCCAGCCTGCGGGGTCTCCGATTTCCCAAACAGTAGGTGGGGAACTGAGTGACCACTCTTCAGTTCTCCACGCCCCCCAGCCGCCCTCGAACCCGTCGAACCAGTTGACGGCAAAAGGTACTTGGGTCCGCACTAGTGCCCAATCGCTCACGCTCGCGTTGCCCTGCGACGTAGCCGTGATGTTCGCTATGTCGAAGTCGCCGGACAGCGCCCCTCCAGGGATGCTCACCCTGGCGATGAACTGGGTGCTGTTTCCGGCAGGAACGAATATCGTCGTTATGTTCGTCGTGTCGCCGATGTCCCTGAATGTCACTGTCCACGGTAGGACCGTGTTGACATAACTGAGGTCGTATGTGTCGTTGTTCAGGCCGGTGTTGCTCACGGTGAGCACGTAGTCCACGTTCGTGCCTGGGAAACCGTAGTTCATCTGGAAGTCTGGGGTCAATTCGCACCTGTACGGCGGCGGCGCGCCCATGTAAACGTCGTCTATATACCATCCTGGCATCCCGCCGCCATATGCTGCGAAGTGGAACCTTGCCTGCACCACCTGGCCTCCATACGCGGAGAGGTCGAACCTGTCCTCGAACCATCCCCCGCTCGCACCTTCTGCATATGCATCGGTGTTATATCCCCCGCATCCGGCATTGGGATAAGGATAGCCGGCAACTGGATAGATCTGCGACCACGGTCCGCCATTAACAGATATCTCCACGAAGCCGCCGTCTGGCCCCCAGCCCCAGGCGTTTGTGCTGTACCAGTTGTACACCCTCATCTCTTGGGTTCCGCTTCCAAGCTGGACATAGGGTGAATAAAGGACAATGTCTGGGTCAGGATTATCATAATAATTATCGTTGATGTTGGTCCCTGCACAGTTCGTGCTCAGGTAGCCGGTTCCTGGCCCCCAGCCTGCGGGGTCTCCGATTTCCCAAACAGTAGGTGGGGAACTGAGTGACCACTCTTCAGTTCTCCACGCCCCCCAGCCGCCCTCGAACCCGTCGAACCAGTTGACGGCAAAAGGTACTTGGGTCCGCACGTTGGCGCCGTCGCTCACGCTCGCATTGCCCTGCGACGTGGCGGTGATGTTTGCGATGTCGAAGTCCCCGGGCAGAGCCCCGCCAGGAATGCTGACCCTCACGATGAAGTCAGCGCTGTTCCCCGAAAGGACAGGCCCCACGGTGGAGATCGGGACGGTGCCCGTGATGTCCCAGAAGGATGTCCCCCATACGTTGCCAGCGACGGAGAGGTTGTACGTGTCGTTGTTCGCGCCCGTGTTGCTCACAGTCAATAAATAATCCACATCCGTGCCAGGGAAACTGTAGTTTGACTGGAAATCTGGTGACAGAAAGACCCTGTACGGTGGCGGGATATACACGAACTCTATGGCAAGTCCCGGTTGGATAGCCGTGAGGTTGTTAAATGAATACTGGAGGCCTATCGAGCCGTCCGAGTTCTCGATTCCCACGGTCGCCGACCCGCTGTCAGCGGTGCCCAGAGCGTTGTACTGGAACCATATCTCTCCAGTTTCGTTGAGGATTATCTCGAAGGTCATCGGACCAGGGCCTGCCAAACTATACCAGTTGTACCACTCCACGACGAACTGCCTGTTCGGGGCGGTACCGATCGTCTCGTAATATATCGTGCCACCACCGTCGGAGAGATCGTCCCAGAAAACACAAATCATGTTGTTGGGTGTTGCTGTGTTTGGGATATTGGTATTGCTGTATGCGGCTGTTCCTGCACCGAAGCTTATTACACCGTTGGTGCTGAGGTATGCTGTGTTGTAGGTGTTCGCGTAGAACGTGAAGTTAAACCCTATCGGGGCAGAGCCGAAGTTGTCATCCCCCACTATTCCCGAGTTCACGCCCGTCACAGTGATGTCAATCCAGTTGTATGAGACTGTTGGTGCTGGCGCGTTGCTGTCTATCCAGATATATCCCCAGGCATCCGGCCCACCGGTGTCCGCAGGGCTTGGCCCCACCGGCACAGACAGCACAGCGCTCCCGCCCACGCCCTTCACTGTCGCCTCCTTCTCATAGGGTGCGGTTTCCTTCCCGTCAGGGGCATTGCTGTAATACGAGCGCCTGCTAACATAAGGGTACCTCGACCCCTCGGGCAGCGCACCGGAATAGGGGTTTAAATCCCTCTCCTTCTCCCCTTCCCACATGCTCGCCCTCTGCTCCCTCTGCGCCTCGTCCGTCCTGTCAGGCGCCCACTTCGTCATCCCAGTGTCCTGAGGCGCCTCTGGCGCAGCATCCGCAAACTCCTCCGGCGCGCCCTGCTGCTCTGGCGCGGCGAGCGCCGCGCTCCCCCCAGATGCCAAGAAGAGCATGGCTACCAGAATAGCCATCAACGTTCCTGCGCCTCGACCCCCTGCGCAATTGGTGTGGGGCTTGGTGCTCGGAAGACTGGAAGATCTCTTCCACATTCCTGCGCTAGCCCCGACGGGATATGATGCCTTCGACATCAGGATTCCTCCGCTGTAGAACCTATGTGGGAGACACAAGAGATACTTGCATAAAATGATTGCGGTGCGGTATCACACGAGGATGCTCTGGTTGTCGTCCGGCTCTCGGAAAGAAGTTTTGAGGAATATATGTCACACAGGGATGCGCCTCACGTGCTGGTGCGCATGAGCAGGGATAGAGAGGTCACAAAGATGCTGGGGACGGAGGAGAGATAAGTTTTGCAGCACCCCCGCAGAGGGAAGGGTAGGAAGGGAGGAAGACCAAGAGCGAAGAGGCGTTACACACCAAAGAAGCGCCGTCTGAACCTCCGGAGGCTCAACGAGTTCAAGTGGCTCCTCAACGAGATCTTGAGCGTGCTGCCCGAGAACGTGCGCGGAACCCTCAGGGGCTCGATCATCGCAAAGGCGGACAAGATCGATGTCCAGGCAGCGATCGAGTTCATTCAGCAGAAGGAGGCTGAAGGTCTCATCGAGAGGGATATTGCCGAGCGCCTGTGCAGCCACGTGATGCGCTACACGACATACAGATGATCGAGCCTGCAGGATTTCGAAGCGCCCGCCTTGAGATGAATCCCGATGATCGTACTGGGGGCTGAACTGCGCGGAACCCAAAGAGGGATAGGGAAAGGGTTTTTGCTCACTTACGTCCGCTCTCTTCTATGCGCTCCAGATCGCTGTAGAGATCGCGCTCCTTCCCTCCTTTCGAAGGCTCCACCCCCTCATCCTTTGGAGCAGTCTCAGGAACAATCTCAGGCTGTGGCGGCTGCTCCGCTTCGGGTGGTGGATGATATGGATACTCAGGCTGAGCGGGGGGCGGAGGGTGATACTCCTCTGGCTGCGTAGGTTGCTGCACTGCAGTATGTGGAGGATAGTACGGCTCGGGCTCCTTGCGCTTCCTCCTCTTGAGTGCAAAGACTATCCACAGGATCACAATCACGATGATGATCAGGAGCAGCAGGAGCCACCACCAGTCGAACGGCGGGGGCGCAATCGCAGGCGCCATTTCGATGTCATCCACAGGGGTGGTCTGATCTGCCACCACCGTAACATCCCTGGTCTCTCTTTCATAGTCTGGATGGGTCACCACCAAGGTATGGTTGCCAACGGGCACGTTCTCCAGCCTAAACTCTCCTGTCTCATTAGTGGTCGTGCTGATCCCATCTAGGGTCACAGTTGCCCCTGAGATCGGCTCGCCGTTCTCGTCCACGACCCTGCCCTCGACCGCGCCCGTGGGCTGGGCTTCGGTCGTGAAGTTCCAGGAGTATGGTTGCGCGAGCGCCAGTCCATGCTGGTCCATCGCTCCCGTACCTATGGTTACTGTATACTTTGTGCTGTATCCCAGCGCTCTCTGCGGATCAAAGATCAGCACGCTGTGCTGCGCGTTCCAGTGGAAGCTGCCCTGCACGCTCGGCGATATGGAGAACGCGCCCTCTGCGGTTGTGAAGTTCATGGGCTCGCTGAAGTGTATCGTGATGTTCGCGCCCACAAGGACACTGGTGCCGCTGGGCGCATGGCTGATGACCGATGGTGGTGTGGTGTCCACGAGCGTGGTAGCGTTCGGGCTCGTTGTTCCAGTGGGAGCGCTCCACTTGTTCCCAGGCACATCGCACGCCAGGACATAGAAATCGTATGTGCCGTCGCCGCCGGTGGTCGAGGTGTTGAAGCCCCAGGAATAGGGCGCGCTGGCGTCGCTCGAGTAGTTCTGCCATGCGCCGTTGTTCCTGCGGTAGTAGAGGGTGAGATATGCGATCCCGTTGGCATCGCTCGCAGCTGCTGTGACATCGAACACAGCATCGGTTGTGAGCGCAGGCAGCGCATCCACCGAGACCACAGGCTTGGTGGTGTCCACAATAGTAGTGGCATCGGCTGTGCCCGGACCGCTCTCGTAGTTGTCCGCGTTGTCCCTGGCGCGTGTGTAGAAGGAGTATGTGCCGTCTGAGTCCGCTGTGAAGGAGATCGTCCTACCGCCGCCCGAGTATGTGTTGTGGTCCCAGCCTCCGCCGTCCTTCTTGAACCACAGCTCCACCTCCTTCACGCCGCTGCCGGTGCCGTCGTCGGCACTCCACGAGACCTGGAAGGTGAGGATGGTGGTGTACTGGGGCAGCGCGTCCACGCTGGACGTGGGCGGGGTGGTGTCTGGCGGGGGTGGAGTCTGGGTGGCGAAGTTGAACACCATGTCGCCTGTCAGGGTGTTGCCTGCGAGATCTGTGAACGCCGCAGTGAGATTCACAAAATACATCGTACCCGCTGCAAGTGCTGCGTAAGTGCCGTTCAGCCACAATCCAGTGGCGTCCCATGTCCATGATACTGAGGGAAGCGTTGTTGTGATGTTCCCGGCAGGACCCACAGAGGTGTTCATCACCTCGCTGAACTGGATCACGTATGTGCCTGCGGCAGTGCCGACGCCTGTGGCGCCGTCTGCTGGTGTGGTTGATATAATTGTCGGCGGTGTGGTGTCGATTATGTATGGACCGCTTTCGAATGACGCAGGCAAGCCCTCGCCGATTGTTCCATCGGCAGATGCGTTCCAGTAATATGTCCCAGCACCCGGTGCAGTCCATGGTGCCCAGCCGTCAACTGTCGTATCGTTTACAGCCAATGTCCATGGTCCGCCATCTCTGAAGTAATATATCCCGACATAAGTAGGTGCATTCCCGAAATCGTAGGTGAGGTTCACTGTGGTGTTTCCGGAGATTGGTGGGCTCAACGGTCCAGTTGCGGTGGCCCAAGGAGTGACCACAACCACAGTAGTGAAGTTGAAGCTATAATCCGTGTCGCTCAGTGCGTTTCCTGCGAGAT
>JBFMEL010000004.1:0-34798 GCA_040753455.1 Thermoplasmatota archaeon | reverse complement strand
GCTGCGCGCTCCGCACCCACGGTCCCTTGTAGACCAACTCGCTCTCGTCTATTTGTGCCATAGTCTGCACCGAGCCCTGCATGTCGTCCAGGTATTTCAGGGTGGGGGACACTTGACCCAATGGTAACATCACCTACTCCCCCTACCCCATAAACCACCCTCCTACCACCTCAGATCTACCCCCCAATCCATCCTCAGATCTTTCCTCTGCTGAGGGCATCTTTCACATACTCGGCTGCGCTCGTCCCTTTGTTCTTTGCCATCTTTGCCACTAACTTTGTGGCGCCGCTGCCGTACTGCGCTGCCTTCTTTGGCATCTCTACCAGCGCATTCGGCAGCCCTGCGCATCTGGCTGCTGCTCTCAGGAGCGCCTTTCTCCTTCCGTACCAGATGTGCGCGTCTGGTGGTAGTTGCGCAGCTGCGATCACCTCAGGATCAAGATAGGGATGGAGTGCGCTCTTGCCAAGGGCAGCGGCTGCGAGGCGCTCGAACCTTATTCCCCGCTCCATCGCGCGCGCCAGATCGATGCGCATCTCCTCTGCTGCATCCTCTTTCCTGAGATATCTGGCATAGCCGCCGAACAGCTCGTCCGCGCCCTGGCCCGTGACCACTGTTTTCTCTTTTGCATGCATGCAGAGCGCTGTGCATGGGATGAGGATGGTGGCTTCTGAGGGTGAGAGATCTGTGCCTGCTGCTGTGCCGATCACTTCAAGGGCGCGCTCCACCACTCTCTCGTCCAGATGCACCACCTCCAGTGGAATCCCGAGGAGCGATGCAGCAGCCTCTGCAGCCTTCAGATCCCATGCGCCTGGAACGCCGTAGACATATCCCCTGCATCTGTCCCTGAGGTGATGCGCGAGAAGGGAGCTGTCCAGCCCACCGGAGAAGGCGAGGGCGCACTCACCGATCCCTGCGCATGATGCTGAGATCGCGCTTGCGAGCGCCTCTGCCTCCTTTTCATAGGGGTAGAGCATGCTCCTACCAGCCCATTTCATGCAGCGGATGGGGTGTACAAACTATCAACAGCGCCATCCCCTCTGGCTCTCATCTTTTGCGCCTCGAGCCCCCGAGCAACTTCTCCACGATCTCCTCGGCGGAGCCCAGGTAATTATACGGGTCTAGCGCAGCGTCTATCTCCTTTGGTATCATCAGCTTCTTTATCCTTGCCTCATCGAGCAGGGCGTCCCTGAAGGAGATCTCGCCATCATAGCTCCGCATGGCGCACCTTCTCACCAGTTCATGGGCTTCCTGGCGCCCCATCCCCCTGCGGGCAAGGCTCATCATCACAGCCTCTGCCATCGCAGTCTCCCCTGCACTGCGCAGGTTCTCCAGCATTCGCTCCTCGTTCACCACTATGTGCTTGAACAGGCGCGCGCTCTTCGTCAGGAGATCATCCGCGAGGATGCACACGTGCGGCAGCACGAACCTCTCGGCTGAGGAGTTGGTCAGATCCCTCTCATGCCACAGCACGACGCTCTCGAGCGCTGGGATCGCGAACCCTCTCAGTGTCCTGGCAAGCCCGCAGATGTTCTCCGCCAGCACCGGATTGCGCTTCTGTGCCATCGTCGAGCTGCCCACCTGCCGCTCTGGATCGAACGCCTCGGAGACCTCGCAGACCTCGCTGCGCTGCAGCAAGCGCACCTCGGTGGCGAACTTCTCGAGGGAGGCTGCAAGGTTCGCCATCACCAGCACGAATTCTGCGTATCTGTCCCTTCCCACGAGCTGAGTGGCAGCATCCTCGGCGCTCACCCCCAGGCGCTTCATTACAATCTCCTGGACACGCAGCGCATCTTTTCCCAGTGCTGCAGCAGTGCCCACGGCACCGCTCATCTTCCCCACGCACACCCTCTCCCTCGCCTGCTGAAGGCGCTCGATATGTCTCTGCACCTCCATAGTAAATACAGCCATCTTCAAGCCGAAGGTGATGGGCAGGGCGAATTGTCCGTGTGTCCTGCCGATCATCACGGTGCGCTTGTGCCGCAGCGCCAGTCCCGCCAGCACATCCCTGAGCGTCTCCAGATCCCTCAGCAGGATGTCAATGGCTGCACTGAGCTGCACCGCGGTGGCGGTATCGATGATGTCGTTGCTCGTGGCACCGAGATGCACGTATCCGCCAGCAGAACCGCACTGCTCCGCCAGCGCCCGCACCACTGCCATGACATCGTGGTTGATCTCTTTCTCGATCTCAGCCACGCGCTCCGGAGAGATATATCGCCCATTGGCTTTGGATGCGATGATCTTCGCAGCCCTCTTTGGAATGATGCCAAGCTCAGCCAGTGCGAACGCCAGGGCAGCCTCCACGTCCAGCATCGCCTGCAGCTTCCCCACATCCGAGAAGAGGCGCTTCATCTCCTCGCGCCCGTACCTGAACTCCAGCGGGCAAACGCTCATGCAATCACCATCCCCCCATTGGAATGGGGGTTAAATGGGTTTTCCAAGGGCAGGGACGGCTGAGAAAGGTTAAAGCCTACCTTCCCTTTCCAACAGACCATGCTCAGGATCAGGGCGATGCGCCCGGAAGACTACCCATCCCTCGTCGCTCTGTGGAGGGATGCCGGGCTGCCCAGCAGACCTGAAGGCAGGGATGCGCGGGCACACATAGAGCGCGAGATGGAAGGCCCATCCTCCATATTCCTGGTCGCGGAGGTGGATGGCAGGATGGTGGGTGCGGTGCTGGGCACCCATGACGGGCGCAAAGGCTGGATCAATCGGCTCGCGGTGCATCCGGCGCACAGGGGCAAGGGGATAGGGAAGATGCTTGTGGAGGCTGTCGAGCATATCCTGGAAGAGAAGGGCATCCTGATATCCTGCGCTCTCGTCGAGGAGTGGAATCAGGACTCACTGGAGTTCTTCGAGGAGATCGGGTATATAAGGCACGATGATATCATGTATCTCTCGAAGAGGAAGGGGCAGTGGGTGTAGGGATGACCGCCTGCGAAATCTTTATCTATGGAAAGCCGATTGGGCGTCCCCACGCCCATGTAGGAGGGGCAACCCGACTGCACTACAGGAGGCTGGATAATGGCTGACAAAGCAACGATCGATGCTGTCAAGGACGCCCTCGCAAAGTCCAAGGAGAGGAGGTTCACCGAGAGCGTCGAGATCGCGATTAATCTGAAGGATGTGGACCTCTCCCAGCCGAAGAACAGGATCGACGAGGAGGTTGTACTCCCAAAGGGAAGGGGGAAGTCCGTCAAGGTAGCTGTGATCGGCACAGGGGAGATGGTGTTCAAAGCCAAGGATGTAGCGGATATAGTGATCACTCCTGAGCAGCTCGGGGACTACGCCGGTAAAAAGAAGGATGCACGAAAGCTGGTGAGCAGCTACAACTTCTTCGTAGCCGAAGCACCGCTGATGCCCGCGATCGGCAAGAGCCTCGGCACGGTCATGGGCCCCAGGGGGAAGATGCCGAAGCCGATCCCACCAGGGGCAGACCCCGCGCCCGTGGTTGAAAATATGAGGAAAACCGTGAAGATACGCACCAGGGACAGGATGACATTCCATGTACCGATCGGAACGCGCCAGATGTCCCCTGAGGACCTGGCGGAGAACATAGACGCTGTGGTCAGGCGGGTGATAGCCAGGCTCGAGCGCGGCAGGCAGAGCATCTCCTCAGCCTACGTGAAGACGACGATGGGCTCGGCAGTGAGGATCCTGTGAGGTATGAAGATGAAGCGCCAGACTGCTCCGAGATGGAAGGCTAGCGCACTCCAACAGATGGTGGAGGCGATCAAAGAGAACCCAGTGATTGGAATCGCCAAGATAGGTGGAATACCAGGACCGCAGATGCAGATGATGCGCCACGACCTCAGGAAGGACCTCAGGATCCAGGTGGTGAAGAACAACCTCCTAACGCTCGCCCTGCGCGATGCAGCAAAGGAGAAGCCTGGGCTGGACGCCCTCGTTCCCTCGATCGAAGGGCAGAGCGCCCTCATCACCTCGAAGATCAGCGCCTTCAAGCTCTACAAGATGCTCTCGGATGCCAAGACCAAGGCGCCAGCCAAGGGCGGGGAGATCGCACCTGATGACCTGGAGGTCAAGGCAGGGGACACTCCATTCAAACCGGGACCGATAGTCGGGGAGCTCCAGAGGGCAGGGATCCCCGCGGCGATCGAGGAGGGGAAGGTGGTCATAAAGAAGGACAAGCTCCTCGTTAAGGCAGGGGAAGAGATACCAAAGCCAGTGGCGGAGGCGCTCACCAAGCTCGAGATCTACCCGCTCACGGTGGGGATGGACCTCCTCGCCGCATACGAGGCCGGTCATGTGTTCAAGAGGGATCTGCTCGAGATTGACCAGGAGGTGGTGATGGGGCAGTTGGGCACAGCCGCGGGCAGAGCGCTCTCTCTCGCCCTCTGCATCACCTATCCCACCAAGCAGACGGTCCGCCCTCTGATCTTCAAGGCTCACGCCTCAGCACTGGCACTCGCCCTCGCCACATCCACGATGACCAAAGGGTCCGCCCCGCTCCTGCTGTCCCGCGCGCGGGCGCAGATGCTCGCGCTCGCAGTGAGAGCCCCTGAGGCGCTGGACGACGAACTGAGGACGCGGTTGGGGCTCCCAACAGCAGGGGATAAAGATGCCCCCTCACGATCAGGATGATCTATGGTAAGGAGGTAAAGGAGATGGAATATATATATAGCGCACTGGTCCTTCACTCTGCTGGCAAGCAGGTGACTGAGGAAGGGCTCGCGAACGTCCTCAAAGCCGCTGGGGTTGCACCAGATCCCGCAAGGGTGAAGGCACTCACCGCAGCGCTGGAGGGCGTGAACATCGAGGAGGCGATTGCCGGCGCGGCATTCGTCCCCGGCACGGCACCTGTCCACGCACCAGCAGAAGGTGAGAAGAAGCCCGAGAAGAAGGAGGAGAAGAAGGAGGAGAAGGTCTCGGAGGAAGAAGCAGCTGCAGGACTGGGCGCGCTGTTCGGCTGAGCAGCTACCTTCGATGGCAGTGCCACATCTCCAGGGCGCTCCAGATCACACTGGGCTGCACACCTCGGGACAAGGGTCTCAAAGCCCTTTCGATAAAGGAAACCTTTTCCCACTCTTATGCTATCCCCTTGGCATGCATATCGATCGCATGACGATGAGTGAGCTCAAGGCAGCGCTCACGCCAGAGAGGGTGGTGATCCTGCCCATAGGCGCGACGGAGGAGCATGGCGCTCATCTCCCACTGGGCACAGATTCGCTCCAGCCGATTTATGTTGCGGAGGAGGTCGCCAAGCGCACTGGCGCTCTGATCGCTCCCCCGCTGTACTATGGGATGTGCGCCTCCACAGCCAACTTCCCAGGGACCCTCTCGCTCTCCTTCGATACCCTGCGGGCACTGGTGAGGGAGATCCTGATGGAGCTGGTGCGCCAGGGTGCGAGGAAGATCGTGGTCCTTTCCGGGCATGCAGGAAGGCTGCACATGAGCGCCCTGCGCCTGGCTGCAGAGGAGGTGGTAAAAGCGCATGACATCAAGCTCCTCCTGCTCTCGGATTACGATATCGCCTATGAGCTACATGACATCCCCGAGGGGGATGGGCACGCAGGGACGATCGAGACCTCCAGGATCATGGACATAGCGCCCGAGCTGGTGAAAGGCAGGGGGATGCGAGGGAAGGCAGAGATGCCGCGGTTCCAGGTGCTGAAAGATCCGGAACGCTGCTTTCCATCGGGAGTTATAGGCGATCCCACGATTGCCTCCAAGGACAAAGGAAGGGTGTGGAACGAGAGGATCGTGCAGGAGCTGGAGAAACTGGTGCGAGGGCTGTAGCATATCGTGCTCCCACTATTACGCTGAGCAATGCTGCACAGCGGTACGATCCCTCACCTCAGGAGTGCCCCGCAGCAAGGGCATACCCCATCATCATCCATCACGGGTATGGAGCACCTGGGACACAGGAAGGCGGGAGGGCAGAGGGAGGATGAAGCTTTAGCCATCACGGTATCAGTGGGCACTAAAGTTATAGCCATGCCCGCGAGCACATTCAGCCCTCCGAGGACTGCGAGGAGGCAGCCCAAAGCACCCCCTTCAGCGATTCCCAGGCAGAACGAGGCGAGCCCCAGTGCGAAGATGCAGGACGAGAGGACAGGATAGAGCCTAATCGCCAATCACCCTCGTCGCCTGGAAGACATCGTTCTGGAAGAGAAGGGTGTAGTAGTTGGGGCTGTGGTCGGTACCCCTCATCTTCACGCAGCGTATGCGCCTCTGGACGTTGACATCGTCCACCTTGTCCATCTTCAGGTGTATGATGCCATCCGAGAGAAAGTCCTCCCCATGCTCAGCGTACTGCTCGCTGCCCGCCTTCGTTTCCGAGATGATGAAGGTAGTCACCTTCAGGTCCCTCAGCCATTCGAAGAAGTGGAAAAGGTCCAGGCGCGGTTCGTCGAGCTTCGACAGCATTTCCAGGACCTGAAGGGAGTCTATCACTAGCAGCTCGTAGTCCAGGCTCTCCTTGAGATTCGATGTGTATGTCTTGAATATCTGCATCCATGTCTGCTGTCCGAGTTTTTCCAAGTTCTTGCGGATCAGCGCGAGGTCCACGATGCTCACCTTGCTCTCCACTTCCAGCGGGTCCATGCCCATCGAGCACAGCTGCTGGACGATGCTCTCCCTGCCCTGCTCGAGCGTGATGTACGCCCCGACCCTGCCCTCGCGCTTGGCGTTGTGGTAAAGGATGTAAAAGGCGAGGGAGGACTTCAGCGTCCCGGGCTCCCCCGCGATGATGACGAGGTTCCCCCTCGGGACCCCGCTGTTCATTCTGTCATCGAACCCCTCGATGTAGGTCCTTATCCGCTGCGCCATTGTCCCTGCCTGCCGAAGTACCCAAATGTTTATGATATAATAAACTTTTGAGGACCTCGTCACTTTATCGTCAGATAGGATGCATAGTGCTCGGGACATCTTGCTCTATACGCGCCCTCGGAAGTATAACTCAAGATGCCCCTGGTTCTGGGAGAAAAAAGAGCAAGGCAGAGGTCCTCTGCAGCATCCCTCAAGGCATCCCTGCTTCTGGGGCGGGCATAGCCCTCCTGACCAGATATGAGCACGAGATTATGGCGACCGTTCGCATCTCAGCATCTAGGGATCCATTCATCCCAGTGGTCTGCCTTCAACCTCGGTTTAATCTTTGGGTAGAGTCTTTTCAATATCACCAGAGTACTTCTTTTTCCATTTGTGGATCGTCCACCTCGATACCACTATGCCATCCCGCAACAGATGGTCGCGAACCCTCGAAAGCGAGAGCCCACCCGCGCGCATGTGCACCGCTCTCCTAATAATCTCGGGTTTGAATCGCATCCTCTTAAAACCATCGTCTATCACGAAATAGCGCCCGCACCTCTTGCACTGGTGCTTTTGTTTCGTGCCTGCGCTGTTGTGCCTGAGACCCTGTCTCACTACCTTTGAACTGCCGCAAGAGGGACAGAGAGCAGCCATGGAGCAGGGATATGATCGAGGGGGTATAAAACTGACGTTTAGTTGACATCCACGAGGATACCCTTTAATCCCACCACGTATTTGGGCGTTGCAGGTGAGCATATATGAAAGCGTTCAGGGTGTGCGGCACCTTCCTCATGAAGCCTGAGTGGCAGCGCTTCGCGAAAGAGGTCGCGGCCGATGACAAGGAAGATGCCATGGAGATTGCCTTATCGGATATAGGCAGCAGGCACAGGGTCAAAAGGAGGGACATCAAGATAGAAGAGGTGGTGGAGATCCCTTTCGAAGAGATCGAGAGCCCTACGGTGCGGATAAAGGCAGCGAGGTGAGAGGATGGACGAGAAGCAGATCAAGGAGAAGAGTGCAGCACTCGAAGTGTATCAGTCCCAACTGGACAGCCTCGCCAGACAGGGTGAGGTGGTGCGCCTGACCCTCGATGACTGCGCGCGCGCAAGGCAAACGCTCGAGAACCTCATGAATCTCAGAAGGGGGAACGAGCTCTTAGTGTCCATCGGGGCTAACTGCTTCATCCACTGCAGTGTGAAGAGCGCGAAGAAGGTGCTCTCAGGGATAGGAAGCGGTGTGGTGGTGGAGGAGGATGCCGAGAAAGCGCTCACCCGCATAGAGCAGAGGATCTCTGAGACGAGAGAGACGGGTCAGCAGATCGCCAAGGCGATGTCAGAGATCGAGGCAAGGGCACAGCAGATATTGAGCGAGCTGCAGCAGGCATACCCGACTGAGCAGCGGAGCACCTCCTGATGTTCGAGAGGCTGAGGGAGAGGCTCGGTCTCCTGAGCAAGAAAGCCGAGCCATCATCCGAGGAAGGGGTATGGAAGATCAGCCCAAGGGCATTAGAGGATATCCTCTGGGACCTCGAGGTCGCCCTGATGGAGGCGGACGTGGCTGTGGAGGTGCTCCAGGATATCAAACAGGAAATGAGCACTGAGCTCGCAGACAAACGCATCAAATGGGGCACTGCTGAGCAGATCGTGGAAACCGCACTGCGCAGGAGCATCGAGCGCCTGCTGTCGGAAAATACCTGCGCGTTCGATGAGGTGCTGAGAGGTATAGAACGCCCTGCGGTCCTCATGTTCGTTGGGGTCAACGGCACTGGAAAGACCACTGCGATAGCAAAGATAGCGCACAGGCTCCTCAAGCAGGGGATGAGCGTGGTGCTTGCCGCGGGCGATACATTCAGGGCAGGGGCGATAGAGCAGATATCACTCCACGCGGAGCGCCTGGGGATAAAGGTGGTGAGACACAGTGCTGGGGGGGACCCTGCCGCTGTGGCATACGATGCGGTGGAACATGCAAAGGCACGGCACAAAGACGTGGTGCTCATCGATACAGCGGGCAGGATGCAGACGAACCGCAACCTGATGGACGAGATGAAGAAGATGAAGAGGGTGGTGGCACCAGACCTCACCATCTTCGTGGGGGATGCCCTCTCAGGCAACGATGCCGTGGAGCAGGCAAGGACGTTCGAGGCAGCCGTGGGACTCGATATGGTGATACTCACCAAGATAGACGCGGACACCAAGGGTGGAGCTGCGCTCTCCATAGCGAGGGTGGTGAAGAAGCCCATTGCGTTCATAGGCACAGGACAAGGCTACGAAGACCTTATCCCGTTCGACCCGCAATGGATGGTCTCCAGGCTGTTTGGCTAAATCGTAATACTGGTTCGAAATAAGTCGTAAGGTCGGGTTAAAGAAGATTCTCCATCCTAAGATCCTAAAGAGTATCCTTAGAGACGCAGACTTGACGATCGAGAAATTCAAAGAGTTGACGAGGTGATGTGATGACGACGCCAAGCAAAACGCTTCGCCACTATCGTGGCTCGCCCTCACATTCGTTCGGATCGCCTCACAGACGCATATCTGGCTACGGGCTATCGCCCTCCGCCCAAATTGGCTCACTCCGTTCGCCAACTTCAGATATGCGTCAGCCGTTAGGCGAAATTGCTCGCTGGTCGGCAAGGAATAAATAGGGAAAGTGTATTAGGATGAGGTGAGGCGAGACATGCCATCAGACGATATGATCTACGTGCTAGAGAACAAGGCGAAGCTTGAGGATGAATATAGCGGCAGGTATATCGCTATCTGGAGGAAGAAGGTGGTGGCGGTAGGAAGGACCATATCTGAGGTTTACAAAACAGTAAAGGATATGAAAATAACGAACCCATTGGTGACCTATATACCTAAGGAGGGCGAGGAGGCCCTTCTGATATGATTAGGTTTCAATACTTGCTCTGGAGGGGGAAGTATTGTCCGATAATCGAGGTAGAGGTGAATAACAAAGATAAGAGGATACGTACCCTAGCATATGTGGATACCGGAGCCACATACTCAGTATTTCATTCTGATTTTTGTGAGGAATTGGGGTTAGCAATGCGGTCAGGGAATAGGGTGGATATAACCGTTGGCGATGGAGGCATAATTCCTGTTTACTTGCATAAGTTGATGCTCAGGATTGAAGATCTAAAAATTGTTGGCGATATAGGATTTTCTGATAGGCTCGGTACGGGGGTTAACATCCTTGGAAGGGAGGGGATTCTAGATGAGTATATGGTGTGTTTCGATGGACAGAAAAAGGAAGTGATATGGCATGTCTAATTCACGCATCTTTGCAGAGCGGGCAACTCTCCGCTCCCTAACGGTCGCTTCGGTGCTATCGCACTCGCCTCACAGACGCATATCTAGCTTTGGCACTTCGTGCCTTCGCCCAAATTGCCTTCGGCCACTTCTTTTATCCGCAAACCGTTAGGCGAAATTGCAGCCTAAGATTGAGGTGAGAACAAGTCATGAGCATTGCCAGCAACGTCCTTGAATCCATCGGCAACACACCGATTGTGCAAGTTGTGGGCACCGCTCACGCGTTGAACGGAGTGACAGCGATGCTGCGGCGGTACAAACCCAACCTTTGCGCAGTGGCCATCGGGCCAGCCGAATCATCATAAGTTGGTCGGAGAATGAGATATCCATTCCTGAGGGAGGCAGCGGCGCTCGCGACCGCGATATCTGCAGCATGTGCAGGGATCGGTGAGTGCGCGCTCGGCTTCTCGGGAGGGCTGGACAGCTCCCTTCTCGCGCATCACCTCAGGGACAGATGCAGGGGATATGTCTGCGGCATCCCGGATGCGCATGACGTGAGGGCTGCCGGGGCTGCAGCGGACCGCATAGGCATCCCCCTGAGGATCATGGAGATCGATGAGGGAGCTGTGGAGCGCCTCTTGGGAGAGATCGGAAGGGTCGCGGGCACAGCACTGTCCCCAACAGAGGCTGCGATCCTGATCCCCTGCACGGCTGTGTGCATCCATGCAATCGAGGACACGGTGGTCACAGGACAGGGCGCGGACGAGCTCTTCGGCGGCTATGCCAAGTATCTGAGGACTGGAGAAGCAGGAGATATGATGCGCCTCGACCTGCAGAAGGTGCTGCAGCAGGGGGCGAGGCGCGAGCGCCTCGTAGCCACCTCCTGCGGCAAGCACGCTGTGCATCCTTACCTGTCTCCAGAGGTGATTCGTGCTGCGCACGTCCAGACAGAAGCGCACTTCTGGAATAGGGGGAGGAAGATGCTGCTGAGAGAAGCCGCCAGGTGCTCGGGGCTGCCAGAGGCGCTGGTGGAGATGCCGAAGAAGGCTGCGCAGTACGGCAGCGGCGCTGCGAGGTTGATCTCCAGGAATGCGAAGAGAGAAGGGCTCGGTGTGGAAGCGTATGTGAGGCGAGCCCTCAATAAGAAGTAAATCACTTCCTCCCCTTCCACATCCTGGGATATCTGCCCGGAGGCATCAGTACCCTCAAGACCCTCACTGCAATTCCATCCTCTGCAGAGACCATCTCCTTCGCGTCCATGAGCGCTGTGCCGAGCGCCACCACCTCCCCGCTCAGCGTGAAGATCGCGACATCCTTTGCTCTGGCGACCGCAGCATCAGCGCTGTTGACCCCTCCCACAGCGAGGCTCGCACCATGGCAGATCGCGTCCACCGCAGAATCCTTCACCACCACCTTTTGCAGATGGGGGAACAAGGCTTCGATGGGCAGCACGACCTTCCTCAATCCTTCCTCAACCCCTTCCTCCTTCCAAGAGAGCCAGGCATCCTCCACCTCCTGAAAGCTGTGCGCATCCCTTTCTGTGAATCCTCCAGAGGCTGTGCGCCTCAGCTCCCTCATGTTCGCCCCGACGCCCAGCGCATCGCCGATGTCCGTGCATAAGGTGCGCACGTATGTGCCTGACTCGCACCTCGTTCTGAACAGCACCGCCCGCCTTTCAATCTCCAGGATCTCTAGCTCGTATACCTCGCGCACGCGGCGCACGCGCCTCACACTCGAGCGCACAGGAGGGGTCTGGTATATCTTTCCTCTGAACAATGCAAAGATATCCTCTAGGGCGTGGTTGGGCACAGCGGCATGCAGGTGCATCAGGCAGATGTACTCCTTGGGCGCGGAGAGAAGGGCTTCGAGCCCCCTCACACCCCTCCCGAGCCCGATGAGGAGCACGCCAGTGACACCAGGGTCCAGCGTTCCGAGATGCCCTGCCTTTTCCACCCCCAGGAGCTGGCGCATCCACGCAACCACCTGATGGCTCGATGGGCCCTTCGGCTTGTCGAGGTTGATCACGCCCGCCCCCAGCAGTTCTGGCACGGAGCGCTGCTCCGGCGGTTTACCATACCCAGGCACTCCGAAGCTCCTATGAAGCCTCAAGAGCCATCGCCTCCATGATCATCTTGAGTATCTCGGATGGGTTGAGGTGGGTGGAATCGATCACTATGTCGTATATCGCAGTGTCCTGGGCATCGATCCCATATATCTCCTTGTAGCGCCTTCGCTCCGAGGATTCTCGTGCCTCGATCTCTCCCAGCACTGCCTCGGGGCTCGCATACTCGCGCCTGGCTACTCGCATAGCCCGCTCCTCTGTATCGGCATCGATCCAGACCTTGAGGGCTGGTATCCGGTGCCTGGTGAGCATGTGCGCCGCCAGCCGTCCCTCGACCACCATGCTGTTCTGCACGGCATCCACCACCCTCCTGTCCAGATCCAGGTCTATGCTGTGCTTCCTCTCTGCCAATGTGCTGAACTCCGCCAGGCTCATCCCTCTGTCCGTCGCCATCTGCCTGAAGATCTCCCCAACAGAGATGTAGTCCCAGCCCAAGCGCTCGGCGAGCATGCGTCCGATCGTGCTCTTGCCGCTTCCGGGCGGGCCGCTGATAGTGATGATCACCTCATTCCCCCGCGATCTCGAGAGCCTTCAGCCTCTTCGAGAAGTAGAGCAGCTTGAGGGATCGGGTCAACACCTGCCCGAGCGAGATCGAGAGGAGGGAGTAGAGGAGGATCCAGTCCGGCAGCACGTGGCTGCTCAGGAGCGAGGTGGTGAAGTCCCCGGCCCAGGGCACGGCGATGTACGGATGCGCGACATAAGGCAGGAAGCTCCACAGCCAGATGAAGACCGCGAAGAACATTATCATCGTGAGGCTCGTGGGCTTCATCTGCGCGGTCTGCATCTCCATCGTTTCCCCCCTCATCCCTGCCTGCACCTCCCTGAGTTTCTCGATCATCGCCATGTCCCTCTTCTTGAAGGCTTCTCTCTGCAGCGCGCTGAGATGCTTCGTCTTCTTCTGTATCTTGGCTACCTTGCGCCAGTCCACGAGAAAGTGCCGCACCATCGTGGAGATGATGGAGGTGAGCAGCGCGGCGCTGAAGATCGTCCACACAGGGGCGCTGCACTCGAATCCAATTAACGGATTAAGGGCGAGACCGGCGATCGAACCCACCCATGTCCTGAGATTGGAATCGAACATGAGGAGGAGCATGAACATCATGAGCATCAGCATGAAGAACATGCCTCCCCCGCCTGCGGGCGCCTGCTGCTGTGCCGGAACCTTTTCCGCCATCGTGGCACTGATGTGCAAACCGTTAATAAGGATTGTGGATCATCCCCTGTAATGGGTCTGCTTCAATGGGTGAAGTTGGAGCACGCGAGCAGGATGCTACAAAAATAATGGTAAATACAAAAAGATTAATACAGCAGGACATTGGGGCATCGATGCCCGGCGACAATGTAGAGGAGGCGTGCGCGAGGCTTATGAAGGGGGAGTTCGTCTTCGTCTTCGATGCGGACGAGAGGGAGGGAGAAACAGACTTCATCGCCCTAGCCAATAGGGTAATCCCTGCTCATATCCAGCAGATGCGGTTGAATGGTGGAGGACTGATATTCCTCATGGTGCACCATGATATCGCGGAGCGCTTTCGCCTGCCATTCCTCACAGACCTCTATGGCGCAGCAAGGGGGCGTTTCCCTGTGCTGGATGCACTGGTGCCCAACGACATACCCTACGACACGAGGTCCTCCTTCTCGCTCACGATCAACCACAGGCGGACGTTCACAGGGATCACCGACAAGGACAGAGCGCTCACTATCCGGCGTTTGGGCGAGCTTGCGAATGAGCTATCCAAGAGCGATGGAGACTGGTTGCATGCCCTCGGTGCAGAGTTCCGCAGCCCCGGACACGTGCCTGTCTGCCGCTCATCCCCTCAACCCCTCGAGGATAGGGTAGGGCACACAGAGCTTGCTGTTGCCCTGGCGCTGATGACCTCCGAAACTCCAGTGCTCGTGGGCTGCGAGATGATGGGGCAGGATCACAACGCTTTGTCCAAGGCGGAGGCAAAGCTTTATGCACAGAGACAAGGCTCGGTTTTCCTCGAAGGCATGGAAATAAAGGAGGCCTGGGACAAATGGTCAGGGTGATGGCTACAGGGGTGTTCGACATCCTCCACATGGGGCACCTGCATTTCCTTCAGGAGGCGAGGCGTCTGGGAGACGAGCTCGTCGTTGTGGTGGCGACCGATGCTACGGCACGCGCTAGAAAGCATGAACCAATCACTTCCCAGGAGATGCGTCTCGAACTCGTGAGTGCCCTGAAGCCTGTGGACATGGCTGTGCTGGGGAAAGAGGGGGATATCTTCGAGATATTGGAGGAGATCAAGCCTGACATCATAGCACTGGGCTACGACCAAACACATGACCCGAATAAAATAATCGAGGAATGCAGGCGCAGGGGGATAGAGGTGAAGGTCATCCGTCTGCCGAAGATGAACCACGACCTCGACGGCACGAGGAAGATCATCGGGAAGGTGGTCGACTGGTATGCTGCCCAGCGGAGATTGAAGGAGGTGGAGGGCGGGTGAAGCTCATTGGCATAGCGGACACCACCTTCGCCAGGGTGGACATGGCGTCGCATGCCATTGATGAACTGAAGAGGACAGGGACGGGTTTCAAGGTCGTGCGCTGCACGGTCCCGGGGGTCAAGGACCTGCCGGTCGCCTGCAAGAAGCTGGTCGAGGAAGAGGGATGCGACATAGTGATCGCGCTCGGGATGCCTGGCGCGCAGCCCATTGACAAGACGTGCGCCCACGAAGCCTCCACCGGGCTCATCCAGGTGCAGCTGATGACCAACCGCCACATCATAGAGGTCTTCGTCCACGAGGACGAGGCGAAGGACGACAGGGAACTGGCTTGGCTTGCGGAGCGCAGAGCAAGAGAGCACGCGGTGAACGCATACGACCTGCTATTCCGCCCAGAGCGCTTGGAAAGGATGGCGGGCACAGGGCAGCGCCAGGGGTTCGAGGACGCCGGGAGGGTGCAGGGATGACTGCTCTGCCTGCTCAACCTGCCTTCATCGGGCGCGTTGAGGAGCTGCGGCAATTGACCGCGTGGCTCGACGCCGCGCAGCACGAGGAGCTGAAGGCGGAGCCGGATGTGGCGAAGGCGCGGTACGAGTGGGGCAGGATGCTGTGTTTACGAGCATACGAGCAAACATCAGACCGTGTGAGCGAAGCGAACCGGTCGATAGAGGCGAAAGGCGATGTGGAACGTGGGAAAGGGCTGCTCGAGCAGGCGCGTGACGCGTTCGCGCGCCGCGGAATGAAACTTTGGGAAAGGAGGTGTGAAGATGCCCTGCGTGCACCCGGAGAACCAATCAATGAGCTATCAAGCGGGTGCCAAAAATCTAGCCAACGTTCTTGTAACGATTTAATCGAAAGGGCTAAATAGGTTGAAATCTATTAACGTATTACAAGAGACGACCCGTGGAGAGGTTTAACAGGATGTGAGCGCACATGTTGCCAGAAGACCACCTGAAGAAGGCTATGCGAATAAAAACAACGTGCGAGAAGCTCGACCCGGAAACGGACTGGGAAACAATAATCGAGGATTCGTACGGTATTGCGCTGCATATCATCGCATATTTATCGCAAAAGAGGTTGGGTGTTCATATGGATACCCACAAGGGACTGACAAAATTTCTTGACGACCACAATATGCGCGAGCTATCAGCCCTCTTCAGGGAGTTGGATGGATTGAGGAGCGGAAGATGGTATGGTGGGAAGAGCGACGGTGACGCGGCAAGGCGTGCAAAAGCCATAACTCAGGAACTGGGAAAAATCGTTGCGAGCAGGGAAGGGGGCGGCAATGAACGAGAAAGAGAAACTACTGCTTGAAAGATTTGTGGAACTGGTCAAGAATGCGATTCCAGTTCTCCAAGGAATAGTGCTGTACGGCTCGTTGGCAAGAGGCGCGCAGGACCGGCGGTCGGATATAGATGTGCTGGTGATAGTGGATGATGAAAAACCGACCCAATACTATCAGCCCATCTCCAGAATCGTTACCGATTTGAGCATCGCGATGAAACCGAGGCGCGAGCTGAAGCCAATAGTAACCAATCTTCAGGACTACGACGCGAGCTTCTACAGAAACGTGTTCGACGAAGGCATTATCTTATTCGGAAAGATGCTGGTCAGTCCTGAGAAACTCGCGCTCATGCCCTATGTATTGGTCACATATGACGTGAGCAGACTATCAAGCAGTATCAAGGTAAGAATCTCGCGGAAAGTTCACGGCTATACTGGAAAGAAAGTTGTCGGCGGCAAGAAATACGAATACAGATACAAAGGCCTGAAGGACATCTACAACGTGATGGTGATATCACCAAGTACATTGGTCGTGCCTACAAAAAAGGCCAAGGAATTCGTCGCCGAGCTGGAGAAGCTGAGGGTCGCACACAAATGTTTCAACATATATATGTAAAAACGATATTGGGGTGCAACAGGTGCGGACAATGTCAATAGTCGGGCGCGTCGAGGAGCTGCGGCAGCTCACGCAGCGGCTCGAGTCGGCTGCGAAGGGCAGCGGCAGCACGGTGCTCATCTTCGGCCCCGCGGGTATCGGCAAGACCGCGCTGGTCGAAGCAGTTGCAGAAGTTGCGGCAGCACGCGGGTTCCTGGTGCTGCGCGGCAGCGGGGAGCCGCACGCAATGTTTCCATATCAACTGTTCGACACTGCGCTCGCGCCGCACCTTGAGGAACCGCTCGTGCCCGTAGAGGCAGCCACGAAATTCTCAGAGATATTCGCGGTAACGCGGAACGGTTTGCTGCTGGCCCATGCACATTCCGGGGGCAGCACCATGATGGACAGCGACATACTCGCAGGGATGCTCACCGCGGTGCAATCATTCGTCAGCGATTCTTTTGGCGGCGCGGGTTCAGGTGCATCTGTCGGGTCAGGACTGAAGCGTCTCGAGTACCAGCAGAAGAAGATACTCATCGAGTACAAAAAGTCGTTCTACCTTGCGGGCGTCATCGAGGGGGAAGAGCATCCGGGCATGCAAGGGGATCTGGCAGCCGCTGCGCGGAGGATTGACGAGCGTTTCGGGGCGGTGCTGGAGGACTGGAACGGCACAATGGCGAGGGTTGGGGGCATAGCAGAGGGGCTCAACATCCTGCTGCAGCAGCGCTGGCGCGTGCTGCGGTCGCCTGCGGACATCAATCTTGAAGCCGAGCGGATGAAGCTCTACGAACGTGCGCTGAGCCTGGTCCTGAGACTTAGTGCAAAGAAGCCTGTGCTGCTCCTCGCGGAAGATTTGCACTGGGCGGAGGAAGGCTCGCTCGGCATATTCCTGTATGTCGCAAGGAACACGCGCGCCGCGAGGGTGCTCATCGTAGGCACGACGCGCCCGGAGCGCGGCGAGGCGCTCGAAAAAATGCTGAAGAAGATGACGTTGGAAGAGCTCCACACCACGCTGCAGCTCAGGGGTCTGGCAGCCGACGAGACCGCAACGTTCGCCGCGACACTGCTCGACTCACCGCTCTCGCAGGTGCTGGCAGACGCGCTCTGCACGCGCAGCGAGGGCAACCCGCTGTTCGCGAAGGAGCTGCTCAATGCTGGGAGGCGGGACGGAACGATCGTGCAGAGAGACGGCATATGGGTGCTGCAGCATGGTGGGGAACTTGCTGCAGCCTCCCTCGAGGATCTCGTCACGAAGCGTGTGCAGGCGCTCGACCCCGCGTGCTTCCACGTGCTGGACCTCTGCGCGGTGCTGGGCAGAGAGTGCCCAATGAGACAGCTTGTGCGGGTGCTTGGCAGCGAGGAAGGTGCCTATGCCGCGCTCTCGCCCCTCATCGGGCGCAGTATCATCCTCCAAACCAACGGCACGCTAAGATTCGAGCACACGCTCGTGCGCGAGACCGTTTACAAGCTCGCGGGACCGCGGCGCTGCGCGTACCATAGACATGTCGCTGAGATCTTCGAGATATTCTATGCAAAGAATCTGGACGAAATGCTATACGAGATCGCTCACCATTACAGCAACTCCGATGTGCCTGCAAAGGCGCTTGAATACTGCGAGAGGGCGGGTGACAAGGCGGTTGCGGAGCACGCGGTCGAGCGCGCCGCGACATTCTACGGCGCGGCGCTGGACGCCATCGCCGCAATGCCTGTCAGAGCAAAATACGAGGACAAGAGGCTCGCGCTGCTCGAGAAGCTCGGCGACATCTGCGCGCTCGGCGGCATGTATGACAGGGCGATAGAAGCGTTCTCGACCGCAGCGGCCGGGCATAAAGATGAGGAAGCGAGGGCGCGCATGCACCGCAAGCACGGCGAGGTGCTCGATAAGAAGGGGGATTTTGAGGCGGCACTGGCAGAGGTTGAGGCAGGGAAAAGCATCGTACCTGATTGCGCCGAGAGATGGCGGCTTTTTGCGGTGGAAGGGTGGGTGCGCATGCACAAGGGTGAGTACGAGGACAGCATCAGACTCTCGAAGAGTGTGGTCCACGAACTCGAGCGGTTCGAGGGCACGGAAAAGGACGTTTCGATTGCATACAGCACCCTTGGAATGTGTTACTGGCACAAGGGCGACTATGACGAAGCATTGGGATTCTTCGGGAAAAGTTTGAGGATTGCAGAAAAGGTCGGCGACGAACGGGGGCTGGCGGCGGCGTACAACAACCTCGGCAACGTTTTGTATCACAAGGGCGAGTACGACAAGGCGCTGGGCTTCTATGAGAAGAGTGTGGGAATCACGATGAAGATTGGCGATCAGCGGTTAATTGCAGGCACTCATAGCAACATCGGGGGGGTACTCTCCAACATAGGGGAGTATGACAGGGCGCTGGAGTTTTTCGAGAAGGGTTTGAGAATCTCAGAAAGGATCGGCGACCAGGTAGGAATTGCGGCAACATGCGGCAACATCGGCGTTATTTTTTATTACAAGGGCGAGCACGATAAAGCCCTGGAGCACCATGAGAAGAGCATGAGAATCGCAGAGAAAATCGGGGACCAGATAGGGTGCACGATAGCGTACAACAACATCGGCGATCTTGCGCGGGAGAGGGGCGATACAGCGAAGGCTGCCGAGTGGTTTCTGAAGAGCATGGAACTGGCTAGAAAGCACGGTATCAAGGTGTTCCTTCTCGACGGGATGTTAGGTCTTGTCGAAACATATATCGCAGAAGGAAGCAATGACCTCGTGCCACCGCTCCTATGCGAGGCGGAGAAGATGGCTGTGAATGCGGGCATAAAGCAACAGCATGCATACAGTCTGCGCCTGCGCGGCATGCTGCTCGCTGCGCAAAAAGATTATGACGGCGCCGAGGAAAACTTCGCTGCTGCGCTCCGTGGGTGCGAAGAGTTAAAGGCAGAAACCGAAGCCGCAAAGACGCGCTACGAGTGGGGCAGGATGCTGTGTTTGCGAGCACACGAGCAAACATCAGACCGTGTGAGCGAAGCGAACCGGTCGATAGGAGCGAAAGGCGATGTGGAACGGGGGAAAGGGCTGCTCGAGCAGGCGCATGCGGTGTTCGAGAAGCGGGGGATGAAGATGTGGGCTGAGAGGTGCAGGGACGCTCTTCTGCCGAGCCAGGCTACTCACGAGCAACACGCAGACAAAAATCAGAAGGAGGTAAGAAGATGAAGATAGGGATAGTGGTGAGCGAGTACAACTACGACATCACCGCCATGATGCTGGAGAGGGCGAAGGAGCACGCGCGCTTCCTGGGAATAGAGGTGGCGAAGGTCGTTCATGTCCCAGGGGTGTACGACATGCCGCTGGCAGCGAACAGGCTGCTGAACATGGAGGAGATCGACGGCGTGGTGGTCCTCGGCGCAGTGATAGAAGGCGAGACAGAGCACGACGAGGTGATCATCAACCAGGCAACGCGCAAGCTCACCGATCTCTCCGTGGAGTACGACAAGCCTCTCGGTCTGGGGATCACAGGCCCTGGGATGTCGAGGCTGCAGGCAGAGGAGCGCATAGATAGAGCCAAGGATGCTGTAGAGGCTGTGGCGAAGCTGCACAAGAGCATGGGCAGGATGGCATAGGCGCCAGCCGGGTTGTGCGGCGTGTGCCACCAGGATGAGTGGTGCAGAGGCTGTGATGATAAGCCCCAGCCGGGTTGTGTAGCGTGTGCCCCCAGGGTGGATGGTGCAGAGGCTGTGATGATAAGCTCCAGCGGGTTGTGTAGCGTGTGCCACCAGGATGAATGGTGCAGAGGCTGTGATGATAAGCTCCAGCCGGGTTGTGCGGTCTGTGCCCCCAGGATGGATGGTGCAGAGGCTGTGATGATAAGCCCCAGCGGGTTGTGTAGCGTGTGCCACCAGGATGAATGGCAATGCGCTGGTGCTCGTGAGGCGCTGCCCACGATGGCGAGGTCAGGGGCAAGACCGCCTGCGCCAGGTTTTTCATGGCATCAGCTCGGTGCCAGACAGTCCATCTCATAGTTCAATATGTTGATGCAGCTCATTGCCAGGTATCTTTTTTTGCCCAGCGAGAGCTTGGTGCCGTAGCGCAGCGCATAGCGCTCCTCCTTCCTCGGCAGCCCTATATGATCCCCCAAGATGAAGGTCGTGTGCTCCCCGAACTTCACCTCCCGAAGCTCTGCGCCCTTCTCCTCTAACACGAATATCTGCGCTCCGGATTGGGACGAGGCTCTGACCAGCGACTGCAGGGAGCCCCTGCACACAGTGATCCCTGGATGTGCGCCACCGCCCAGCGCCCTCCTGTGCTTTTGGTTGTAGGGCTTTGTCCTCGGCGACTTCGTCGCCTGCGGCAGCACCTTCCTCAGCAGATGGGTCCAGGTCTGCTCGTCCACCCTCGCATCGCGCAGCTCTGAGCCCTTCACACTCAGGTGCAGCGGGGGGTCTGGAGGTCCTTCGAGGACTGCGTGGAACACCACATCCCTCCTGATGCCATGGGACAGAAAGAGCGCGCTGAGGATGCACTGATAGACTGTATCCAGGCGTCCTGCGCTGCGCAGGCTCGTGAAATCGCCCGCCGTGCGTCCCTTCCTCGAATAGAGAATGAACTCGCGCATCGTCCTATGGTCCTATTTTTGTGCGGCCACTCATGTACTTTCTCAGCACCTCTGGTACGGTGATGCTGCCGTCCTCGTTCTGGTAGTGCTCCAGGAGTACGACGAGCGCCCGGGACGTAGCCAGGGCAGTGCTGTTCAGCGTGTGCAGCACCCGCTTTTCCCCTCCCACCTTGCCGCAGCGGATGCGCAGCCTGCGCGCCTGATAGTCGGTGCAGTTCGAGCACGAGCCCATCTCCACGTACTTCTGCTGCCTCGGACTCCAGCCCTCCAGATCGTACTTCTTTGCAGCCACTGTCCCTATGTCGCCCGTGCAGACGTTGACCACGCGATGCGGGATATCGAGCCCTTGGAATATCCCCTCGATATTGGATATCAGCTCTTCGTGCATTTCCCATGAGGTTTCAGGAGTGCAGAAGACGAACTGCTCCACCTTGTTGAACTGGTGCATCCTGAACAAACCCCTGGTGTCTACGCCATGGGCGCCGATCTCGCGCCTGAAGCACGTGCTGACGCCTGCCAGTTTTATGGGTAGCCGCTCCTCCTCTATGATCTCGTCCATGTACAGCGCGCCCATCGGATGCTCCGAGGTGGCGATGAGATACAGGTCCTCCCCCTCGATCTTGTACATCACGGACTCGAAGTCTGCCAGGTCCACCACGCCCTCGTATGGCTTTCGTCTCATCAGCAGCGGGGGCTGCACCAGCGTGTATCCCTTTGCGATCATGAACTCTGTTGCATAGATGACCAGCGCCTGTTCCAGCAGTGCAAGATCGCCGGTGAGATATGCGAACCCTGTGCCAGAGACCTTCCTGGCGCGCTCGAAGTCAGCGCCTCCCAGCGCCTCCGCGATCTCCCCATGGCTCTTGAGTTCGAAGTCAGGCACCTTAGGGGATCCCCAGCGCCTTACCTCGATGTTCTCGCTCTCGTCCTTTCCCACTGGCACGCTCTCGTGCAGGAGGTTCGGCAGGCGCAGCAGCCCTTGATCCATCTCGATGCGCAGGGCATTCAGCTTCTCTTCCGCTGCTGCGATCTCGCTCGGAAGCGCCTGGGCTCTCGCCAGAAGCTCCTCGGCATCCCCGCCCTTTCTCTTGATCTCTGCCACCATCTTTGCGATCTCGTTGCGCTCGTGCCTGAGCCTGTTCGTCCCATCGAAGACCCTGCGCCACTCCTTGTCCAGGGCGATGATCTTCTCCAGGAGAGCTAGTTTGTCCGCTGCTGCGCGCTTCTCCAGATCGCTTCGTATCAACTCGGGTCTCTCGCGCACCAGTTTGAGGTCGAGCATCGCAATCGTTCGTCCATGGGGCATGTGGTATATGAGTGTTAGCACCATCCCCTCTCAATCGGTTCAGACAAACAGAGCAGCAAAGGCTCATACACCATTGAGCAGGTTGACGTATCTGCCCCGCTCCATGATCTGCTTGCCGTCGGCCCACACGCTGCACTCTCTCATCACGAGGTCTATGTGGTGGCTGCATGACCATCCCGCCCTCGTCTTTTCGTGATACGGATCGCCAAACGCGATGTGCGCCCCTGGGAACTTCTCGTCCTGGAGGATGTTGCCTATGAACTCCTTGAGGAAGATGTTCGTGCCGAAGCCCACCTCTCCCACGCGCGAGGCGCACCGCTCCTCTCCCGTGTAGTTTTGAAAATCGGTCAGCAGTTCCGGATGCCTGCATCTCACGGAGCGCAGGTACGGCCCTTCATCAGTGCCGATCTCGACGATGAGCGGCGTGGACCTGTAGTCCACCCTCTCCTTGTACTTGTCGCCGATCCAGTCCCCCACCGTGCCGTCCACCACCGCTGTTCCTTCGATGTTCTCGGGGGCGGTGAACACCTCCCCTGAGGGCAGATTGTCCCACTCGCCCACCCGGCGCAGGATGCCTGTGCACGGGATCCATTTCACGTGAGGGCTGAAGGTGATCCTGAGGTCAGTGCCTGCTGGAGACCTCACAGCCACCTCCCGGGTTTTGCTCAGCACCTCGTAAAGCCTCATCGTCACAGCCTCGATCTTTTCGTAGTCCGCGCGCAGCCCTGTGCGAACGATCTCCTCGGTGACCCCCACCATGTGTGCGTGCCTCGCCCTCCTGATCACCTTCTGGAGGAACGGCTCCCTCACAGTCTTCAATTCCCCCTCCTTCGGTGCTGCAAGGAAGAAGGTCACGGTGGCGTCATCCAGCGCCTCCAGCAGTCCCTGGGGCATCGCCCTCAGGGGTCTGCCGCCGTACGCGGGCATGTCGAGATCGAAGAACCTGACGTGTTTGGTCTTCTTCAGCCCCTCCTGCTTCAGGACGAGCCCGATATTCTTCGAGGCTGTATCCGCGACTATGAGGATCCTGTCCTTCTTAGTCACGCCCATGCACTGCTCGATCGCGGTGTCTAAGCCATCCATGAGATCGTCCATCAGGTCAAAATATATTGTTCAGTATTTAAGTGTTGGCATCCAAAGAAAAGTATATCTCCCCTCAAGCCTTTGCCCCCATCGTGTGGAGACGCCTCTCTGAGAACGAGCGCCTAGTCCTTTACAGTGTGGTGAGATACCCCACGCTGAAAGACAAGGACCGTGCGGCGGCTGCAGGGATGAAGCCCTCCACTTTCTCTGCTGTGCGCCAGCGCCTGAGGAACAGGGATTACTTCAGGTATGTGAGGGTGCCGATGCTCCAGCGCCTCGGTTGCGAGATGCTCTCGGTGATCTACACGCACTTCAACCCTGCATTTCCTGTCGCTGATCGGGTGAAAAAAACCAAAGAGACGATCGAGATATCCGAGGAGCTCTTCTACTCTGTGGGTGAGGCTGGAAAGGGGTTCTCGCTCAGCATCGCCCGAAACTACACAGAGCTCAGCAGGATCGAGGTCAAAAGGATAAGCACCTTCGCCCAGATGGATCTCCTTGAGCCCGAACACCCCGTACAAGTGATCTTTCCTTTCGACACGAGCCGCATAGACAGGTTTCTCGACTTCACCCCAGTGCTCCAAAGAACCTTCGAGCTTGAGGAGTTTGATGATATGGAGGGAGCGGATCTTTTTGCGGACACCACCAGGGCGAATCTCTCAAAAAGGGAGAAGATGGTATACTCCGCCCTCATAGAGCATCCGGAAACTAGGGATGTGGACCTAAGCGAGATCCTCTCCGTCTCCAGGCATACCGTGGCGGCTGTGAGGAAGCGCATGGAGGCTGAGAGGTTGATGGCCACGCTGTGCGTCCCCAACCTGAAAAGGCTGGGCTTCGACGCGATGGTCCTCTACCATCTCAGGCACGACCCTGGTGTGAGCAATGACCATGACATCTTAGTGCGCGAGATAATGAATGACTACACGATCTTCTTAGCGACAAAGAGGTTCGAATCGTTCATGATCTCGGTCTATCCCACCTTCGAGCAGTCGAAGGAGGATATCTCTGCGAAAATTCAGGGGGTCAAGAGGATAGGATACTTGGCAGAGGGCGGACAACGCATCGAGGAGTACAGCGTGCGCCAGATGATGATCATCAAGGACCTGGTCTTCGGTCCCATGGCGCGCAAGGTGCTGTGCCATCACCTGTGAGATGGGGCAGGAGCCTGGGTGCTGGGCGCTATTCACGATGTAGGTTGATAGTACAGTGCACCTCGCCCTCACCGAAAAACATTTATCCAGTCATAGGGTTCGCCGCGCGCGAACAACGGAGGAATTCTATGAAGAGAAAGATCATCGTTGAGGCTATAAAGCAGACCCCTGTCGAGCGCCAGCGCAGCGAGCTCGTCGAGCGCAAGGGGATCGGACATCCAGACAGCATCGCGGACGGTCTCTCTGAGTCTGTATCGCGCGCCCTCTGCAGGCTGTACCTCGAACGCTACGGCAGGATCCTTCATCACAACACGGACGAGACACAGATCGTTGGGGGGCAGAGCGCCCCGAGGTTCGGTGGGGGGAATGTGCTGGAGCCTGCATACATATTGTTGGTGGGCAGGGCGGTCACGGAGGTGAACGGTGAGCGCCTACCGTACAGGACAGCGGCTGTGAAGGCTGCCAACGAGTACCTGAGGAAGCATTTTCGGCATTTGGATGTGGAGACGGATGTCCTCATCGACTGCCGCATAGGGCAGGGGTCGGTGGACCTCCGCGGGCTTTACGAGACCAAGAAACTCCTTGCTAACGATACCTCTTTCGGAGTGGGATTCGCACCCCTCACCGAGACCGAGCGCCTCGTGCTGGAGACCGAGCGGTTGATCAACGGCAAACTCAAGCGCAAGACCCCGGAGGCGGGCGAGGACGTGAAGGTCATGGCTTCCAGGGTCAAGGACAAGATCAGGCTCACAGTGGCTGCAGCGATGGTGGACAGCGAGATCCCTGACAAGGACCACTACATCAGCGCGATAGAGGAGCTGCGCTCCAACGTGGCGGACAACGCGACCAAGTACACCGAGCGCGAGGTCAATGTGGATGTGAACACGGGGGACAACTACCGCTCAGGGATATACTACCTGACTGTCACTGGGCTCTCAATGGAGAACGGCGATGATGGCTCTGTGGGCAGGGGGAACAGATGCAACGGTCTTATCACGCCCAATCGCCCGATGAGCCTGGAAGCAACCTCGGGCAAGAACCCTGTGACGCATGTGGGAAAGATATACAACATCCTGGCCAACAGGCTCGCGGCAGAGATCGCGGATGAGCACTCGGGCTCAATTGAGGAGGCACATGTGCGTATCGTCTCCCAGATCGGCAGACCGATCGATCGCCCCCAGGCGGCAAGCGTGCAGCTGATAATGAAGAGGGGTGTGCCCTTGAGGTCCGTGAAGGCAGACGTGACTGCGCTCACTGACCAATGGTTGGAGAACATCTCCCGGATCACCGAGATGGTGGTCAAGGGGGATGTGTGCACCTTCTGACATGGGAAAGCGCGGCGCACCCCCCACTTTCGAACTGCACCATCTCCTTAGAGCGCTCTACCTGATATGTGACCATGAGAGGCTGGGCAGGAAGCGCCTTGCCGAGCTCCTCCAGATAGGGGAGGGGACGTGCAGGGGGGTCTTGGGGGTTCTCAGAGGGAGGGGACTCATCACAGTCGGACAGAGGGGCATCGCGCTCTCGGCCGAGGGCAGGGAGTTCATTGACAGCCTCCCCATCGCTCATGGAAGGGTGGATCTCAACAAACTTGCATTGGCAAGGTTCACGCATGCCATCGCTCTGCGGGATCACGCGCGTTTCGTGCGGACGGGCATAGAGCAGAGGGACGATGCCGTGGGAGCGGGTGCGGTAGGTGCCACAGCGCTCGTGTGCAGGCGCGGGCGCCTCCATTTCCCAGATGGCACAGCACTTGCGGAGCAGTTCTTGGAGGACGAGATGGTCCTCGTAGCCACCTTCAGACCCATGGACGGCGATCTCATCCTTCTGGGGTATGGAAGGACAGAGGAGAGCGCGGGAATGGGGGCGTTCGCAGCCGCCGCGGGCGTCCTTGCGATACCGATCCTCGCCGCAGAGGTGAGGTAGAACCATGCCCAGTGGTCAGAGGCACTAACTATCGGGAACGTGAGCGAAAGGCAGATCGAGAGGGCATCGGGCACTGCGCGATCCTCGGGTATCGGTGAGAGCAGTTGCAGACCACAGCATATCGAGGCAAGGAGCGATCTCGGGCTCAGAAGGCGGAGCGCTTCCTGCAGGAAAGTTTTATCTGTGAGAACGCAGTTGTGTGCGGTTAGAGAAGGAACTGCGCAGCAGGTGGTGCTCCTTTGACTCCTAGGAGGATCAAATCCAAGATATGCCTGGTGGGCGAGAACGCAGTGGGCAAGACCTCGCTGATCAAGCGCTTCGTGCTCGACATATTCGACGACAGCTACCTATCAACCCTGGGCACGAAGGTCTCGAAGCGCTCCATGGTGATCGAGATCGGTGGGGAAGCCATTAGCTCTGATCTGATGATATGGGACATCATGGGACAGAGCAGCTTCCGCACCCTCCTGCGCGAGGCATACTTCCATGGCGCGAACGGTGTGATGGCGGTCTGCGACCTCACACGCTCCGAGACGCTCCCAGCGCTCGATGACTGGATCGCCGAGATGCGCGGCGTCACCGGGGACGTGCCCGTAGTCTTCCTTGCCAACAAGGAAGACCTCAAGGACCAGATAACGATAACCGAGAAGGAGATGGCCGAGGCGGCGAGGAGGTATGCGTCACCCTACTTCTACACGAGCGCCAAGACAGGGAACAACGTCACCAACGCCTTCGAGCAGATCGCTGGTCTATCCATCAGGAGACAGCTGGACCGTGATGTGGAATGAGACCGCATCATAGCCCTGCGCACACTGCAAAGCATTCTGCGCGCAGGATCGTGAAGAAGATATGCCTCCTCGGGGACAACGCCGTAGGCAAGACCTCTCTGGTGCGCAAGTTCGTCTACGATGCCTTCGATGACAAGTACATCGCGACGATCGGCACCAAGACCACTAAGAGGGAGATCAGCCTCAGCTACATGGGCAAGGATATCCAGCTCGTGCTCATGATATGGGACATCCTCGGACAGAAGGAGTACCGGGGCGTCCATAAGATGGGGTTCGAGGGCACCTCTGGAGCGCTCTTGGTCTGCGACCTTACCCGCCCTGAGACCCTGGGCAGTCTAGAGGGCTACTGGGCACCGGAGATAGAGAGGGTTGCCGGCGGCATCCCGCTCCTCTTCCTCGGGAACAAGAGCGACCTGCACCGCGATGCCAAGATAGGCGTGCGCGAGCTCTCCGAGGTCGCGTTGGCGTTCGACAGCATATGCTATCTCACCAGCGCGAAGACCGGGGAGAACGTGGAGCACGCCTTCAAGACCCTGGGACTGAACGTGATGGCTGGCAAGATGCGCACCGCAAAACCAGAGGAGAAACAATCGCTCACAGCGGCGCAGGCTCTGGACAAGGTGATCACACACTTCTGCAAGCACTATGGTCAGGAGCACGACTTCGCAATGGCTGTGGTGCGCCAGCAGGCTCAAACTGTGGGGATAGACGTGATCCGCCCAAGGAGGGAGAGCATCCTGGCGCTCATCGAGAGATTGGGGGACGCTGATGCCGAATTCAAAACACGCCAGGAGATGATCAGGCTAAAGGCCGAGCGCAGGGCGTTCGTCGAGCAGATCGGGGGATAGCACGAGGCTGTGTATAAGGCAGATAATGCAATCGTCTGCCAGATCCTCGATGAGAAGATCAGATCAGAGGATGAACCCAGTATTACCCAGCACTCTGCGATAGCGATGCGCCCTGCCTCAGGGGCAATGATGGAGGCTACTCCACACCAATCAGCCTCAGCATGATCGCCTTCTGCGCATGCAGCCTGTTCTCTGCCTGGTCCCAGACTGCAGATTGCGGACCGTCGATGACACCGTCCGTGATCTCTTGCCCCCGATGCGCTGGGAGGCAGTGCATCACGATGCAGTCAGGCTTCGCGGCGCTCAGGAGCCTGCTGTTCACCTGGTAAGGTCTGAACGCGCGCTCCCTCTCGGCCTGCTCTGCCTCATCACCCATCGAGACCCAGACATCCGTGTACAAAACGTCTGCTCCCTCCGCAGCCTCTATGGGATCCTCGATGACTGTGATCCTGCAGCCGTGCATGCGCCCCAGCCGTTTGGCTTCCGCGAGGATGTTTCCATCCGGTGCGTAGTCCTTTGGACATGCGGCGGTCATCTCCATCCTGGTGATCCCACAGCCCAAAAGCAGGGAATTGCACACGTTGTTCCCATCACCAACATAGGCAAGCTTCAGACCGCCCAATCTGCCCTTGTGCTCACGGATCGTCAGGAGGTCCGCGATTATCTGGCACGGATGCTCCAGGTTGTCTAACCCGTTGATCACAGGCACGCTGGCGTTCGCAGCCAGCTCCATCACGTCATCCCGCCTGAATGCCCTGTACATGATGAGATCCACGTACCTGCTCAGCACCCTAGCGGTATCAGCTATCGTCTCCCCACGTCCGAGCTGCAGATCGTTCCTTCCCAAGAACAGAGATGCCATGCCCAGATGGGCTGCCCCTACCTCGAAGGACACACGGGTGCGCGTGCTCGCCTTCTCGAAGATCATTGCAATGCTCTTTCCTTTGAGAAGTTCATGGGGTTCACCTCTCTTAAGCCGCAGCTTCAGGTCTGAAGCCAGGTCCAGTATTTCCTCTATATCACCGCTAACATCGAGCATCGAGATGAGATCGCGCTTCACATGCTCACCATGGGTAGATGCCTCCCCCCTCATAATTGGTTTTCGCCCAGTGACCGAATGGCTGATATACTATGATGACTTCGCTCGACCGCACATTACACGGACCACAGCGCTGCGCCTGGGCGGCTGCAAAATAGAGATGACACCTCGCTACCCTGAGGATGCCCTTCAAACCAACCATCCAGTCCCTGATAGGGTGTGAGACCCCTTCAACCGCTCCTCTAGCGCCCGGACGCAGTTTGCTTGACGTACAAAGGTCTTCCACGCGCTCCCGTAGTGTAGCGGCCAATCATCGGAGCCTCTCGAGCTCTGGACTCGGGTTCGAATCCCGACGGGAGCACTTCTGATTTATTTTTGTTGGAAGCCAGTGCTCTATGCTTTTAAACTAATATGTACCATCTGGACACTCGGCGAGTTTTTGTAGGGAGGTTGTTTCCTCGCCGACTGTCCCGACGGGAGCACTTCTGATTTATTTTTGCTGCGAGTCAGTGCTCTATGCTTTCAAGACAATGAGTACCGTCTTGACCGATGGTGAGTTTTTGTTGAGAGATTGATTTCCTCCCCATCGGTCCCGACGGGAGCACCGTTCCCGATGGCATGCACCTGGTGTCTGAGTGGTGGGGGATGTGCTGATCGGTTTTGTCAGTCCCAGAAGCGCTTGGTCTTGGCGTAATTGATCTCAGCCTCCAGGACCTTGGCGAGGAGTTCCCCCTCATTTAGATATATCCTGGACAGGATGCGCGCGGCAGTGGTCGGTCCTATACCCCTTCCTGCTAATACCATCACGGCTTTCTTTCCATGCACCCGTACCAGATTCGCACTCTTCGCAAGGATTTTCATCTCTTTCTCTTCCTCGGCGGTGCGCACCCTTTTCGCGAGCAGTTTTGCTTTGTCCTTCTCGAATGGAGGAAGGGCAGCGACCATGCTGCTGGAACAGTACGCGCATCTCACCTTCGGATCGAGTGCGGAGATCCTTGTCCTCCTGGGGCGCCTGCAGTTGAGGCAGAGCAGCGCCACCTCCATGCTCTCCAGGCGGAGCTTCAGCGCGTCTAGTATCGCCTTGCTTGGTCTGGTAGGGGATACGAGCTCCATCCGCTTCTCCAGCCCTATCCTTCCGATGGGGGAGAGCCTCTGCTCGCATATCTCGATCTTTCCATCTTTGAGCTTCTGGACGATCTCCTTGGTCCTCTCCACATCCATCTCGTCCCACAGGGTCTTATCCACAGCCTCCCGCATCAGCGGAGTGCTGCTGTATGCCTCCAGCAGTGCACCCAGATTTATCGCACGGTAGTCTGCGTCCTTCCTCAACACCCCGAACTTCTTCGCGACATGGACGAAGCGCCACCTGAATGTCTGGGAGCGCCTGGCAGCCAGCCTTGCCAGGGACGGTAATGCCTCGGGCGTCAGTTCCTCCAGCGCAGAGCGGATCTCGGAACCCAGAAGCCTTCCTCCGCCCTCGAACACAATTCTGTATGGGTCTGTGTACAATCCAACGCTCTCCCCGCGTCTTGCAGCCAGCAGCATGCTGAGTATCCTGCCTAGGGTCTCGTTCACCTTGGTGCCGAAGCAGGCGTGCATCAGGATGACCTCCCCTTCGCACTCAATCACTATCTGTCTGTCGTCAGGCACGATGAATCCGGAACCGCGCTGCTGCGCGATGCCCTCTTCCACCTCCCTGCGCCCCTCCCTAAAAGTGTGGTATCCTTGCCAATCCAGCGTACGCCTCAGGACGCCGACCTCCTGCGCTACTTCGTACGGCACGGGGATCTCCTCGCCGAACCAGCTCGGCACCACCCCGATGGTGGACACAGGCTCGACCATCACCCTGTCCTCCTCCACCTCGACGATGTGCCATGGTCTCCCCCTGACGATGAACGGGCGTTCGAGGTCTGAGAAGCTGGCGACAAACGATTCATCCAGCGTGCCTATGGGTCTGCGGGTGGTGATGTCGATGACCCTGTACCTCCTCTCGTCCGGGATCATGGAGATGTTCTCGTAGAAATACTCCAGGGTGCGCTTGCTCCTCGCCATCTCCTTTCCCTCAGGTCTGAGGATCTTCACAGCCCTCAGGAAGTTGACAACCGCATCGAATTCATCTTTGGCGAGCCCCCTGAACGGATGAGCCCGCTGCAGGATCCTATAGAGCCTTTCTGGGTCCGCACCTGGCTCTGCCGCAGCATAGGCGGAGATCTGGTTCGCCAGGACAGACAGAGGCTGCTCCCTGCTTCCCAGCGCGTCTATCTTTCCAGCCAGCGCTCTGCCGCATATGACCGCACTTTCCAGAATGTCATCGAAGCCTTGGGTGATAATCACCCCCTCCGAGACAAGGCGCATGGAGTGTCCTGCCCTTCCTACCCGCTGCACGAGGCGCGAGACCATCCTCGGGCTGCCGAACTGGATAGTGAAATCTGCCGCCCCCACGTCTATGCCGAGCTCGAGAGAGGAGGTGCATATCAGCGCCTTCAGGCGCTCGTGTTTGAACTCCTCCTCTGCCTCCACCCTCACATGCCTGGACAGGGAGCCGTGGTGCACCCCTATTTTAAACTCAGGGTCCAGGAGAGCATAGCGCGATGCCAGATATTCTGCGGTGTCCCGTGTGTTGACGAAGAACAACGTGCTCCTCCGCTTTTCGATCATGGCTCGAGAGAGGCGCATGGCGGCGCAGACCTCAGGCTCTGCATGGATATCTATCGCAACAGCTTTGTCCTCCTCGGTGACCGCAGGGGTGTGCACAGAGATCCTCATCCCTTTCGGGAATGTGATGTTGATGACCTCTACCTCCCTCCCTGCACCCCCAAGAAACCTGGCGACCTCCTCATGATCGCCCACGGTAGCGGAGAGCCCTACCCTCTGGAACTCCCCTGCGATATCCACCAGGCGCTCCAGTCCCACTGCCAACTGCGCCCCTCTCTCGTCCATAGCCATCTCATGTATCTCATCCACCACCACCCACCGCACCCTGGAGAGCGCTGCGCGGAGCTTCCAGCCCATGAACATGATCTGGAGTGTCTCAGGCGTGGTGATTAGAAATTGAGGAGGAACTGACGCCTGGCGCTGCCTCTCCCCCTCCGGTGTGTCGCCGTGCCTCACCCCCACAGTGATCCCCAGTCCCTGCCCGAAGATCTCCATCCTGCGCAGCATGTCCCTGTTCAGTGCCCTCAGCGGGGTGATGTACAGCAGCGCAATGCCAGGGGGTTGGGTGCGCACGATCCTATCCAGCAGCGGAAGGACTGCAGCCTCGGTCTTTCCGATCCCTGTAGGGGCTATGAGGAGGAGATGCTTCCCTGCGCTCACCGCTGGCATGGCGCTGCGCTGCGCTGGTGTGGGCTCTTCCACACCAAGGGTGCGCAGCACCCCCAGGAGTTTGGGATGCAGCGAATCGAAGACAGACATCCATGCAAACCTATGCGCATTGGATATAAAATCAATCCGCAGGGATGAGATCCTAGGCACAAAGATTAACCACGGGGTGAATGGGGGTGGGCACTCTGAGTTTAGAGTATCTTTTCGAGCCAGTGTGCAGGTAAACAGTGTGAAGGTATATTTTCAAATCAATGAAAATCATGTTCTTTAATAACTTGCATAGATTTATATGTGGGAAACCGATATCGTTGGCGTGCCCAGAATCAAGTATTCACATATCCTCGATTCGATAATGAAGATGCCGGTCTTCGGGGTCAAGGACCTTACCGACAGGGGGGTATCCCGAGGCTATGCCAGACAGCGGCTGCACAACCTTGAGAAAAGGGGTGTGATCAGGCGGGTGGAGCGGGGGAAGTACACAAGCTCCGATGATCCCACTGTAGTTGCACCGTATCTCACCCGCCCTTCCTATATCTCGCTTTGGTCTGCCATGAGCATCCGAGCCCTCACGACGCAGATACCCTTCGGGGTCGATGTCGTCACTTCCCGGAAGAGGTTCAACAGGCGGCTCGATTTCATGGGCGCCGATATAAGGTTCCACCATGTCGCGCCGTCGCTGATGTTCGGCTACGAGTTCATCGCGTGGAACGATCGCTGGCGTCTCCCCGTGGCGAAGCCTGAGAAGATCGTTATCGACGCGCTTTACCTGCGTGCGATCGCCCCGGACGAGCTCGAAGGCGTGCTGGATGCGGTGGACGATGTCCTTCTCCTGGAGTACGCCGAGCTTTGTGGAAAGAAGAGGGTGATCAGGACTGTGAGGAGGCTGATGCGTTGCTGACCTCCGGCGAGCTGAAGAGATATGCACACATGCGCAGGCTGAAGCGCATCGACAGCATATGGAAGGACTACCTGCAGGACCTGGTCCTCCACCTGCTCTACCGGCACACCCCCTCGCTGGTCTTCAGGGGCGGCACCTGCCTCTGGAAGGTCTACAAGGGCGATAGGTTCTCCGAGGACCTGGACCTCCGCGCAGAAAATATCCCCGAGGGCATCGCCGAATATCTCGCGGGTGAACTGGAATATCTCGGATTTTCAGTCAGGATCCTGAAAAGGAAGCTCACAGCTAACATGCTCTTTCTCAGCTTTGGCATCACATCGCGGGCGCATCCGAGGGAGATCACAATTTCCGTTGAGCTCTTGGCCTCGGAGGGAGCTTTGGAGAGCGTGGAACGAGCGATCATCGCATCTCCGTACCCGGACATCCCCCCGATAGAGGTGCTGGTGCCGAAATTGGAGGAGCTGGCACTGGACAAGGTCTCGTCGATCTACGACAGGGACAAGGCGCGGGACGTTCACGACCTCTACATCCTTCTGAAGCGGGGCGCGCGCCCTGATCCGAAGCTGCTGAGATCGAGGGTGCCGGGATTCGATCCCGGGGTTTTCAGAGAACGGATGGAGGCGAAGAGAAGGGGTTGGAGGTCGCTTGAGGGGCTCGTGGTGACAGCTCTCCCCCCTATAGACAAGGAGATCGGGTTCATCATTGGGGTGCTGGGAAGGTAAAGAGATGTTCAGAGCCACCGCATCTGCTTTAGGGCAGTCCTAACTGCTCGCCCTACTTGCTCATCCGCTCCAGTGCTCTGAGGTAGCCCAGCACCGCGTCCCTGCGCTCCCTTGCCTCCATGAGGATATCCCAGAGCGAGGACTCCGCTGTGATCTGCCTGTGCGCCTTTCCCACGAGCCTGTTGTGCGGGTCCACCCAGACGCGGTGCTGCTCCCTCAGCCATTCATAGCGGTAGGCAGTGGGGTCTATTCCCTGTCTCCTCAGAGCATGGACGCGCTCCTCCGTGATGCGCTCCATCCTCATCACCTCGGCGTACTGCTCGGAAAGTGCCCCTAACAACGTGTCATGAGGTATGTGCTTTTCGACCTTTCCCGTGCCTCCACATGAGGGGCAGCGCCCGCTCTTTTCGCAGGCGGCGCAGTCTATCTTCACATTCTTGTACAGCCCGGTGTCGATCTTGCCCCTGCCGTTGCAATCAGGGCAGATGCCCAGTCCAGCGCATGCAGCGCACCTCTGCATCAATCTAATCCCTCACGAACAGGTATAGCAGAGGGGATGATAGATGTTTCCCTCAACCCATGCCTGAGGTTCAGCCGCCCCCACGCGGGCCAGTGACGCGCTGCCCCTAACGGCAGTTGGCTGAAGGCATTTCTGAG
>JBFMEL010000003.1:0-36582 GCA_040753455.1 Thermoplasmatota archaeon | reverse complement strand
TCGTGGATCTCTTGGAGGGATGGGGTTATACAGTGTCCGTAGCCCACAGCAAGGACGTTCATGCGATTGCCATGTCAAAGAGCAAGACAGACAAGATAGACAGCAGGATACTGGCGAAGCTGCTCCAGTCTGATTTCCTGCCGAGAGCATACGTGCCACCAAAGCAGATCAGGGAGATGCGCGAGCTTCTAAGACATCGGATTTGGTTGGGGCAGAATGCAGCCCAAGTGAAGAACAGAGTTCATGCCCTGCTGAGTACGAACTGGGTCACACAGGAATTCACGGATTTGTTCGGCAAGAGTGGGCGCCAGTTCCTGACAAGAATAGAGCTGCCGGAGCTTACCAGAGAGGTATTGGAGAGTCTCCTCCGTCAGCTGGAGGCGATAGAGCAAGAGATTGAACAGATCCAAGCCACTATGGCGCGACAAGCAGTATGGGATGAAGACGTGAGGCGTTTGATGGAGATCACGGGGATAGATTTCTACAGCGCCCAGGTGATAGTGAACGAGATCGGAGATGTCGGGCGATTTCCTAGTTACAGGGAGCTGGCAAGCTATGCAGGTTTAGTGCCCTCGGTGCGGAACAGTGGAGAGACTGTCAGGCATGGACACATAACAAAAGAGGGGAATCGAAACCTGCGATGGATCTTAGTAGAAGCAGGGATAAAAGCGAAAGAGAATAACCCGAAGCTGAAGAAGACATACAACCGCATATCGCGACGGCGAGGCAAGATGATTGCCCGTGTAGCTACAGCCCGGCACCTCCTACGGATCATCTACTATATGCTGAGGGATAAAACAGAGTACCACAACATCGATCTACCACTCTACGCAGAGAAGATAGAACGAATGGAAGACAAAGCCAGCCTTCGATGCATGGTTCCAAAGGGGGCGAAAAAGCCGCAGGGACACCCTTTGAAACCCGTCCCTGCGGTGGAATTCCCGAAGGAGGGAAGCTTTATCAAGGACGAGAGCATGGAGGTGTCCAGAGGAAGTTTTTCATAGGTGAGAGATTCCTGACCGAAGCTGATCGTCCTATTACGACGCATGCCAGGCGAGCGCATGGTTGCGAGCCATTATACTCCAAGCGTTACGGCGAGCAATCACAAGTCCAACGCAGGCACGGGGAGCCTAACGCAGATGAAACTTATGCCCGATAGGGGGCCTCAGAACAGCTCATCGAGGTCGCCCGCGCCCTCTGGCATGCGCCCGTATTTTTGGACGTACTGCTGGAGGAGCTCGCTCTCCCTTTTCGAGTACATCTTGTCCAGGACGAACTCGAAGAATGCGGCGGAGGACAGCTCGCCTTCGAGGGCGACGTGCAGGTCAGGCGCGCCCTTGATCTTCAGCACCTTTCCTTCATTGTCGCGCAGGGTATAGACCCCTTCTGCGTGCGGCACCGAGGCTATTGCATCGAGGGTCAGCGGCAGCCATGCCTCGGGCGGGAGACGCGGCGCAGGGATCAGAAGCCTGAGATCGCAGCGTAGGCATCGTGCTGCCTCACGGGCGCAGTGCTCTTCGTCCATCTGCTGGAGGTCGGGCGCTCCTGCCAATCTTGCGGAGGGGGGGGACTCTGCATCCATGCGCTTCAGGCTGGCAAACCCTCTGATCCGTCCGATATTTTGTTTCTGTGGCTCAGAAGAGAGAAGGGCTGGGATAGTGCCATCTCCCCCTAGAAACCTATCGATAGCCTCTGCTGCTTTTCGCCCAGAGGCGACAGCCTCCACGGCGCTGGTCTCCTTGCCTGCAGCACCGCATTCCACTGCAAAGACCTTCTGAGCCTTCTTGACCTCCGGACAGGTGCTCCGCTGCGCTATGAGCAGGGTATGGGCTTCTGTCTCCTCGCCGCTGGAGAGGATGCATCTGAGCATGCCGTCCGTGCGGTATATCCTGGTAATGCTGAGCCCCGTGCTGATCCTTATCCCCTCCTCCTGCGCCATCCTGAGCTCCTTAGGGGGTATGAGGGACTCATCCTTCGGCACAAGGAGTGCGGTATCCGCGCCCGTGCGCCTCACCAGCCTTGCAGCTTCAAGCGCTTCATAGCCTGAGCCGAAGACCGCAGTCTTTTGTCCTGGAGATATCCCAGGATCTCTGAGGATGTCGAGGGCGCGAGCCACCCCTGGCAGCTCCATCCCTTCGATCCTCGGCTGCTGCGCTATTGCACCCGTTGCCCAGAGCACGGTATCGTATCCCTGGGCGATGAGGTCTCCAGGATCCTCGATCTCCGCGCCCGGCACAGCCTCGATCCCCATATCGAGGAGGATAGTGATCTCCCTGTCCAGCACATCTCTCGGGAGCTTGAAGGATGGGATCGCCCTCAGCATGCCGCCCAGCTTCTCCTCTCTCTCGAAGATCGTGACCCCATATCCCCTGAGCCGCAGGAAGTAAGCGCCGCTGAGCCCTGCTGGTCCAGAGCCAACGACCGCGATCCTCTTTGCTGTGGAGGCTGGCATTCCACCTTTCCAGGAGAGGTCGTCATGGGCGGCGGCGAAGACCTGTATATCCCCGATGGCGACCGGCTCGTTGATCTTCCCGCGCCTGCAGCGCTCCTCGCATGGGCGCGGGCATATGTAGGCGATCGTGCCGGGCAAGGGAAGGGCATGCCGCAGCACCCTGCACGCATCTGCGTGCCTGCCCTCGGCGATAAAGCGCAGGAACAGGGGCACGTCCACACCTGCGGGGCAGGAGGCTCTGCAAGGCACCAGCACCTCCTCCTTCGGACCTGGTGCAACATCCTTGTCTGTGAGGGCGCCTGTGGGGCAGACCTCGACGCATGCGCCGCAGAAACGGCAGTCGGCATCTGCAAGGCTGCGCGAGAACGCGGTCCCAACCCTCAGCTCGAAGCTTCTGGTGACGAACCCTATGGCTCCAACGCCCCTCAGATCGCTGCATGCCCTCACGCATCGTCCGCAGAGGATGCACAAGCGTTCATCTCTGTGGAGAAGAGGTTCTGTGTCCTGCCTGCGCTCCTTTGGAAGATATTTCGGTGTGTCCTCTCGTATCCCCACGTATTCCACGACCTTCTGGAGCTCGCAGTTGCCGAGCCTGGGACAGCAACGCTCCTCCGGAGCCACGTTCGTGGAGCACGGCTCCCTGGTGCAGCCCTCTCTCTGGGCACAGCCCAGGCATGCATGTGGATGGTCTGCCATCAGGAGGCTGAGGATCTCCCTGCGCATCTGCTGCAGTCCTTCATCCTTCGTGGTCACCACCATCCCTTCTCTCACAGGGGTGGTGCATGCGGTGGGCAAGCCTTTCACTCCCTCGATCCTTACGATGCAGAGCCTGCAGGCACCCGAAGGCGGAAGGGCAGGATGGCTGCACAGCCCTGGGATGTATATCCCTGCCGCGTGGGCAGCCTCCATCACGGTCATCCCTGTGTGGGCAGAGATATCGCGACCATCGATCCTCAGGACGACCATGTTCTCACCTTATCGCCGTATATTCGCATGCCTCGATGCATGCGCGACATCGTATGCATTTCTTTTTATCGATGGTGGGGAGGGTGCGAGGAGCCCAGGACACAGCGTCCACTGGGCAGGCGGTGCTGCACCTGCCGCACATCTTGCATCTGTCAGGATCCACCTCGAACCTGGTCAGTGCAGTGCAGACTGCTGCGTGGCATCTGCCCGTGATATGCGCTTCATACTCGTCCCTGAAGTAGCGCAGGGTGGTGAGCACAGGGTTCGGGGCTGTCTGTCCCAGACCGCAGAGGGCTGTCTCCTTCACCACCTTTGCAATGCGCTCCAGTCTTTCGAGGTCTGCGCGCGAGCCCTCGCCCTTTGCGATCCTGTTTAGAATATCCAGCATCTGCTTCAGCCCCATCCTGCATGGGACGCACTTGCCGCAGGATTCCTTGACAGTGAAGCTGAGGAAGTAGCGCGCGATGTCCACCATGCATGTGCCCTCGTCCATGACCACCATGCCGCCCGAGCCCATGATCGCACCTGTGGCTGTGATCGTTTCATAGTCTATCGGGGTGTCTAAGGCGCTGGCTGGCAGGCAGCCACCAGAGGGTCCGCCGATCTGCACAGCCTTGAGCCCACGACCCTTCCTTGCCATCCCGCCCCCGGGTCCGAAGATCACCTGGCGCAGGCTCGTGCCCATCGGCACCTCCACAAGCCCTGTGCGCTTCACCCGTCCGGCGAGCGCGAAGACCTTTGTGCCCTTGCTGTGCTCTGTCCCCATGGCGCTGAACCACTCAGCACCGTTGTCTATGATGAGGGGGATGGTAGCCAGCGTTTCCACATTGTTGATTATGGTTGGCTTGCCCCACAGCCCGCTCTCCGCAGGGAAAGGAGGTCTGGGTCTCGGCTCGCCCCGCCTTCCTTCGATCGAGGCGATGAGCGCAGTCTCCTCCCCGCAGACGAACGCCCCCGCACCCTCCTTGAGCGCGATCTCGAAGGAGTGCCCGGTCCCCAATATCTTCTTGCCCAGGTAGCCCGCGTTCTCCGCATTCTCTATCGCTTTGGTGACGCGCTCCACAGCCAGCGGGTATTCTGCGCGGCAGTAGACAAAACCCTTGCCCGCGCCTATCGCATGGGCAGCGATGATCATCCCCTCGATCACAGCCATGGGATCGCCCTCGAGCAGCGAGCGGTCCATGAACGCACCAGGATCGCCCTCATCCGCATTGCATATCACGTATTTCTCAGTGCCCTTCGCAGCCCTGGCATACCCCCACTTGAGCCCTGTGGGGAACCCTGCGCCCCCCCTGCCCCTGAGCCCAGAAGCCTTCACCAGGTCTATGACCTGCTCCGGTGTCATGGACAGCGCCCTGCGCAGGGCAGTGAAGCCGCCATGCGCCACGTAGTCGTTTATGTCTTCAGGGTCGATCTCGCCGCAGTGCCTGAGCACTATCCTCTGCTGCCCCTCGAAGAACCTCGTGTAATCCTCACCTGCCAGGCACTCCTCCACCACCCTGCCGCCAAAGATGTGCTGCTCCACGATCTTCGGTACATCGGTAAGGGTCAGGCGCGCGTATGTGGTGCGCGAGCCGTCGGGCATCAGCACGTCCACCAGAGGGTCGATGAAGAGCCCTCTGTCCCCCACGCGCTTCACCCTGTAACCCCTGGACAGCGAGGGATGGGAGGAGTGCTTTTTCAGCTCCTCCTCGAACGCATCCATGATCCCCAGCGCACCCGCGGAGAGCCCGCTCGCCCCCTGGCACACCAGTATAGTTGGAACATCAGGCACGGCATTCCCCACCCTGACCATCCTCATCCCTCCCTCGCCCTCTTCGCTTTCTCAGCCCGCATCTTCATCCCCATGCGCTCGAACCCGGAGAGGGCTATTTCGAGATATTCCTTGGCCCTGGAGGAGTCGCCCTTCGCCTTCATCATCGAGGTGAAGATGTCGGGATCCAGCCCGGACTCCTCGCGCTCCGCCCTGGCTGCAAGGATCCCAGCCTCGTTCATCAGGTACGCCGAGATCACTTTCGGGGGCGGCGCCCCGGCGATCAGATGGTGCATCCCGACCTCCCGGAACGCGGTCTTGAACGGGAACAGCGGCTCCAGGCTCTCGGCAAGGCACCAGCCCCGGATGATCTGGCAGCCCCCGGATTCCGCGTCCTTGATGAGCTCCGAGACCAGGCGGGTCTTGCCTATGCCGGCTTCGCCAGAGATGAGGACAGTGGAGCCCTGGGATTGGGAAGCGTTCTCTAAGCGGGTCTTGAGTTCATTTAGTTCCTTGTCCCGCCCTATGAGTGGTGGTTGTGAGATACTCTGCGCATCGGTCATTGGTGTTCACCCACAAACTGCTCTATCACGTCAATATCCGCCCTCATTCTCGCCCCTCTATGGTTCCGTTTCTCATATACGGCTTGTGCGAGTGCAGGTATTCCGCAAATAACCTGTCCCGAGCTCTGTACTTCCCGCGCCCGTCCTTCACAATAAGATTTTTCTCGTTCAATTCACTCAGATATACCGAGACCTCACTGCCCGCAAGCCTCTTTATCTCACTGTAGCGCAACGTTCTCTTTCTTGATTCCACCATGGCAGCGAGCACCCTTTTGGCTCCATTGCTAATACCTTTGTACATCGTTTCGAACTCTTTTTCTGCCAGGTCGTTCAATGCCCGCGGAAAGCCTCGCTCGAAGGCGTTCGAGCGCACTTGCGAGTCTTCTCGCGCTTCAAAACAGTAATAACTCAGTATGTGTATGTAGTATGGGATGCCTTCAGACAGCTCGTGAATCTTGGTGATTACCTCCTCAGAGAACTCCGCCCCCTCCTCTTTAGCATGTTCCCGAATTACAGCGCGTGTCTCTTCAAGCGACAGCGGCGGGACCTCCTGCGGGTGGAATATTCGAACGCTCGCTTCGTCGTGTGCGCGAATAATCCTGAGGATGTCGTGGGAACCTGTGCCCACGAACATTATTTTTCTTTTATCTTGGTTCAATTGAAGGAGCACATTGCTCAGCACGGTGAAGACCTTCCTAGCGTCCATCCCTCCTTCGCCTGTGATGCGGTGGAGATCGTCGAGCATCAGGACCAGCGTGGACCCCTCAGGAAGTTGGTGATGGATCGTGGCTAGGATCTCCTTGAGCGCGGACTGGGGATTCATTTGCACTTTGCCGAGGGTGAGGCTCGCGCCAGTACCGAAGACGGTGAACCCGAATTGGACCAAGCGACCCCTCAATTTTTGCGGTTTGAGATCGAGCTGACTTCTTGCCTCTCTCAGCACAATGTCGCATATCTCCGATATATCGCCGGTGGCGAACAACGGTATCCTGACAGCATATACGTCTTTTGCGCGCGCTCGGAACTCGATGAGTAGCGAGGTCTTCCCGATGCCGAACTGCCCGAACATAATCGTGTGCTCTGGCATCCCTGCTTTGGTATGATCAAGCGCACGCATCAACTCCGACAGTTCCAACTCCCTGCCAACGAACTTTCTCGGCGGATTGCCCGTGGAACGCATGAACGGGTTAGCCATGGATATCACGACCAATAGAAACAAGGGATGCAAAAACTTTTCTTTTGTTTCTTTTGCATCTTTCGCTTCTCGTTCGTATCAGCGCGCACACCCCGATTGCTGCGTGCTCGCTGCCTCTTTTGCGCTCCAGTGTATGTCGTGCAGAAGGTTCCATCAGCATTTCACCTCCAGCGCCCCCTTGGTTCCATTGGCGTTGGGGCTTTGTCCTCGGGAGGATGAGATATTGCTTCCACATCCCTGCGGCTGCTGCGACCACCACCCATAGTGCTTGGCAAATTGCACTCGGATTTCGAAGCCCTGAAGATACGTTGGTCATGGTTCCAGCGTGTCAGGAAGGCGCTCAGATACCGGAACGGTCCCATCCCCCTGAGCACGCGTATCTCCCTGTCGGAGAAAGACCTCGAAAAGGGCAGGAAGAAACTCGACCGGGTGCTCGAGAAGAGCCAGGAGTTCGATGAACGCGGTGCAACCGATCATCACTCCCGGGAATTGAAAAAGGCACTACGGAAGGTAGGCAATCTTATCGAAGAGCACAGGGAAGAGTTGTTCGCCCCAAATGTCAGGGTCAAAGTCAACGGGAGAAACGTTATCAGAAAACTTCCAAGAACGAATACACCAGATGAAAGCGACTTCCGTAAAACACGGAGACACGGACGACGCATAAAGGGGAATGAGGATGTCGAGGCGCAGGTACAGCGAGAAGGCGTAGGGATGCTCTTGGCACTGAACCTAACTGACAGAGAATATGTTCAGGCTGTCTACGGCTCCCTGGCAGGGATGGCACGACGATTCATCAGGGTGCAGCCAGAGAGCAGAGCAGAGGCAAAATCGCTCATGGGGGTTTCCGTCGAGTGAGAGATACTGGCTACCTGCGGCAACCGTCTATTGCCGTAATAGCCAACGCTTGTTTGCCGTAATAGCGGGATTCGAGTTTATTCGACTCTACCTCAGAGGCTGTTCTCCGCGTGTTATTCGGTCTTCCCGCCCTTCCTGTGCCTGAGAAGTTTGGAGCCTACGATTGCGCCTAGGATTAATCCTATTGCGATTACAACGATTACGATCGTGTAATCACTTCCATCGTCCGGCGACGGCACAGTCCACGTCGCGTGCGCGGTGGTAGAGTTCGGGGATTCGTTGCCAGCGGCGTCAATCGCTGTCACTATGTAATAGTATGTCGTGCCGCTCACCAGACCGGCGGTGTCTAGATACGAAGTGGCAGTGACGTTAGCTAGCAGCTCGAAGGCGACGCCGTCCGTGCTCCGGTAGATCGAATAGAAGCTTGCGTCCGCGACCGCGCTCCAGGCTACCCTGATGCCGGTAGTCTCGGTGGTAGCCGCCAGCCCAGTCGGGGCCGCAGGTGGCGTTGTGTCCGCCGACTCCTCGATGGTTACATTGGCGACGTTCGACAGCGGGGAGTGGTTTGGCACCTCATCCGATGCAACCATTGCAAAGTAGTAGGTATAACCTTCGGTCAGCCCGGAAATGGACATCCATTGTACAGTGCCGGCAACAGATGGTGTCGGCTCGCCGGTTACATATATAGCATTCGCCCAGTTGGTCTCATTTATCGGGACAGTTGAATATCTTATGTCGTAGCTGGTGGCCGTTCCTACGTTACCGTCGTCTCCTGGAGCCGTCCACGTCAGATTGACGCTATTGGTAGGACCCAGCGTTGCAACCAGATCCATGATAGCGGCTGGAGCTGTCGTGTCTGGAACTGTGGTGAACGTCCAGACAAAGTCGTCAACGGGCGAACCCTGTGCCACGCCATTTCCGTTACCGTCCAGGGTGTTGCCCGAAAGATCTTTTGCCAGAGAGCCGTTAACCATAACCGAGTAGGCTGTATCATGAGAAAGATTCACCGTTGGAGTGAAACTGAAAATATTCCCACTCCAACTGAACGAGCCCGAGACAGCGGGAAACATTGAAAATGCAGCCTCAACAGAGCTTTGGCTCATCAATTCACTGAAAGTTATGGATATGATTGATGCCACGTTGACGCCAAGACCTTTAGGGGAGTTGCCAATTACAATGGGTGGGGCAGTGTCCGGCGCTTGCTCTGTCTTGAAAGTCCACGAATAGTCATCAATTGGGGATCCGTCTGCTGTTCCATTGCTATTGCCATCTAGGAGAGTTCCAGAGCTGTCTTTAGCGATACTTGAGTTCAAGGTTATGTTGTATGTGGTATTATATTCAAGCTCCATATCAGGTACAAAACTCACATTGTTGTTTCCGTTCCAATTAAATGTTCCAGAAATGTACGGCGTGCAATTGAAGGCCTGTTCTACAGAGGTCTTGTTCATAGATTCACTGAACAGAATAGTAATATTGGTCGAAACGAGAACCCCGGATCCTGTAGACGAATGAGATATAACAGTCGGGGGGATGGATTCTTGTTCTGTAGTGAATTCCCACCTGTAATCATCGGTTGAACTCCCCTCTGCTATTCCGTTTCCATTTCCATCTAAATAGTTTCCAAATAGGTCCTTTGCTACACTAGCATTCAAGGTGATGTGATATGTTGTTCCATATGAAAGAGCTATATCGGGGTCAAAAACCATATATGTAATTCCCTCATCCTCAAATACAAATGTTCCCGTCCCACTAGGAAAAATGGTAAAGGCAATTTCTACAGATGTGTAGTTTACAAATTCACTAAACTTGATAGTTATGTTTGTATTGACAGGCACATTAATTCCAGTTGGTGTCGAGAATGTTATTGTAGGTGGTGTAACATCCGGCGGTTTAGTAGTAAATGACCAGTTATAGTCGTCTACCGGGCTACCTTCTGAGGTTCCATTTTTGTTCCCGTCAAGATAATTTTCCGCTAGATCTTTAGCGATACTTCCATTTATACTAACATTGTAAGTTGTGCCATAGGCCAAATTAGTATCCGGGTCAAAAGTTAGTGTTGTCTCTCCATAAGAATCCACTTCCGAGAATGTACCGATGACCGATGGAGATAATAGAAAGGCCTCCTCAACAGAAGTATGGTTCATATATTCACTAAACCTAATGATTATATTGCTTGCCACATTGATATTTATGCTGACTGGAGACGCATAAGTCACATTAGGCGGTATCAAATCCACGGCTTCTGTTGTGAAATTCCAGGTATAATCATCAGTTGGTGATCCCTCTGCAGTGCTATTACCATTACCATCTAAGTAATTCCCATTTATGTCCTTTGCGATACTGGCATTAATTGTTACATTATATGTTGTACTTGTTGCTAGGTTGGTTAAGGGATAGAAACCCACCGTGTTGACACCAAGCTCTTCTCCCCATGAAAAGTTTCCCCCAATCGGTGGAAATATTGAAAATGCTGCTTCAACAGAGCTTTGATTCATGCTTTCGTTGAATGAAATTGTGATTATTGAGGTGATCGACACATCTGTTCCTGTTGGATTCGCTGTAGTAACTGTGGGTGGTGTTGTATCTGGTAGTTCCGTGGTGAACTCCCAACTGTAATCATCGATTGGACTCCCCTCTGCTATTCCGTCTCCATCTCCATCTAAGAACTCTCCAGCCTGGTCCTTTGCTACACTTCCATTTATACTAACATTGTAAGTCGTGCCATATGCGAGATCAGAATCTGGGATGTATACCAATGAAGTTGTGGGTTCTACTTCGAAAAAGAATGTTCCGCTTACAAAAGGGGTAATCGAAAACGCCGCCTCCAATGAAGTATGATTCATAATTTTGTCAAATGCAACCTCAATGTAGGAACTCACTGGGGCGGTCGATCCAGTAGGACTGTGGTAAGTCACTGTGGGCGGCAGCGCCGCGGCAATCATCGATGTCTGGATTGAGACTGTTGCAATCATAATAATAAGTAGAGTTGCGGTTATAACCTTTCTTTTATTCATCAGCACTCCTCTTTATCGGTAACAAAATCCCTATAAAAATCTTCACTCATTGGTTGAACTCCGATTTCTTCTGCTGTAAACTCTACTTTTTCATCAAGGTGGTCCATAATATATTTTAATATCTGATATTCTCGCTCAATATTTTCTTCTGTGTCGTGAGTCATTAATGATGAACGAAACATATCTACTTGTACACCATCTTTTAGGTGAAAGACAAAGTGCCAGCAATGCTTTTTTCCATAGTAATCCACCACTTCGTCTCTTTTGATAGTGATTCTTTCTATTTCTTGATATGGTATAAATCTCTTCCCCTCTTTAGCATATTTTAGAGGAATCATAGGAGGGGCTATTCCCTTTTCAAAAATCGCTGACCAATTCGTTTTTTGAAATACTAAATACCACACAAATAACATAACCCAAATAACAGAAAAACCGAGAAGTAGAACAAAATAAAATGATAATGAGGATTCGAAATTGAATCCATTGATTATATCTAAGATTATTAGAAAGAGATAAAGTCCAAGCGTAAGAAAAAACACTGTACGAAATAATCTCATCGCATGTTTTTTCGCTTCATGGGGTTCCCTATATTTGTTAGGAGCGTATAATAGTCTTCCAAAATCATTGTTCATTCTCATCTGTTTAACCACCTGCAAGTCCAGCCAACATAGTTTCAGTATTTTGGATTATGCCTACACCGTCTACGAAGAGACAGACACCATTTAAAAATCCTGCAGTGAAAGCAGTGATTGGAGTAGTGATCTCATCGAACGGATCCTTTAGAATTTCTGAGGTGCCTATTAACCCAACATTAAAGCCCATACCATCCACGGATACACCTCCTAATCCTTGCATGATTCATAATTTTGTCAAATGCAACCTCAATGTAGGAACTCACTGGTGCGGTCGATCCAGTGGGACTGTGGTAAGTCACTGTGGGCGGCAGTGCCACCACAATCATTGAGGTCTGGATTAATGTTGCTATCGCTAAGGCTACAGTCATGCCTAATACAACTAATTTTTTGTTTGACATTTTTTCCTCTTCTTTTTTCTCATAAATTTGGGAAACAGAAACATTACATACTACGTTCAAGGTTATTTCATCCTCCGTACCAGTAAATTATTAATGTTGCTACGACTAAAAATATAATAGCTACAATAACTGTAATCAAAACTCGTTTCTTAATATATAATTTATAATCTAACTGTTTTTGCCGAATCTGGTGATCGAACCATAAGTTTATAACATAAAGAGATGTCAATAAGACAAGAATTGAGCCAAATACAAATCTTTTATTAGGTAGTAAAATAAAAAAACAAAATAAAGCTAGTATTAACAGTATACAGAATAAATGCCGTATGCAAATGTCTATGTGCTTTTTTCTTTCCATGTTTTCATTCCTCATATACTCCAGATCTCGGGTTGACGTACCTCTCTGCTGCCGTTCATAGCCTTCACGAGTCCCTATCCCCGACCCCCTATATCTATTTTCCCTACACCTCTGCGAAGTTGGTTTCCCAAGCCCACCAGCGCCCCTTCTCAAACCTCAGCACTATGCCCGTGAGCGCTCTTACCATACGCGCCTATGAGCGCTTCGACAGCGCGGATGCTCATATTGCCATGTGGCACTCCATCTAACACGACCACGGGCGCCATGCCGCAGCAGCCGACGCATGCCACGCGCTCGAGTGTGAAGCGCCTGTCCTCAGTGGTCTCGCCCACGCCAACGCCCAAGACGCCCTGGAGATAGTCCAGGATGCGCTCGCTGCCCATCACATGGCAGGCAGTGCCCTGGCACACCCTCAGCGAATGCTTCCCAGGGGGCGCAAGCCTGAACTGGGCATAGAACGTCAGTATCCCGTATATCTGCGTGGCAGGGATCTCCAGCTCCTCAGCCATCATATCGACAGCGATCTCGGGCACGTAGCCGAGCGCCTGCTGCACATCCTGCAGGATCTGGATCGGGGCTGCCCCCCTGCGGGCTATTGCCCCCCTTACTACATCCCGGACATTCGAACCCATCACCCCTCCATGGAGCGCTCACCAGCTGTGCTCTATTGCCTTGGGGGCGCATGAGGATATGCATGGCGGTATGATCTGCTTGGAGGCGGGCTTGCACTGCGCGCAGGAATATTTTATCTTCTTCCTGTGAGCCTCGGAGACCTTAGCAACTAAACGATCGCTGAGCGGGTCGTGCTCGTCCTCGCCCACCTCCATCACGCCCCATCTGCATGCCTGGACGCACAACCCGCATGCTGTGCACTGCTCCGTGTCCACGATGATGTAGTATCCCCCTGAGCCGTCAGTGTAGCCATAGCTGGCTTTCATCCTTTTTTCTCCTTCTCTGCCAGCGCCTTTGCGAAGAGCGCTGCACCGATCGCGCCTGCGATCTGCGTGTCGAGCTCTGGTTTGAGAGCCTTGATCCCTATCTCCTTCTCCAGCCTCTGCACCACCCCTATGTTCTTCGCGATCCCGCCTGTGATCGCAAACTCCTTCTCTATCCCTATCTGCTCTAAGAGGGTGGCGATGCGGTGCGCCATTGCAGAGCAGTAGGCTGCCAGCACCTTGTTCTTTGGCCAGCCCTTGCGCAGGAGTCCCGTAGCCTCGGACTTTGCAAAGACCACGCATGTGCTGCTGACAGGCGGGGGCTCGACATCCACATCCAGCGAGAGCTCACCCACCTGGGTAATGGGCAGAGAGAGCAGGTCCGCGAAGACCTCCATGCCGCGACCCGTGCCTGCAGCGCACTTGTCGTTCATGCGGAAGTTCATCACCTTCCCCTTCTCGTCGCAGCGGATCGCTTTGCAGTCCTGCCCGCCCATGTCCAGCACTGTCCTCACGCTGGGACCGTACATAAAATTTGCTCCACGCGCATGGCATGCGATCTCTGTAATTGCTCTTTGCGAGAACGGCACGTTCACCCTGCCATAGCCTGTGCCCACGGTGTAATGAAGGTTCGCTATCTCCAGCCCCGTGCCTTCGAGCGCCCATGCCATCGCCTTATTGGCGCTGTCTGGGCTGCTGGAGCCGGTCCTCATGTTGCTGTAGCAGTACAGCTTCCCATCCACCATCACCACAGCCTGCGTGCTCACAGAGCCTACATCCACGCCTGCAGAGATGATCTTCCCCGCCCTCCAATCGATCTCGGGGGAGGTCCATCTCGATTCTGTCCAGCGCCAGAACTCCTCGGGCATCTCATCCACCTCCTGCCCTCTCTGCGGCATGCAGCGCGGCGCCGAGCGCGCCCACGTACATCGGGTCATCGGGGATGATCACATCGCTCTCCAAATCTCTTTTGACAGCCTGCACGAACCCTGGGTTGTGCGCCATGCCGCCCACTATGGCGATATCCTTCTCGAACCCTACCTTGCGCACCATCGAGACGATCCTGTCAGCGATCGCGTCGTGGACAGCCCTCGCTATATCCTCCTTGGGAGTCTGGGCATGCACCAGCGTCACCACCTCCGATTCTGCAAAGACCACGCACTGCGCGTTCATCGGCACTGCCTGCGTGGACCTGAGGGAAAGGGGTCCAAGCTCTTCGAGCGGGACTTCGAGCGCGCGCGCCATCGCCTCTGTGAACGCCCCTGCCCCGGCTGCGCACTTCTCGTTCACCGCGAAGTCTATGACCCTGCCGTGCTCGTCGCACCTCACGCCCCTTCCCTCCTCCGCACCCACGGCGATCACCGTGCGCACGGTCGGATGGGTGAACAGTATCCCTTTCACATCCGCGGAAACCTCCGTGATCGTACCGTTGGCATGGGGTGCGTCCTCGCGCCCGGCGCCTGTAGCCACAACATATGCGATCTCATCAATGCTCGCACCCGCGGTTTCGAGTGCCTTCTGAAGCGCCTTCTCAGCGTTCGCCCTGGCTTCGAGTCCTGCGGGGACCAGAGCCTTTGCCGCGATCGTTCTATCCCCGCGAAGGAGCACGACCTTGATGTTCTTCGCACCCATATCTATACCTGCGGTCAGCATCAGATCACCATCTATTTCTTTATCCCGAGGGTTTCCATGAAGGTGTCGATGCGCGCCATCGTCCTTGCCTCATCGAACTCGCGCTCGTCCCCCATGTTCCCCTCGAAGACCATGACTGGAAAGCCTGCCTCCAGGAGGGCTAGGCGGTTCTCTGCGATCCCCAGGCTCAAGCCCTCGCACCCCCTGTTGTAGTGCAGCATTACACCGCTCAGGCTCCATTCCCTCGCGATGCGCACCATCATCTCGCTCTTGAGATGGCAGGAGTAGAAGTGCTGCCACTCGGGCTTGTGGAGGTTCCATTCCGCCAGTACCCTGAGGGCTTGGTCCCTGTCTTTTATAGTGATCCCTCTCTGCTGTGGTGTGGTCCTCGGACCCCATGTGCCGTCGGGCTTCACCTCCCATGCGCCGATCAGCGCAAAGGTGTACAGGCTGCCCACAGAGACGCATCCATATTTCTCCATGTACCTGAAGACGTTGAGGAAGCCCCATGGAGGCTGGGTGTCTGTCATCACCCTGCAGCGCTCGTTGGGTATCGCAGCTATGCCCCTTGCCACCCTGTCCTTCATCTCGTCCCTGAGCTCCTCGTAAAAATCAGCGACCTCCTGGCTGTGCTTCTTCAATGTCCCAAGCACGTACAGGGAATACATCGTCTTCTCGTCCAAGGTGGCAGGGATCTGCTTGTTGAGGCAGCATATCTCTGCCCATGTGCTGGTGGCCCTGCACTCGTTGTACACAGCCTTGATCAGCATGTTGTCGTTGTACTTGCGCCCTGTGACGTTCTCGAGCCATTCTATGCCATCGTGCATCTGGCCCACGAGATACTCGATCCCGTGCTCCGTGATTTCATCTTCTGGACCTGCAGCCACATCGATGCAGAAGTACGGGACCTTCCCACCTTCCAGCTCCCTGGCGACCTGGTACCATTTTGCGTGCGAGCAGCATATGTGGTCCTGCCAGAGGAAATCAGGCTTGGGGAACCTGCCTCCGAACGTATATTCGTCCAAGATGATCGATCCCCAGTAGTTCCTCATGTAGGAGCAGAGGTCCCTTGCCCAGCCCGCCTTCTCCGTGGCTTCGAGGCACTTGAGCGATTGCTCCTTGTTGAACGCTGTGCTTGCGCCGTAGGGCTCGCCAGTAAGCGGATAGACATCATCGCCCAGCCCTGCAGGGATCGCGTCGAAGGACCAGGCACCGCCTGCCCATCTCAGCCCCCCTCTCTCACGCGCCTCTGCGAAGCCCTTGTAGTAGTCCATCCTGATCTTCTTTGCCTTTTCCCAGCACCTCAGGGGTTCCGTGGGATATTTGTTTTCTGCCAACTTCGCACCTCCTAAAACAGGTCGTCCTCCAAGCCGAACTCCTCCAGGAACGCCTCTGTCCTGATCCTGAACTGACCGATGGGGACTGTGACATCCATCTCCAGGAACAGGGTCTTGATCCCGTTCTTCTCCAGGTGCTGCTTGATCGCTGGCATGTCGAGCTCGTGCGGGTCGCAGAACTTCTGCTGCAGCAGCACCGCTCCCTGCACATTCCACTCCCTCGCCAGATTCAGGATGTGGGGCAGCCTTTCCCTCTCCTCCCAGTCCTTGGTGGGGCATCTGGGCCTGTCAATGTACCTGTCCGCGATCGCCTGCAGCCTGTCCTTTCCATTCTCCACCGAGTTCCAGAAATACCTGCTGCCCGTGCAGTGATCATCGGTTACAATCGTAGAGCCGCAGCCCTCGATCATCCTCAAGAGCCCAGTATCGTCGTTCTCCGAGCCGATGATCATGAGGCGCGTGCCCTCCCTTGGTGCCTGCCTCTGGTGCAGGGCTGCAAGCAGCTGCTCTAAGCAGTCGCTTGCCTCGGTCTTGTCCATCATCTGCACGGCGGCAGAGATGTACATCGCCTCTGTTCCAGTGATGGGAGGGGCATCGGCTTTTCTGAGATCGTAGAGCTGGCGCATCAGCGCCCTGAACCGATTGTAGACAGCGATGGAGCTGTCCAGCGCTTCATCCGTGATCTTTCTCCCTGTCCAATCCTCGATCTTCTCTTTGAAGAGCGCGAGTTCCGCCCTCAGGAAGGGTCTCGACCTAGGGCTCTGCACCTTGTGCGGCATCGGCAGATAGTAGCTGAATCCCACTGGCACGTGCTTCTGCCAGCTCGTGAACGACTGCCTCACGTGCAGGCAGGATTGCGCGATCATGATGCCATCGAGATAATCGTAGCGCCCCATCAGCGCCTGGGCAAGCACATCCCTGCAGAAGGGACAGAACATCCCGAAGATGTGCGGCTCTGTGACGTTCTGCGGTTCGTGGCTCCCGAGGATCCGTATGGGCAGCACGCCGGCAGCATGCAGGATCTCCTCAGGCACATAGGTGCAGAAGTATCCCATCACCTTGCCGCCAGTGCGTTCCTTCCATCCCTTGGCATACTCGTGTCTGTGCTCATAGATATCCACGAATCTCTTCAAGGCTTCCATATCATCGCCTCCGCGCTCCACTCTTCCTTGCAATCCTCCTCTCGAGATTGATGAGGGCGCTGCGCTCGAACCCCAGCCCCTTGAAGAAGGAGAGCAGGTCTCCCGAGTCCCATGCCACCGCTGTGTGCACGCTCTCCGCCCCTATACCCTTGAAATGCTCTATGATCCGCCTGCCCAGCATCCTGCCGATCCCCGCGCCCATGTGCCGCGGATCCACCTCGACGATCTCGATCCAGCCTGTGCGCTGGGCTCCGAAGCTCCACTCCCTCATCTCTCCGACTATGAAGCCGACCACTGTCCCATCGATCTCCGCCACCATGCAGGTCTTTGGGGTATGCTTGAGATACGCCGTGAATAGCTTGTGGATCGGGTATTCCTTTCCTGCGATCATCCCGCTCCTCGTGATCCTCCTGTGGATCGCTGCAGCCTGAGAGATGTCCTCCGCCCTCATTTCCCTCACAGAAACCCTGGTCATGCCACCACCTCAATCGATCCTGATGATCTTCACCCTCTTCCCGACCCAGTCGGGTGGGAGATATATCCTGCCGCTGTTGCCCGCCCGCTTGACCTCTTTCTCTATCATCTCCCTGCCATAGACCTCGAACTTGGACATAGGGTCCTGCTTCATACGTCCACCTGGGCTACAATGTAACTACAACACCGATATATCCGAACTATATTATAACCTTTGCTGTCCCTAGTCTGAGGCTCCGAGGATGCTGCTGTCGGGCGCAGTACTTTCACCCACCTCCCCCCCTTAGGTTGATATACTCCGAGGGGGTGCGCGGCTCGTCGGCATCTGCCTGCAAGTGCCGATCAAAGAAGACAGCAGGAGGTAAACGCATGAAAAACGACGCAAAGGGCGGGGATGTGGCACCCGCCGAGAAGACGAACGCCACGAGCGCAAGCATAGAGAACGCCTTGGAGATGATAGTGGTCGCGGGGATGTGCGAGGGCTTCTTCAGATACGGTGATGTGGAGAAGGAGTTCTCTGGGAACCACGTGGTCCTGGTGCGCCCGGCGGGCAGCATCATAGTCCACTCTGCGCAGAAGGGGATTAAGCCTGTCTGCTACATAGACGATGGAGCGGACATCGCCATCGCCAGGAATATGGCGGACGCGGAGATAGAGGTCTCTGCCCTTGCCAAGGACGGACGAGAGATCTTGGTCACCTTCTCCAGGGTGGAAGGGATGCACGGGATTCACGTGCCTGTAGAGGCGCTTGGGATGGAGCAGGCGGTGCTGCAGTGCGTGAAGCAGGCGAACGGAAGGTATGGAAAGACCACGATCGCAAGGATACTCACAGGCTCTGCATCCAGGCGCATCCTCTCCCTCAGGCTCTGGACGATCGGGCTCTACGGCGCGCTGAGCCGCAAGCCGTTGAAGGAGGTCATAGGATGCATCGAGGAGCTCATCGAGCTGCGGTTCCTGGATGTGAGGGAGAACGATGGATACCCGACCCTCGGGATCACCGAGGACGGGCTCGAAGCGATCCGCACGCTCTCCAATGCACCAGGGGAGCCGCTGTGCTCCGAGGAGATCCTGAGAGCCCTGAGGGAATGGAGGGATGCAAAGGCTGGAACACGCCCAAAATACCTGGTCATGGAGAACCGCACGCTGCGGGAGATTGCAGCGAAGAGGCCTACCAGCGCCTACGAGCTTTCCAGGATATACGGCATCGGTGAGGCGCGGCTCACCTCCTATGGCACAGAGATACTGGAGATCGTGGACAGGTCTTCCCTGAGCTAGCGCTCCCCAGTGTACCGATGCGTTTCCCGCTGTGGCACGCATCCAAAACCTTTATCCTCCACTTTTAGTTGCCCCCTGCAAAGGGGGCGTTTCATGGTCAGGAATGCTGTAGGCAGAGAGATACCCCAAAGGGTGCCAGGGCGCAGGCTGAGACCCTTCATGGGCGCGTGGGCTTCACCGCCAGAGCCGAAAAAGATGAGGATAGCGCAGCATATTGTCCACTCCGGACCCGGGGCGGATAAGCTCCTGGGCTCCTTAGAAAAAGCGATAGACCTCGTGGGTCTGAAGGATGGCATGACGATCTCCTTCCACCATCACCTGAGGAACGGGGATCACGTGATCCTCCAGGTGCTCGATGCGATCGCTGCCAAGGGGATCAAGAACCTCAGGATGGGGCACAGCTCGATGTTCCCGATACACGAGCCGATCGTGGAGCACATCAAGAGCGGTGTGGTCACCAGGATCGAGGGAAACTTGAACGGTCCTGTAGGGCACTACGTCTCCAAGCACCCGCTCACCACGCCGGTGGTCATACGCAGCCATGGGGGGCGCACCCGGGCGCTCGAGTGCGGAGAGCTCGAGATCGATGTGGCGTTCCTTGCAGCCTCTGCCTCTGACGGTCAGGGGAACTGCAACGGCGTGCTGGGCAGGGGGATGTTCGGTCCGATGGGGTTCGCGATCGCAGACTCCTGGTACGCCAGGAAGGTGGTGATCATCACCGACAACATAGTGGACTATCCATGCACACCGATCAGCATCCCGGAGCACCGCGTGGACTACGTGGTGCAGGTGGACAAGATCGGCGACCCTGAGGGGATTGCCTCTGGCACCACTGAGATCACCACAGACCCCGCCAGATTAAAGCTGGCCAGCGATGTCATCGATATGATGGAGGCAGCAGGGCTCATCAAGGAGGGGCTGATGTTTCAGGCAGGGGCTGGTGGCACAACGCTAGCAGTCGTGAAGTATCTCCATGAGCGGATGAAGGACAGGGGGCTCACAGGACACTTCGCGGTGGGTGGGATCACAGGGCTGGTGGTGGAGATGCTGCACGAAGGCACCGTGCGCAAGATCCTCGATGCCCAGGCGTTCGATATTCCTGCCATCAACTCTCTACGGGAGGATCCGAACCATGTGGAGATCTCGCACTATCACTTCGGCAACCCGCATTCCAAGGGCTGCGTGACGCACATGCTCGACACCTGTTTCATGGGAGCGACGGAGGTGGATGTGGATTTCAACGTGAACGTCAACACGCACTCGGATGGGATACTGCTGCACGGGACAGGCGGGCATGCAGACGCAGCCGCAGGTTCGAGGGTGACGTTCATCATCACGCCGATCGTAAGGAAACGTGTGCCGATTCTGAGGGATGCGGTGACCACTGTCACCACGCCAGGGGATACGGTGGACATCGTCGTCACCGACCATGGGGTGGCGGTCAACCCCAGGCGCAGGGAGATCATCGAGAAGCTCAGGAGCGGGGGGGTGAAGCTGTGCACTATCGAAGCACTGCGCGATGCAGCGTATGGCATGACCGGGAAGCCCGACCAGCTCCACTGGGGCAGGAAGATCGTCGGGATCATAGAGTACAGGGATGGCACCGTGACGGATGTGGTGCGCCAGGTGGAGGAGGGATGAGGATGACGGAAGAGCTCTGGGGCACCTCCATCACCCATGCCTCTCAGAACAAGATCGTCACGAAGGGATACAGGCAGGATGACCTGATAGGGAGGGTGTCGTTCGCAGGTCTGGTCCATCTGCTGTTGAAGGGCGAGCTACCTACTGATGCGCAGGAGAGGATGATCGACGCGATCCTTGCGGCGTCGATAGATCATGGCGTGACGCCCCCGAGCGCTCTCGCTGCTCGGATCGTCGCCTCGGGGGGTGTGCCGCTGCCCACGGCGGTGGCGGCAGGGCTGCTCTCCATAGGGGATGCGCATGGCGGTGCTATAGAGCAGTGCGCCCGGCTGCTGCAGGAGGCAGTACAAGAGATGCGTGCCAGAGGCACTGCCCCTGCCGAGGCTGCGAAGGCTGCTGTCACAGAAAAAAAGGCGAGGAAGGAGCGCATCCCTGGCTATGGGCATCGGCTGCACACCGCAGACCCCAGGACTGCCCGCCTGCTCTCCCTAGCCCATGAACTGGGGATCGCTGGCGATCACATCGCTGTAGCGCAGGGGATCGAGATGGCGCTGGGGGAAGGGGGAAAGGCGCTGCCCCTGAACGTGGACGGCGCGATCGCGGCTGTGATCTCGGATATGGGGTTCGACTGGCGCGTGGGGAAAGGGTTCTTTCTCATAGGGCGCTCTGCAGGGCTCGTGGCGCATGTGTACGAGGAGACACAAAGGTACAAGCCGATGAGGCGCGTCGCCATCGCGCACTGCGAGTATGACGGTCCTGCAGAGAGGGACCTCCAGGAGGGACGCGGATGACCAGCGTGGGGTACATCGAGAAGACGTTTCCTGAGATGGAGAGGATCAAGGACGCTGTGCTGCGAAGGCAGACAGCCCAGGTATGGGTCGAGGCGATGAAGCGCGGGGGCTGGGAAACACTGGACAACATCCCCTTCACCCTGCTCGCAGGTGAGGTCAGCGAGACCCTCGTAGCACATACACGCATGGTCACGAGGCAGGCGATCGCCGTAGCGGAAACCCGGGGGGATCTCAGGATGGACCTGGTGATCGCTGGAGCGCTGCTGCACGACGTCGGCAAGCTGCTCGAGTTTACTAGACAGGGGGGTGTGGTGGTCAAGAGCCCCCATGGAAGGATCCTTCGGCACCCTGTATCTGGCGCTGGGCTCGCGATGATCGTGGGCATGCCCGACGAGATGGTGCACATCATCGCTGCGCACTCTAAGGAAGGAGAGATGGTCGAGCGCATCCCTGAGGCTGTGCTCATCCACCACTGCGACTTCATAGATTTCGAGATCGTCAAAGCTAGGAAGGGCAGCAGGTAGGGTGAAAGGATGCCTGAGAACGCAGTGGGGCGCGAGATCCCGACCCTCGTGCGCGGGAGGCACCTCGTGCCCTTCAAGGGGGCATACGAGCGCTTCCCCAGGGGCTGGAAGGTCCCCCTGCCGCTGAAGCCGAGCGACTACGGCACAGACAAGCTGGTCGGCAGCATACCGGAGGTCTTCGAGCTCGCTGGGATCACGCACGGCGCATGCCTATCGTTCCACCACCACCTGAGGAATGGGGATTACGTGCTCAACATGGCGATGGAGGAGGCTGCCAGGCGCGGTTTAAAGGGTCTGAAGCTCGCTCAGAGCGCTCTGTTCCCTGTGCACGAACCCATCGTGAAAATGATCGAGAACGGCACCATAGCATCGATCGAGGGCAGCATCAACGGTCCAGTGGGTCGTGTAGTTTCAGAAGGAAAGATGGACGACGTGGCGGTGCTGAGATCGCACGGCAGCAGGGTGCGCGCGATACATACCGGCGCACTGCGAATAGATACAGCCTTCATCGCTGCACCGATCGCGGACCGATACGGAAACGCGAACGGAAGGTATGGAAGGTCTGCATGCGGACCCCTCGGATACGCACTGGCAGATGCGCGGTATGCCAGGAACGTGGTCGTGGTCACGGACAACCTTGCGCCGTATCCTGTGCTCCCGCCGATCATCCCGCAGGTCTACACGGACTGGGTGGTGCAGGTGCCAGCGATCGGTGATCCTAAGGGGATCTCCTCGGGCACCACGGAGCGCACGACAGACACTGAGAGGCTCGGGATCGCGAGGAGCGCTGTGGCGCTGGCGGACGCCTGCGGCGTGGTAAGGAACGGCATGTCGTTTCAAGCCGGGGCTGGCGGCATATCCCTCGCAGCCATCGACTGCCTGATCGAGGCGATGCGCGGGAAAGGGGTGAGGGCAAGGTTCGTCCATGGGGGGATCACCAGCCAGATCGTGCGCATGCTGCGCGAGGGACTGGTGGAGATGATCCTTAACACGCAGAGCTTCGATCTGGAGAGCGTGGAGAGCCTGCGCACGGAGAACGGGCACTTCGAGATCGAGCCTGATTTCTATGCCAACCCGTTCAACAGAGGGCAATTGGTGAAGATGCTGGACCTGGCGTTCCTCAGCGCCACGGAGGTGGACATAGACTTCAACGTGAACGTGAGCACGCATTCGGATGGCTACCTGCTGCACGGCATAGGCGGTCACCAGGATGTGGCGGCTGGCGCTGGGCTGTGCATCATCGCTTGCCCCACGCACCGCAAGAGCTGGCCCATCGTAGTGCGCAGGGTCACAAACGTCACCACCCCCGGGGAAACGATAGATGCGGTGGTGACGGAGGAGGGGATCGCTGTGAATCCGATGCGCGATGACATCCTGGAGGCTGCGAAAGAGGCAGGGCTCAAAGTGGTGGACATTCAGGACCTGGCCAAGCGCGCGGAGGAGAAGGCGGGGGGCTGCCCCCCACAGCCCGCATTCACGGATCGCATCGTCGCCATCATCGCCTACAGGGACGGCACGGTCATAGACGTGGTCTATCAGGTGAGGCGGGGGTGAGCGCGGCATCTCCTCGCCCCGATATATACAAACCGCAGAGACTGAAAGCGCCCGAAAATCTTATATGCCGAAGCACGATGGGGGCGAGCTAACCCGAGAGGCTGTTAGCACAGGGCCCGTAGCTCAGCTAGGTGGGATGTGCGCCATAGCGCACACCCTAGATAGAGCGTCTGGCTTTTAACCAGGCGGTCCGGGGTTCGAAAACCTGCGTGCAGGTGCGGAAATCCCCGCGGGCTCACCTGTGCAGGCGGAGTGGGTGACATGACGATGAAACGCTATCATCTTAGGATCGGGCATACCTGTGCAGCCCTCAGCGAAATAGTGGAGAATGGCGCTGTATCACCCGAGAGGCATGAGGATAGCGCGAGCATAAATGTGTGTGGCGACAAGTAGGGTGGGAACATGGGCGAATTCAACGTGCTGGAGCATGAGCTTGTACCCTCTCACTCGCTCCTGAGCGAGAAGGAGGCACAGGCAGTCCTGAAGAAGTATGGGATCACGAGAGAGCAGCTGCCGAAGATCAGACTCGGCGATCCTTGCATTCGCACCTTGGAGGAGGCGCTGCGCAAGGATATCGAAGAAGGGCGAATCGTGAAAATCGTCAGGAGGAGCGATGTGGCTGGGGTGTGCGAAGCCTATCGCTTGGTGGTAAGGGGATAGAAGATGCGCGAGATCGTCGAGGCGTTCTTCAGAGAGAGGAGCATCGTCAACCATCACATCGCATCGTACAACGACTTCCTTCCCACGATCGACAATCCGAACAGCAGGATACAGATGATCGTTGACAACCTCCGCATCTCCAGTGATGAGACCCTGAAGGGGGTGATCAGGCTGGATGAGGACAGGACAGAGGGGAGGATCGTTGACATCAGGATCGGGCGCAAAAGGGATCCGGACACAGGGGAGATAGATTCGCAGGCAAGGCCGACGATTCACGTGGGAGTGCCAGTGGTCAAAGAGGCGAACGGAGCCACGAACACCCTGACGCCGATGGAGGCCAGGCTGAGGAACCTCACCTACCAGGCCCCGATAGAGCTCGAGTTCACGGTGATAGATGACGGGTTCGAGAACGAGCCCGAGCGTGTGCACATCGGCGACCTGCCGATCATGGTGAAGTCCAAGAGATGCAACCTGCACGAGAACAACATCGACACGCAGTTCGACAAAGAGCCGGAAGAGATCCTGATGCGGATGAGCCACGCTGACAAGCTGAGGGCGCTGGGCGAGGATCCGTGCGATCCTGGTGGCTACTTCATCGTCACCGGCACGGAGCGCGTGCTCATATCCCTCGAGGACCTCGCCCCGAACCGAGTGCTGGTGGAGTACAGCGAGCGCTACGGCTCCAGGATGGAGGTGGCGAAGGTCTTTTCCCAGAAGGAAGGATACAGGGCGCTCACCCTAATGGAGAAGAAGAGGGACGGGATGCTGATGGTCTCCATCGCCTCTGCCCCCGGGAACATCCCGCTGATCGTCCTCATGAGGGCGCTGGGGATGGAGAAGGACGATGAGATATACAACGCCATAGTCTCGCATCCCGCGATGGCGAATCTGGTCTATGCGAACATCGAGGAGTGCAAGAGCACGAAGAACTATCCCCCCAACGGCGTAGTGAACAAGGAGCAGGCGCTGATCCATCTCGAGAAGAAGTTCGCCACAGGGCAGGCAAAGGAGTACAGGGAGAAGAAGGTCGAGCAGGTCATCGACAAATCCCTCCTGCCGCATCTTGGGGACACGCCCAAAGACCGCCTGAAGAAAGCTATCTTCCTAGGGCGCATAGCGAGGAACGTGCTGGAGCTCTCGCTAGATCTCAGGGGCGAGGATGACAAAGATCATTACGCGAACAAGCGCCTGAAGCTCTCTGGGGATCTGATGGAGGACCTCTTCAGGGTCTCCTTTATGAACCTCATGAAGGACCTCAAGTACCAGCTGGAGCGCGGGTATGCGAAGAAGAAGGGGATCAAGATCTCCTCAGCCATCAGGCCCGATCTGCTCACCCAGAGGCTGCTGCACGCCCTATCCACCGGCAACTGGGTCGGCGGCAGGGCTGGTGTCTCCCAGCTCCTGGACCGCACATCGAACATGAGCGCGATGAGTCATTTAAGGCGTGTGACCTCACCGCTTACGCGCAGCCAGCCGCACTTCGAGGCAAGGGACCTGCACCCCACCCAGTGGGGCAGGCTGTGCCCCAACGAGACACCGGAGGGGCAGAACTGCGGCTTGGTGAAGAACTGCGCGCTCCTCGTGGATGTATCAGAGCGCTCTCACGAGGCAGCGGTGAAGAGCCTGCTTTTAGACCTCGGGCTGAAGGAGATCAAGACCCTTATGACCACAGAGACAAGGGTCTATGTCAATGGCGATCTGGTAGGGGTGCACGAGAACGCAGAGGAGCTGGTGCGCGAGATCAGGCACAGGAGGCGCTCGGCGCTCATCCCCAACGAGATCAACGTGCACTTCGATCGGAAGATGAACGATGTGATCATCACCTGCGACGAGGGAAGGCTCCGCCGTCCTCTCCTGGTGGTGAGAGACGGAAGGCTGCTGCTCACCAAGCACCACTTGGACGATCTCGCGGCAAAGAAGAGCTCTGCCAGCGCATTGGTGAAGGATGGGATCATCGAGTGGCTGGACGCCGAGGAGGAGGAGGATGCGTTCATAGCCGTGAAGCCCTACGAATTACCCAAGGGCTGCCCATGCTGTGGAAAGCTGATCTCCGAGGGCAACGTCTCCTGGAGAGACACAGGTGCTCAGGACAAGGAGGCGGAGCTGGAGTGCAAATTTTGCAGCGGCACGTTCAAAGTGCCCAAGCTGCTGACGAACAACCACACCCACATGGAGATAGACCCCATGCTCACCCTGGGTGTGTGCTCCGGCATGGTGCCGTATCCGGAGCACAACTCCTCGCCCAGGATCACGATGGGCGCGGCGATGGCGAAGCAGTCTCTTGGTCTTGGGGATTCCAACTACCGCGTCAGGCCTGATACCAGGGGGCATCTCCTGCACTATCCACAACTGCCTATCGTGGAGACGAAGATCATGGACTTCGTCAACTTCAAGAAACGTCCTGGCGGGCAGAACTTTGTGGTGGCTGTGCTCTCCTATCACGGCTACAATATGGAGGACGCTGTTGTGATTAACAAAGCCTCCATAGAGAGGGGGCTCGGGCGCTCCACATTCTTCAGGACCTACAAAGCGGAGGAACGCAGGTATCCTGGAGGACAAGAGGATCACTTCGAGATCCCTTCCCCTGATGTGCGGGGAGCGAGGGCAGACCTCGCCTACACCAACCTGGGAGAGGACGGGCTGATCGGTCCGGAGATCTATGTGAAAGGAGGGGACGTGCTCATCGGCAAGACCTCCCCCCCCAGGTTCCTGGAAGAGGAGACTGATTTTCTTACCCCCCAGAAGAGGCGCGAGACCTCGATCACCGTGCGTCACGGAGAGGAAGGCTGGGTGGACGGTGTGATGCTCACCGAGACTGAAAACGGTTCCAGGCTCGTCAAGGTGAAGGTGCGCGATCCGAGGATACCGGAGCTGGGGGACAAGTTCGCCTCGCGGCACGGGCAGAAGGGGGTCATAGGGCTGATCGAGGGTCAGGAGAACATGCCGTTCACAGCCTCGGGCATCACGCCGGACCTCATCATAAACCCTCATGCCATTCCATCGAGGATGACCGTTGCCCATGTGCTCGAGATGATCGGTGGAAAGGTGGGCGCGATGAACGGAAGGACGATAGACGGCACGCCGTTCAGCGGAGAGCGCGAGGAGGCGCTGCGGAGGGCTCTCGTCGAGGCGGGCTTCAAGCACAACGGCCGGGAGGTGATGTACGACGGCCGCACGGGGCATCGGATCAAGAGCGACATCTTCATCGGCGTGATCTATTACCAGAAGCTGCACCATATGGTGGCGGGCAAGATGCATGTGCGCTCCAGGGGACCGGTGCAGATACTTACGCGCCAGCCGACAGAGGGGCGCTCGAGGCAGGGGGGTCTGAGGTTCGGCGAGATGGAGCGCGACTGCCTGATAGGTCACGGCGCAGCCATGGTCATCAAGGACCGCCTGCTCGATGAATCAGACGGCACCACACAGCTCGTCTGCGGCAACCCTGCCTGCGGGCACCTGGCGATCATGGACAGGCGCGGGACGATGCGCTGCCCCGTGTGCGGCAACAACTCGAACATCCATCCGGTCCATACCTCTTACGCCTTCAAACTGCTGCTGGACGAGCTGCTGGCGCTGGGTGTGGCGATGAGGCTTCAGCTGGAGGAACTGAAATGATCGCTAGGGGTGTGAGCAAGAGGATCAAAGGGATCAAGTTCGGGCTGCTGTCCCCCGATGAGATCAGACACATGTCGGCGATCAAGGTGATTACCGCTGACACATACGATGATGACGGCTTCCCCATAGAGATGGGCCTGATGGACTCGCACATGGGTGTGATAGAGCCTGGGCTGCGGTGCAAGACCTGCGGGGGCAGGGTGGACGACTGTCCCGGTCACTTCGGGCACATAGACCTGGCGATGCCTGTGATCCATGGAGGGTTCGTGAAGGACATCAAGCGCCTGCTGCAGTCCACCTGCAGGGAATGCGGGCGCATACTCCTCACCCCGGAGCAGATAGAAGAGGAGAAGAGGCTCCGCAGGCTGATCGATGAGATGGGAGGGGACCTCTCAGACATGGAGCTGCTCACCAAGCGCACCGCCAAGGATGCGAGCCTCAGAACCGTCTGCCCGTACTGCGGTGCGGAGCAGCAGAAGATCACCCTGGACAAGCCCACGACATTCCGCGAGAACGGCCACAAGCTCACGCCCAAGGAGGTCCGCGAGCGCCTGGAGCGCGTTGGCGGTCCCAACCCGAAGACCAGCGGCATGAACTCGGGCGAGGACCTCGAGATCCTCGGGATCAACCCTGCGGTCGCACGCCCGGAATGGATGGTGCTCACCGCCCTTCCTGTGCCTCCAGTGACCGTGCGTCCCTCGATCACCCTCGAATCCGGAGACAGGTCGGAGGACGACCTCACTCACAAGCTGGTGGACGTGCTGAGGATCAACCAGAGGCTGAGGGAAAACAGGGACGCTGGCGCACCCCAATTAATAGTGGAGGACCTGTGGGAGCTGCTGCAGTACCACGTGAGCACGTACTTCGACAACCAGACATCGGGAATCCCGCCTGCAAGGCACAGGTCAGGACGCCCCCTGAAGACCCTGGTGCAGCGCTTGAAGGGCAAGGAAGGGCGCTTCAGGTCCAACCTCTCGGGCAAGCGGGTGAACTTCTCGGCCAGGACAGTGATATCCCCTGACCCTCTGCTCTCAATAAACGAGGTCGGAATACCCGTGGAGGCGGCGAGGGAGCTCACCGTGCCCATAAGGGTGACGGAACAGAACCTCGAGCTCGTGCGGGAGATGGTGAAGCGCGGCCCCGTGCCCTCGGGCGAGAAGTACCTCCCAGGGGTGAATTACGTCATCAGGGTGGACGGCAGGCGCATCAAGGTCACAGAGAAGAATGCAGCATCGCTTGCCGAGGTGCTGGAGGTCGGTCAGGTGGTGGAGCGCCAGCTCATTGATGGCGATCTGGTCCTTTTCAACAGGCAGCCCTCGCTGCACCGGATGTCGATGATGGCGCACCGCGTGCGGATCATGCCCCACAAGACCTTCAGGTTCAATCTCTGTGTCTGCCCGCCCTACAACGCGGATTTCGATGGCGACGAGATGAACCTCCATGTCCTCCAAGGGCTGGAGGCGATCGCGGAGGGGCGGATCCTCATGATGGTGCAGGAGAACATCCTCTCTCCGAGGTTCGGTGGGCCTGTGATGGGCGGCATCCACGACCACATCACCGGCTCCTTCATGCTGACATACAGGGATCCCGTCTTCACACGCGAAGAAGCGCAGGAGATCACGAGGAACCTCGGCGGAATCGAGCTGCCGGAGCCTAAGGTGATAGAGGGGAAGGAGCATTGGTCAGGCAAGCAGCTCTTCAGCCTCACACTGCCCAAAGGACTGAACCTAACGTTCAAAGCCTCGATATGCGAGAAGTGCGGTGCAAGATGCAAGAAAGAGCGCTGCGAGCACGATGCCTACGTCAGGATCAGGGACGGGAGGTTGATCATAGGCACGATCGACGAAAAGGGCGTAGGCGCGTTCAAGGGGCGCATCCTGGACAAGATCGCACGCGATTATGGAGCCGAGGAGGCGCGGAAGTTCTTAGAGAGTGCCACGAAGATGGGGATCAACACGATCATGATCATGGGGTTCACGACGAGCATCGACGACGAGGACATCCCTGAGGATGCGAGGATGCAGATCCAGGAAAGGCTGAGAGAGGCGGCTGTGGATGTAGATAAACGTGTCAAAGCATACACCGAGGGCACGCTAGAGCAGCTGCCCGGGCGCTCCCTCGAAGAGACGCTGGAGGTGGAGGTGATGCGCATCCTGGGCGAGGCTAGGGACGATGCCGGGCAGATCGCCGGGAAGTACCTGGGGATAGAGAACTCTGCGGTCGTGATGGCACGCAGCGGCGCCAGAGGTTCGATGCTCAACCTCAGCCAGATGGCAGGATGCATCGGTCAGCAGGCGGTGCGCGGCGAGCGCCTGAGGCGGGGCTATGGCGAGCGCACGCTGCCTCACTTCTCTAGGGGAGACCTGGGCGCAGCAGCCAAGGGCTTCGTGACCGCGAGCTACAAGAGCGGGCTATCGCCCACAGAATATTTCTTCCACAGCATGGGTGGACGAGAGGCGCTGGTGGACACCGCTGTGCGCACCTCTCGCTCTGGATACATGCAGCGGCGCCTGATCAACGCGCTGGAGGACCTGAGGGTGATGCAGAACGGCACTGTGCAGAACACTGCGGGCACGATCATCCAGTTCAAATTCGGGGAGGATGGCATAGACCCTTCCAGGAGCGTTCAGGGGTTCGCCGTCGACATAGACGACATCTTGTGGGAGGTGCTGGGCGAGAAGCATCTGGAAGCCCTAGCAGACACAGAGGCGCGCGAGATCGTTGGATACGGCGGGCAGGAGCGCGACGTGGAGTTCGAAGCCGAGGAGATAGAGATTGAAGAGCCTGAATCCCAGGGAGGTGGTGAGTGATGGCACGCAAGGACACAGTGAACGCCCTGATCCGCAGAGGGGTGAGCGCCAAGGTCTCCGAAGCCCTGGTGGATGCGGGTTTCAACCTCCAGAAATTAACTGAGACGCCGTTCAACATCCTGACAAGATACATCTCCCCAGAGGATGCCGAGGACATGCTCGAGAAGCTGGGCGGGAAGAAGTTCTTTGTCGAGGTGCCAGAGGTAAAGCCAGAACTCCCAGAACGCGAGAAGAAGCGCGTCAAGAAGCGAAAGCGAAAGCTCACGATCCCGGACAAGGTGCCCAAGCCCACGCCTCAGGAGCAGGGGATCCTTGACCACATGAACGAGATAGGGATGAGCCTCCCGATGAACCTCGTCTCCGCTCTAGCCAAACGCGTGGGGGGAAAGAGGATATCAAAGACCGCACTGACCAAAGTGCTTCAGGGTGTTCACGAACGCTACGAGGAACACCTCATAGATCCACACGAATCAATAGGGATCGTCACGGCACAATCTGTGGGGGAACCAGGCACACAGATGACGATGCGCACGTTCCACTATGCAGGCGTGGCCGAGCTCTCCGTCACCCAGGGCCTTCCCAGGCTGATCGAGATCGTGGATGCCAGAAGGGAGCCAAGCACCCCTATGATGGAGGTCCACCTGAAAGAGCAGTATGCCAGCGATATGGAGAAAGTGAAGGAGATCGCCCAGAAGATCGAGCGCACGGTGTTGAACGACATTGCAGAGATCGAGGTGGACATCCCGAACATGCAGGTGCTGGTGCGTCCGAGCAGCCAGAAGATGGCTGCCAAGGGGATCTCCCTGGGTGATATCGAGGAGAGGATCAAGGAGGAGCGCAGGCTCGGCGGCGATGTCTCGAGGGAGGGGAAGACCATTGTGGTGATGTGCGCTGAGCCAGGCTACAAACAGTTGCAGCATCTCTTTGAGAGCGTGCGCGATCTCAAACTGAAGGGGGTGGACAAGATATGGAGGGCTGTGATCCGCCCCACGGAGGGCGGTGAGTACGTCATTTACACAGAGGGCTCCAACCTGGAGGATGTCCTGGAGATCGACGAGGTGGATCCCAACCGCACAGGGACGAACAACATCGTGGAGATATGCAGCGTGCTGGGGGTGGAGGCTGCGAGAAACGCGATCATCAAGGAGGCCAGCCATACGCTCGAGGAGCAGGGGTTGACCGTAGACATCAGGCACATCATGCTCATAGCGGATATGATGACGAACGACGGGGACGTGAAGGCTATAGGCAGGCACGGGATCTCCGGCAGGAAGTCCAGCGTGCTGGCAAGAGCCGCGTTCGAGATCACATCCACCCACCTGCTGAGGGCCGGCATCACAGGTGAGGTCGATACACTATCTGGAGTGGCAGAGAACATCATCGTCGGTCAGCCCGTGATGGTAGGCACGGGTGCCGTAGAAGTGGTCTACGCGCCGAGAAGCTCCGCAGGGGAGGTGAAGTGATGGACATGCACAGAGAGCTGAGGTCTGCGGTCATGACAGGGAAGGTCCTCTTCGGCCTGGATCAGACCAAGAAGGCGCTGTCCTCAGGACGGGCAAAGGCGATCATCGTAGCCTCGAACTGCCCCATGCCGGAGATATGCGAGCAAGCAGGAGCTGCCCGGGTGCTCATGTTCCCAGGGACGAACATAGAGCTGGGGGCGGCATGCGGCAAGCCTTTCGCTATTTCTGCACTGGCGGTGATCGAGCCTGGGGAGTCCGGCATACTCCAGGGCAAGACATGACTGAGATCACCATCACCCAGGACACCCTGGGCGCGATCGCCCTCTTCGAGAGGATCACGCGCACCACTGTTGTGGATTGCATAGACTCCGAGGACAAGATAGTTTTCATAGTGCGCCAGGGGGAGGTGAAGACCGCTGTGGGCAAGGACGGCGATAATGTGCTGAGGCTCTTCAAGCGTTTCAACAAGAACATTCAAATCGTGGAGTTCTCGCACGATCCCGCAGAGTTCGTGCGCAACGTCTTCTACGGCTACAAGGTGCAGAAGGTCGAGATCGAGCAGCGCAACAACATAATACATGCCACAGTGACTGTGGACCCCAAGGAGAAGGCAAAAGCCATCGGCAAGGCAGGGAAGAACCTGAGGCTCATGCGCAACATCATCAACAGGCACCACAACATACAGAGCGTGAGCGTGGCATAGCACCTCACAGCTCGAACTCCTCGCCCTCCATCGGCATGAGCACCTCATATCCTTTAAGATCGTTTGCCAGCGCCTGGCGGCTGTCTCCGTGCATCAGCACCACCCTCCTGGGATCGCATGCGTCTATGAACCTGAGGAGCTGGTGGTGGTCTGCATGCGCCGACAGGTCAAAGTACTCCACCTCGCAGGCGATCTCCTGCCTGACGCCATAGAAGTCCACTCTGCGCTCCTCCAGGAGCAGCCTGCCGTTGGTCCCCTCCACCTGATAGCCAGTGAGGAGCACAGCGCTCCTGTCATCATACTTCTTCTCATCCAGATAGGTCAGCACAGGACCGCCATCCAGCATACCGCTGGTGGTGATCACGGCATCCGCCCTCATCGCCTTCCTGCGCTCCCCGAAGTTGCGCACAGGTTTGATCTTCCTGTGCGCGGCTCTCAAGAGCTTCGGTCTTCTGAGGTAATGAGGCATATCCAGGTAAGTCCCGGTGATCCTCTTCCCCATCCCGTCCACCCACGTGGCAAGGCGCGAATGCATCAGTGCGATCATGAGCTCCTGGGTGCGTCCGAGAGCAAATGCGGGAATGATCGCGAGCCCACCTCTATCTGCGACCCTCCTCACCTTCTCGACGAGAGCGTGCTCGGTCCTCAGTCTGTCTGGATGGCGCCTGCCGGCATAAGTGCTCTCTATGATCAAGGTATCGCAGCTCACAGGTTTCGCTGCTTTTGCAAGGTTGGTCTCGATCGTGTGTATATCGCCTGTGAATAAGATAGTCTCATGACCAACCACCTCGTACATCGCCGCCCCAGGGATGTGCCCTGCATCGTGGACAGTGACCTCTGCGCCCCCCGCATCGATCGTATCTCCGTACTCCACTGTCCTGAAGAGGTTCCTTGCGTTCTTTATCCCTGCCCTGCCAAACGGGATATGATGCCCCTCTGCCTCCGCCACCTTTATCGTGTCCTCCATGAGGATCAATCCTGTCTGTACCGTGGGAGGGGTGGCGTAGATCTCAGGGCGCTGGTGCTCGCAGAGCCATGGGATCGCACCCGAATGGTCCACGTGCGCATGCGTCAGGAAGAGAGCATCGATCTCGGGTGCCTCACTAGGAAAGAGCGGAGGGTCTGCGGGCGTGATCCCGTAGTCGAAGAGGTGCCTGTAGCCGTCATCTTCGAGCAGCAATCCCAGGCTGCCGACCCTGCTGGCTCCTCCGAGGAACCTGGCCTTCATGCAGTCCAGAGATGCGCCCACAGGGTATAAAGGTGTGTATCCGAAGCCTGCTGCCCGAAAAATATGCTGGTTCGTTCGCCTACCCAGCGCCACCACCCTGACAGGATCGCTCCCCCAAGGGTTCCGACCATCTGGTTTGTCCGCCTATCAGCCCCATCACCCAATCGCTTCGTCAATCCATTGGCACTTTGGGTCTGCCGACACCACAATCCTTAAATTCTCCTCCATGCATCATGAGCACGCACAAGTACATCCGAGGGCTATCTTGATGGGGATAGGCAACGATCGTGTGAAGATCGCGTCGAAGTTCATCGACAGGGACAAGGAGACCCGGTTCCTCATAGAGCGCCTGGAGGCTGCGCGCTCCGGCACTGGCACCCTGGTCTTCGTCGAGGGGGAGGCAGGGATCGGCAAGAGCCGCCTGATCACGGAGCTGGGCAAGATCGCCCATGATAAGGGGTTCAAATTCTTGACAGGGAGGTGCATCGCCCAGCAGGATGTGGATCCTTACATCCCCTTCTTCGAGGCGCTGCGGGATTACATCCAGAGATCGGAGAGAGAGGCGAGCACTTACGAGTCTGATCTGCCGCTTCCGCTCGGGCTGACAGGGATGACCCGCGGTGCAGCAGCGAGTTACCCGGAGCATGTGGAGGGAGGGATCCCCTTGGGATTGGCGATGCTCACGGAACCCACCCCCTCCCGCATCGGTGCACAGGCTGAAAGGGAGAGGTGGTTCGAAACGATCACCCAGCTCCTGGTCAAGATCTCCAAGGAATCCCCGGTCCTCCTATTTCTCGATGACATGCAGTGGGCGGACTATGGCTCGCTCCAGCTCCTTCATTACATAGCCAGGAACACGAGACGCTCCAGGCTCATGATCTGCTGTGCCTACAGACCCGAGGAGCTCAGGATGTTCGCAGGAGGGACACACCCCCTGACCGAGACGATGAGAAAGATGAGCAACGAGAAGCTCTACGAGAAGCTGGAGCTCCCGCGCATGGGGTTCGATGACATGTCCGCGCTGGTCAAGGGACTCCTGCGCATCGAGGACATCCCCCAGCACTTCCTGAGGCGCCTGTACGACGAGAGCGAGGGGAACCCGTTCTTCGTGGAGGAGGTGCTGCGCTCCCTCATCGAGGAGGGGCTGATCAAGACCGATACCTATGTCTGGGATGGGGGAGTGGACCTATCAACGATCCGCATCCCCGGGACGATCAAGGACGTGATGACCCGCCGCCTCTCCAGGATGGACGAGAGCACCCGCAGGGTGCTGATGTATGCATCCGTCATCGGAACGAAGTTCAACTTCGAGGTGCTGAGCAGGGTGACAGAGATGGATCATGAAACCCTCCTCGACTCGCTCGACAAGCTGATCGGACTGGGGATCATCCGTGAGGATCACTCAACCCCCGATGAAGTATACCTCTTCGACCACAAGCAGACCGCCACTGCGATGTATGAGGGGTTGAGCAAGTCCAGGGCAAGGCTGATGCATGCCAAGGTCGAGCGCGCGATGGAAGAGGCCTATGCCGGGAGAACAGACGACGTCGTCTATTCGCTGGCAAGGCATGCGTTCTTAGGCAGGGACCACGTGAAGGCCTATCACTACTCCGTAGCAGCAGGGGAGAAGGCAAGGAAGCTGCTGGCGCTCGAAGAGGCGCTGAGCTATTTCGCCACCGCACTGAAGGTGCTGCCGCATATCGTCCCCAGCGTGGACGCCGAGGCTGAGGAGATGATGCTGAGGATGGCATGCGGGGACATATACACCGACCTGGGCAACTGGGGCGCTGCCCTGCCGTACTACCAGCAGGTGGTGAAGGCTGCGAAGGCGAAGGGGAACATGCAGGTCGCCTCGGTGGCGATGCTACGGCAGGCAGACATGCACAAGCAGAGGGCGGAGTACGATCGAGCGGAAGGGCTGTACAACGAAGCCCTGGATATATCCAGAGGGCTGGACGATGTGGCTGGGATGGCGGATGCAGAGCGGGGACTGGGCTACGTCCACTGGCGGCAGGGGGAGTTCGACGACGCGATCGCGCACTACGGCGAGAGCATCGCCCAGAGCACGAAGATCCACGACAGGCATGCCATCGCGCGTGTGTACATCGAGCTGGGCAACGTGTACAACCAGCGGGGCGACCAGGCGAAGGCTGCGGAGCACTATAAGAAGAGCATCACAGACCTCGAACAGATCGGCGATTATGTGGAGCTCGCTAGAGCCTACAACAATCTAGGGGATTCGTATCTCCACACCAGGGAATGGGACAAAGCCCTGGAAGCGTTCGAAAGGTGCAGGACAGCATCCGAGAAGGTCGGCAATCGGAACTTCGTCGCATGGGCGCTGTTCAATGCAGCGGAGGCGCTGGCGCACAAGGGCGATCTGGACAAAGCAGAGGAATACTGCGATCGCAGCCTGAAGATATGCGAAGCCATTGATGACAAGATCGGGATGAACGGCGTCTTCAAGAACTACGGGATCATCTATCGCCTTAAGAAGGAGTGGGACAGGTCCATCGAGAACCTGAACAAGAGCATCGTGCTGTTAGAGATGCTGACCATACCCTATGACCTGGCGCAGTCATACTTCGAGCTTGGCCTTACCTACAAGG
>JBFMEL010000002.1:0-37311 GCA_040753455.1 Thermoplasmatota archaeon | reverse complement strand
CAACCCTTGCCATCTCCTCTTTGGAGAGGCATGCCCTCACCATCTCGTAGCGCTCCCCTGCGGAGAAGGGATTGTCAGGCTCATGGCTTGCCTGCGCGCTGCCTATCACCACTATCGCCTCATCACATTCTGCGAGGAGCTTGCGCAGCACCCACAGGTGTCCCTTATGGATCGGCTGGAAGCGCCCCAGGAGCGCACCGGAGGACATGAGAGAGGAAAGGACACCTGCCGATATAAAGATGGCGCTCTCCGATCGAGGGTGCGCTCGATGAGAATACTGCCCTTATTATACCTCCCGCGCGATTCGCCCCTCATGATACACGACAGCATACTCGATGCTATCGGGCACACGCCGCTGGTGCGCCTGCGCAGGGTGGTCAGCGGCTGCAAGGCGAACGTGGTGGCGAAGCTGGAGATGTTCAATCCGATGGGGAGCGTCAAGGACCGCATCGGCTGGAGCATGATCAAGGAGGCAGAGGATGCAGGGCTGATCGCCCCAGATACTATCATCATTGAGCCCACCTCCGGCAATACCGGGATCGCCCTTGCCATGGTATGCGCTTCCAGGGGCTACAGGTGCGTGCTCACCATGCCAGAGACGATGAGCGCAGAGCGCCGTGCGCTGCTCAGAGCACTGGGGGCGGAGATCGTTCTCACCCCAGGAAGCGAGGGGATGCGCGGTGCAGTCAGGAAGGCGGAAGAGCTCTTAGCCAGCACCGAGAAGGGGTTCATGCCCCAGCAATTCAGGAACCCTGCGAACCCGAAGGTGCATCGGGAGACTACAGCCGAGGAGATATGGAGAGATACACAGGGGGCTGTGGATATCATCGTGGCAGGGGTGGGCACAGGCGGCACCATCACCGGGATCGGAGAGGCGCTGAAGCCAAGGAAGTCAGGGCTCAGGCTGGTGGCTGTCGAGCCTCAAGAATCGCCCGTGCTTTCTGGAGGAACACCTGGTCCCCACAAGATCCAGGGGATCGGGGCTGGGTTCGTGCCTGAGATCCTCAGACTCGACCTGATCGATGAGATCGTGAGGGTGAAGAGCTGGGACGCAATGGCGATGGCATCGCGGTTGGCGAGGGAGGAGGGGATACTGTGCGGCATCTCCTCCGGCGCAGCGCTCTGCGCAGCGGTAGAGGTCGCGAAGCGCCCGGAGCACGAGGACTGGTTGCTGGTCGTCATCCTTCCAGACACAGGGGAGCGCTACCTCAGCACTGGGATGTTCGATCCTCCTTAGGATGGCGGTGGTGGGGATGGTGCTCGGTTCCGAGGCTGCCACCTCAGCACTGCGATCTTCAATCCTCCTTGGGGAGAGGGGTGATCCTCAGCGCTTTGTACTCCGTGACGATCTTGCAGTTCGCAGGCACGGATTCTACGAGCCACACATTGCCCCCTATGACTGAGTTCGCGCCGATCACTGTGTCCCCTCCCAGGATCGTGGCATTGGCGTAGATCGTGACGTTGTCCTCGACCCTCGGATGCCTCTTCTTCCCCCGCACCACCTCGCCCTTCTCGTCCCTCGCGAAGTGCAGGGCGCCCAGGGTGACGCCCTGGTATATCACCACGTTGTTTCCTATCTCCGTGGTCTCGCCGATCACCACCCCTGTGCCGTGGTCGATGAAGAATTTCCTGCCTATCTTCGCACCAGGATGTATGTCTATCCCGGTGATGGCGTGGGCATGCTCCGTCATCACCCGCGGTATGATCGGCACCCCCATCTCGTGGAGCTCGTGCGCTATCCGGTAGATCATGATCGCCTTGATCGCTGGATAGCTGATGATCACCTCGTCGTAGCTCTTGGCAGCAGGATCGTTCCTGTATGCTGCCTCCACATCCCCTCTCAGCAGTTCCCTCAGCTTTGGAATCCTCTTGATGAAATCGATCGCCTGCTGCTGTCCGAGCACACCGCAGTCAGGGCAGGCGAGGCCGTGCTTGGAGCATCCATAGATGTACGCCTTCGTGATCTGGTATGCCAGCTTCTCGAAGAGGATGTTCATCTCGTTGCCGAGGTGGTAGCGCAGGTAGTTCTCGTCCAGCTCCTGCTTGCCGAAGAACCCTGGAAAGAGGATGTCCTCCAGGTCGTGCAGGATATCCACCACCTCCTCCCTCGACGGGATGAGCGAGGTATCTATATGACACATCACCCTGTCCTTCAGGGAGCTTCCGATCGCATCCCCGATAGCTTTCGCCAGATCAGCCCTGAACCTCCGCTCGATCTGGAATATCTTCCTGCATCGCTCATCATCCATGGCATCCATCTTTTCGGGCATGAAGGCAGATAGAGGTGGAGAATATAAAGTGCACCCTTCGAGTCGCGGGAGTGGAGGAGGCGTCCTGATCCTCCGGCGCACATTGCAGTTCATCCCTAAGATGTCACCCTACTTTGAGGATTGCACGCTTCTCGATTTAAACATCGGTTTTTAAATAGAAGGAGCCCATCTTTTCCCCAAATGTTACCAACTCGACGAGGGCACACATATATATAGAGGGATAGGTATCCCCTGCTAGAGGTGTCCTATGAGTAATCATAAGGTAATCACCATTGGAGCCATGCTTGGGATCGCGCTGCTCGTCGGCACAGCGCTTTCAGCGCTGGGAGCAGGGTATGTCCTGACATACAACGATGCACAGGAGTATCCTGCAAGACCGAACGCTGACATCAAATCGTTAAGATCATACCAATCCGGGAGCGAAATTATCATAGAGCTCGAGGTCTATGGGACGATATCGAGCGAGAGCGGTTACGTTTACTCGATAATCGCTGGAGACAATGACGTCTATTCCGTCACTGCCGGGTATACCAGCGGTTACTTCTATGGCGCATACAGCACTCCCTCGACTTCCGGATCATTCAGCACGTACACGGTGAGCGGAGATACATTGTCAATAATCTTCCCTTCCACTTATGCCGGACCTGAGGCGGAATTCGATATCGCTGCAGTAGCAGCTTACTCCACCGATGCGGTACACGATACCGATACCGCGGGCGGAGAGAAGTGGGCGAGCGGCGGTGGTGGAGGCGGCGGAGATAGCGGCGATTTCCATCCAGGCACCCCTGCGAGCGTCCCGTGGACGGTGGGCGCTACATGGTCTTCTGGCGGCTACATCGATGTGAGCGCCCTGGCAGAGGATTTGAAGCAGAACCTCACCCAGACAGCGCCGAGCGGCATCAGCGTGAGCGTGAACGCTGTTGGTGGGATCGGGCAGTATGTCACGATCGAGTACAAAGGCGAGGACAGCGGAATGTACAAGTTCGATTACACAGGCAGGATATACGCGAGCGTCGAGGGCAACATGCATGTGTCAGGCACGGCGCAGGGCACCACAGGCACGATGAGCGCAAACTTAGACCTCTTCTTGGACTTCCAGTACTCAGGAAGCATCTGGCTTGAATACTATGAGGATGGTGCAGGAAGTGCATACTACGCAGTCAGCAAGATGACTGTCACAGTAGATGGAACGATGAATGTGAATATGGACATGAGCATGGATGTGAGCGGCGGGCTGCAGGAGAGGCACGACTCAATGGAAATCGCAGGCAGCGGCAGCGCGGACATGAACCTCACCCTGGACTGTGATCTAGGCATCCCGTTCCTGCCCGCGGAGGACGAGGACATATACGTGTACCAGGTGGTGACGTGCGCTTACTCAGGTCACGCGACCGCGAATATAGACATGGATGTGACCACTACAGGCAACTTCAGCGGCATGCCCACCCCTATGGAGGATATCCATGAGTCCATCGACCAAGACATCAGCGGCAGCTTCAGCGACTTTTTCTCTCTCTCCTACGATGCGGGTACGAACACAGCCACCGCACCCCCCATTATCACGGGATTCTATGGGCTCCTGATGAATATCGAGGATTTCCCAAGCCTGCCTGGAACCAGATACTCCTATGGCTTTGAAACACAGGCGGTCTACGATCCAGATACAGGCTTCTACGAATCCTACTCACCCTATCTCGGCGAGCTCGGGGATGTGGGCTACATGCCAGTGCCGATCGATCCCACCAGCGCGGCGGAGGACTTCCAGCTGGGAAAGGTGCCCGAGGAGGATGCTCAGTCCTTCCAGGAGAACCCAGAGGCATACCTGTCCTCTGAAGGGGTGATGATGCCTGGCGCAGCCCCAAAGGACAGCACTTGGCTCTACATTCTGATCACAGTGGTAGTAGTGATAGTGGTGGTGCTCGTCGTCGTAGGGATGGTGATGATGCGCAAGAAGGCTGTCCCGCATGGTCCGCAGCCGTACGAGATGCCTCCCCCACCACCCCAGTACCCACCGCAGCAGCCACAGCCCCCACCACCGCAGGAACCCTGGCAACCGCCGCAGCCCCCACAATACCCACCGACGGGATAAGCGCAGGATCTGCTATCTCAACCACAGGTCGTCCGAGCGCTCTACTCCATCCTCCACAGAGCAACCTTTTTCTCCCTCCCTTCGATGCACGTGTGATGCATAGGCCTGTGGCGCACACCTACAAAAAGCCGAGCGTGGTGAGCCGCAGGGCGGACGTGGTGCGCCTGTGCGGGATCTGTCTGGGCGAGATCAAGGAAGGGCTGCCCTTCGCACTCTGCGACTGCGGAAAGCTCTACCATGTCACCTGCGGCTTCAGAGTGGGAGTATGCGTCTCCTGCAGCGCCCAGATAGAGGATAGGATGCGTGTGGATCCTCCAGCGCCAGCACCATCTCATCCACGGATGCCCAGGGATGGAGCGCCACCTGCTGTGCCGAACGGTGATCGGGCGCCCGCCCCACTGCCGCCTAAGGATGGGTTAACGCCCAGGGATAAGTTGGAGCTCCTGGAGGAAAGGCTGCTCACAGGGCACATCTCCGAGGCCACATACCTGGAGCTGAAGGCAAAGTACGAGGATGCGCTGAGGCGCACAGCCCCCCCACCAGAGAAGGATGCAGCTCTGGAGTTCGAGTGCCCGGAGTGCGGCGCAGCCCTGGATGCCGATGCGAGCGCATGCTCCAGGTGCGGTGTTAGATTTATAGAGGAGATGAGGTTCACCTGCCCAGAGTGCGGTGCAGTCCTCGAATCCTCGGCACGGAAGTGCAGCTGCGGTGTGGTCTTCGTGGACTCTGAGCAGGAGGTCTCATGCCCGCTCTGCGGCGCGGTCCAGAGCATGGAGGCGAGGCGTTGCGCAGGCTGCGGCGCGGAGTTCTCGGAGGATCTGGAGGAGATAGAGTACCGCTGCCCTGCATGCGACAGGGTGATCCCAGAGGGGGCGGAGCGGTGCACATGCGGTGCGATCTTCGACAGGAGGATGGAGGAGGGCACGATCTTCGAGTGCCCAAGCTGCGGCACCATGGTGAGCGAAAGCGATGCATTCTGCCCCAGATGCGGCGCCGAGTTTGAGTAGTTCATCGTTCCTGTATGGAGATGAGACTGCTATCACAACGATGTAGGGGCTGAAAAGGTTCTACGCCAGTGCATGCAGAGATCGCGCAGCACGCAGACAGGGCATCTGGGCCTTAGAGGATGGCACGTCTCCTGACCATGGCGCACCATCAGGCGATTGATCTCGATCCAGTACTGCCTGGGCACGAGGGCGCTGAGCCTTTCTTCTGTGTCATGGGGATGGGTGGTGCTCACGAGCCCCAGCCTGTTCGAGACGCGATGCACGTGCACATCCACAGGGATCGCAGGCATGCCAAAGCCATAGACCAACACGCAGTTTGCGGTCTTTCGACCGACTGCGGGGATGCTCATCAGTTTGTTTATATCTCCAGGCACGGCTCCTCCAAACTCCTCCACAATCTTCTTAGCCGCATCCTTGAGATACCTCGCCTTTACCCTGTAGAACCCTGCCGGACGGATCAGATGCTCTATATCCTCATGGGGTGCAGATGCGAGCTGCCCTGGCGTGGGATAGCGCTCCAGCAGCGCCTCCGCCGCCCTATGGGTGTGCTCGTCCTTCGTCCGGTGCGAGAGGATCGTAGCGACCAGCACGTGAAACGGGTCCCGCTCCCCCCTCTCCTCCCCTCCCACATCGTACTCGGCTCTCAGCCTGCTGCACACCTCGCTCGGATCAGGGGGCAGCGCGCTGAAGAAGAACAAGGCTTCCCCCGCAAGATAGAGCGAACCGACCACTAACACCGCATCCCTATTTTTCGCTTTGCGCAGCGCAGCGATGATCGCATCCGCAGAGCAGTCATGATATTCCCTTGCACCCACAACCTCTGCAAAACGAGATGCAGCCAGCGCCCTTTCATTCCTCGGTGCGGTGGCTATGAGCTCGCATGCCCTGTCCACCAGTGGAGCGGCAGTGCTCATGCAATCCTTGTCTGCAAGGATACCCATCACAACGAAGACCCTTCGATCTCTGAAGACCTCATCCCAGCTATCCGCGAGCGCCCCGGCACCTGCAGGGTTGTGCGCCCCGTCGATCACGATCACCGGACTGCGCCTGATGATCTGAAGGCGTGCAGGCCATTTCGCCATCTTCATCCCCCCCTTGATCGCCCGGCCCGATATCTTCAATCCACCCTCTCTCAAAAGTTCGAGCGCGCAGAGCGCAACGGCAGCGTTCCTTACCTGATGTTTTCCCAGAAGCCTGATCTCTATCGTCATATTATCATATAGCCCTTTGTATAATAATCGCTGCCCCCTGTCCTTCACAGACATGCGCTCCGCATCGAACTCCTTTCCGAGGGCGTACAGCGTGCTGCCGCAACCTCTCGCCCTCATGGAGAGCTCGGTCATTGCACCCTCCTCCTGCTCGGAGGTGACCGCATCCACCCCTGGTTTTATGATCCCCGCCTTCTCGCGCGCGATCTGCGATATCGTGGAACCCAGGTGCTTGGTGTGCTCCATCCCTATATCAGTAATCACCGCCACCTTAGGCATGATCACGTTCGTGGAATCCAATCTCCCCCCCATCCCTGTCTCGACGACCGCTATCTCCACGCCCTTCTCCTCGAAATACCTGAACGCAAGGGCTGTCGTGGTCTCGAAGAAGGTGCATCGCATATCAGGGCGCATCTCCTCGATATGCCCTTTAACCTCCTCGAAGAGCGTGGCGATCTCCTCCCTTCCTGCTGGTACTCCGTTGACCTGCATGCGCTCCGTGTAATCGATGAGGTGCGGAGAGGTGTAGAGCCCTGTGCGAAACCCAGCCTCCCGCAACACACGTTCGATGAAGGCGCACACAGAGCCCTTGCCGTTGGTGCCTGCCACATGCACGCTCATGTACCTCTGGTGGGGATTGCCCAGACGGCGCAGGAGCTCGAGCGTGTTCTCCAGCCCGAACTTCACCCCTAGATATTGAAGCCCGTAGATGTACCGCAGGGCATCGTGATAATCCATCGAAGAGATATCATGGTTGGCGATAAAAAGATTATTGGCAGCGGATATGATCGCTGTTCCGTATGTCCTCTCCGCTCATAGCGCGAGCAGCACATCGAGCAGTAGTTGTGCCCTGCTTTGGTGAGAGCATATGCAAAACACGGCAGCATCTCGAGGCTATAAGCAATCTCAGCCTCGGCACATGACCCCATGCACTCATGGATGCGTTGATCCTAAAAATAGTGAATGACTCCCCCTTGCCAGCTCATTCGAGCCGCACTATCTCTTTTTGGTTTTCTTCTTTGTGGTCTTCTTTGCCTTTTTCTTCTTCGGTGGCATTTGATACCTCCATGAGGTCTTTGCCTCGCCAAGGGTAATGCTGTTATCGTTTATAATCTTTGCCCTCTCGACGATCGGTCTGCACGAGTGATTATCATATTTGTATAAATATATTAAATTAATTATAATTATAATTCTATAGTAACGATCATAATATATGTGAGCCTTGCTGATGACTGCTGCGCATCCGAGGAATGCGATGCGGCGTCCTTGATTTTTAGCGCTGCATGGGCATCGTACTGCGAGTTCTCTGCGTCCCTGCCGTGCGCAAATCTTTTTTTACTCCTCCGTGCACTCAGGGCTCGCATGGGAAAGCTGATCTTCATAGGCATGGGACTGCATGACGAGCGCGGGATCGCCCTTCAGGGGCTTGAGGCTGCCAAGGAGTGCGACCTGCTCTTCATGGAGACGTACACCTCCCTGATGCCAGGGGCGGATGCCCAGCGGATGGAATCTCTCTATGGCAAAGGGATAGAGATGCTGAGCAGGTCTGCGGTCGAGGATGGCGCGGCGATCCTCGATGCTGCGAAGGATAAGGAGGTGGGGCTTTTGATCCCAGGGGACCCGATGAGCGCCACGACGCACATAGATATGCGCCTGAGGGCTGAGAGGCTCGGGATTCGCACATGGGTGGTGCCCGGAGTCTCGGCGCTCACTGCTGTCCCTTCGCTGCTCGGGCTGCAGCACTACAAGTTCGGCAGGGTAGCCACGGTACCCTTCTGGGCTGAGCACTACAGGCCCACCAGCTTCTACGATGTCGTGCGCTCGAACTTAGAGATGGGGATGCACAGCCTCCTTCTCCTTGACGTGCAGGCGGAGCAGGGAAGGTGGATGAGCGCGGGGGAGGGATTCGATATTCTGGTGGAGGTGGAGAGGAGCAGAAGGGGCGGTATCTTTGTGCCTGAGAGGTTGGTATGCGTCGTGGCAAGGGCATGCGCTCCAGATGCCCTGCTGAGGGCAGGGGATCTTGCAGGGATGAGAGGGGAGGATTTCGGTCCTCCGCCGCACTCCATTGTGATCCCGGGCAAGCTCCACTTCATGGAGGCGGAGGCATTGGAGATCTTCGCGCGCGCGCCGAGGGAGATGCTGGAAGAGGGATAGTGGCTATCGCCGGAGGGTGGCGGTCAGCCATCTCACCCTGCAGGAGTGCTCCAGCAGCACCTGGAGGTTAAAGGCGCTCGCCAGGTCCGAGCCCTTTGTGAACGCTCCATGCCCCCTCACGATCACCGCCGGTCTCGCCTTGAGCGCGAGGGCAACATTCTCCGCGAGCGTTTCGGAGCCTGGTTCCCCCGCGGTCACAGGAACCTCGCCCAGGTAGAGCGCCCCTTCGATGTCCAACGGCTTGATCTGCCCGCGCATCGAGATCGAGAGTGCGACTGCATGCGCCGGATGTGCGTGAACCACTGCCTTTGCATCCGTGAGCTGGTATATCCTCCTGTGCACAGGTGCCTCCACGGAGGCGCACTCGTGCTTCTCCGTTCCATTTATCGGGATGTGGAGCACGCTATCCTCACGTATCTTCCCGAGGTCCGCGCCCTTTCGGGTGATGAGCATCATATCCCCTACTCGCGCGCTGATGTTCCCCATCGTGGAGTGCGTAATCCCCAGCGCCACCATTTGCCTTCCTATGGCTGCGATCTCGCGCCACATCGTCCATGCATCCCTGTTTGAGTAGAAAAAGCCATCCCATTGGCTAATTATGTGCGAGGTGATACGTCCCTTGCCCAGGAGACCTCGGCTGCCCGTCCCATAGGTTAATTATGTGCGAGGTGATGCGTCCTCGGTGTTGCTATGCCTCAGACGATGGTAGAGAAGATACTGCAGGCGCACACAGAGGAAGAAGTCGCACCTGGTAAAATCGTCTGGATCGACATAGACGTGCGCAGCGCGAGGGACTTCGGCGGCGCGAGCGTGGTGAAGCACTTTCAGCATCATTATCCTGGGGCAAGGGTGCATGACCCGTCGAAGACCTTCTTCACCTTCGACTGCAACGCCCCTGCGAATACCATCGCCTATGCCACGAACCAGCAGCTGTGCCGAAGGTTCGCCAGAGAGCATGGGATCAGGGTCTATGACTGCAACGCTGGCATCGGTTCCCATGTGATGATCGAGGAGGGCATCGCACGCCCGGGAAGCACGGTGGTGGGCACAGATTCCCACCTGAACATCCTTGGAGCAGTGGGCGCGTTCGGTCAGGGGATGGGGGACCAGGACATCGCATTCGTGTTCAAGGCAGGGAAGACATGGTTCGAGGTGCCAGAGACGATGAGGGTGCCTATCCATGGGAGCCTGCCGAGTGTGTGCAGTGCCAAGGATCTCACCCTGAAGGTCTGCGGGACGCTGGGCACGAAGGGCGCGCTGGGAATGGCTGTGGAGTTCTATGGAGAGGCGATAGAGGCGCTGGATCTGCCAGGGCGCATCACCTTAGCCTCGATGGCGACGGAGATGGGGGCGATCACTGCTTTCATGCCCTCCGTGGAGGGCATCAGCGCAGACCCTGACGCCCGCTACGCCAAAGAGGGCTCGATAGATATCTCGGAGTTGAAGCCGCAGATCGCCAAGCCTCCGAGACCCGATGCTGTTGTGGATGTCGAGACCCTGAGGCATGTGAGGGTGGACTCGGTCTTCATAGGATCATGCACGAACGGCACGTACGAGGATATATCGAGGGTGGCGGGGCTCGTGAAGGGCAGAAAGGTGAGGGATGGGGTGCTGGCTTCCGTAGTTCCGGCAACGATGAAGGGATACAAGCGTCTTCTGAAGGAGGGATGGATCGAAGCCCTTGTGGACGCAGGCTTCCTTGTATCGAATCCAGGCTGCGGGGGCTGCGCCTCAGGTCAGATAGGGATGACCGGCAAGGACGAGGTTCAGGTCTCGACCTCCAACAGAAACTTCGCGGGAAAGCAGGGAGATGGCTACACATACCTTGCGTCCCCTGAGACCGCTGCAGCCTCCGCGCTCCTGGGCAGGATCGCCACGATGGAGGAGGTGGTGTGATGCGATGGGAGGGCAGGGCATGGCTCCTCGAAAGGCACGGAGCGCTCATAGACGACATCGACACAGACATGATCTACCACAACAGCCACCTGGCGATCACAGAGATATCGCAGATGGGGCAGTATGCGCTGGGGAACCTGAAGGGCTACGAGCAGTTCGCTTCTGAGGCGAAGGCAGGGGATATCGTGATCGCAGGGCGCAACTTCGGCTCTGGATCATCGAGGCAGCAGGCTGTGGACTGCTTCCGCTCCCTCGGGATCGGCTGCATTCTTTCACATTCATACGGCGCGATATACAAGCGCAACGCGATCAACTCTGGCTTCCCCATCCTAGTGCTGGAGAGCCTTGAACCCTCAAAGGTAAAGAGGGGGGATATGATCCTCGTGGACGCCGATGCCTGCGCGATCCTCAAGGGGAAGGAGAGGGCGGGCAGCATCCTCCCCATGCCCAGGGTGCAGCGGGATATCCTAAGTGCCGGGGATATCTTCGAGTATGCGAAGAGGATCTCCTAACGCTCCAGCGCTGCCCTGACCAGTCCGTGATGCAGAGGGGAGGGGGCATTGGGTCTGGACTTGAATTCGGGATGGAACTGCGAGGCTATGAAGTATGGATGATCGCTGATCTCCAGAATCTCCATCCTCAGGCCATCGTTCGAGCGCCCTGTGTATCTCAGCCCTGCTGCCTCCAGGCGCTGCACATAGCTGGGATTGACCTCGTATCTGTGCCTGTGGCGCTCATGGATGCGCAGTGCGCCGTAGAGCTTGTGAGCCAGCGAGCCCTCCTTCACAATGATCTCATGGGAGCCCAGGCGCATCGTTGCGCCCATATCCTTCACGCCGCGCTGCTCAGGCAGCAGATCTATGACAGGGTGTGGAGTGCGCGGGTTGAACTCGCTGCTGTTTGCATTGCTCAGATTCAGCACAGATCTGCTGTATTCGATCGTCGCCAGCTGGAAGCCCAGACATGTGCCCTGGAACGGCACGCGGTTCTCCCTGGCATACCTGATCGCTGCGATCTTCCCCTCGATCCCCCTGTCCCCGAAGCCGCCGGGCACTATGATCCCATCAGCCTTTCTCAGGGCATCGGGTATCCCGTTCTTCTCTATCCCCTCGCTGTCCACCCAGAGCAGCTCCACCTCTGCCTCCTCGGCAGCGCCCGCGTGCCTGAACGCCTCGATGTGGCTCAGGTACGAGTCCATCAGCCCGGTGTACTTGCCCACGAGCGCGATCTTCACCTTGGTCTTTGGCTGGGAGAGTTTGGCTGTGAATGCCCGCCATCTGTCTATCCTCCCCTCCTGCTGCGGGAGCTGCAGGCGCCTGAGGAGATAGTCTGTGAGCCCCTGCTCTTCGAGGATGAGCGGCACGAAGTATATCGACTTGACATCCGGGGCGCTGATCACAGCCTCCAGGGGCACGTCGCAGAAGAGCGATATCTTGCGCTTGATCTCGTACTCCAAAGGTCTTGCAGCGCGGGCAACGATCGCATCCGGGACGATCCCAGCCTCCCGGAGCTTCCCCACTGAATGCTGTGTGGGCTTCGTCTTCTGCTCCTTCACCACCCCCATTTCCACCACCAGGGTGGTGTGCACGAAGACCGTGTTCCCCTCGCCCCCTGTCTCCCTTCGCAGCTGCCTCACTGCCTCCAGAAAGGGCATGGACTCTATATCCCCCACCGTGCCGCCGATCTCGACGAGGAGGATATCCGCCCCCTCACCCACCTGCTGTATCCTCGTCTTGATCTCGTTCGTGATGTGCGGGATGATCTGCACGGTCCTGCCCAGGTACTCCCCCCTGCGCTCTTTCTCGATCACAGCCTTGTAGACCTTGCCTGTGGTGATGTTGTGCTCGCTCGTCAGCGTGGCAGAGAGGAAGCGCTCGTATGTCCCCAGGTCCAGGTCTACCTCTCCTCCATCTTCAAGCACATAGACCTCGCCGTGCTGGTACGGGTTCATCGTCCCCGCATCGCAGTTCAGGTATGGGTCGATCTTGATCGCAGACACAGAGTAGCCGCGCGCCTGCAGCAGCAACCCTATGGATGCAGCCGTGATGCCCTTCCCTAAGCCAGACATCACTCCGCCCGTGACGATAACGTACTTCATAGCATCACGGGGATGGGAGAATATGCCCAACATGCTTAAAGGTTCGCATTCTCAAGCCATCCCTGCCGAAAACTTTAATCTTAGGTCGTCATGCACGTGCGATCCTATGGACAGCATCGAGGAGGAGCTGGCGGGGGGCGAGGCACTGCTGGCCAAGCAGGACTTCCAAGGCGCGATGCAGTGCTTCGATAAAGCGCTGAAGAGCGATCCCAACGCAGCGAGGGCATACTTTGGAAAGGCGGAGGCTGCGCTCGGGATCCCGAGGACCCCTGCAGAGGATATCCTAGCATGGTACAAGAAGGCTGTGGAGCTGGACCCTCAGAACACCTTTTACCTGACCACCATGGGCTCCTTCTGCCTCGAGATGGGATGGTTCAGCGAGGCTGAGGAGTGCTACAACCGCGCCACAGAGCTCGATGAGGAGAACGCCCCCCTCTATCTCTCGGAGTTCGGGATCGGATACTACATGCGCGCGCCCGTGGTGATGGAGAAGTTCCTGGACCAGACCACATGGAGGATGATCAAGCGCAAGAGCCTGGAGTACCTCCTGAGGGCGATCGACACGAGCGCCGAGCAGGCGAAGGAGATGCTGGGGTAGTTACCGAGCACATCCCTCTTATACCTCCCAAGATATGCTCCTTCGTGCAGGATGCATGCCTCAGTCCGTACAACACCCTCTCCATCGGGGATCGCCAGAAAGGGCAGAGGATCACGGTATACGACACCACGCTGCGCGATGGGGAGCAGATGCCCGGGCTCTCCTTCTCCCTGGAAGACAAGGTGAAGATCGCCCAGGCGCTGTGCGATGCTGGTCTCCCGGAGATCGAGGCAGGGTTTCCTGCTGTGTCCGAGCGCGAGGCGAGCGCAGTCAAGACGATCGCAGGGATGAGAACTGGCGCTAAGGTGCTGGCGCTCTGCAGGGTGTGCATGGAGGACGTAGATAGATGCGCAGACTGCGACGTGGATATGGCGCTGCTGTTCGTAGCCACATCGGATCTTCACATGAAGCACAAGTACGGCTGGAGCAGGGAGGAGGTGATCCAGCGCTCTGTGGAGGCTATGGAATACGCGAGGGAGCGTGGGGTGAGGTACAGCTTCAGCACCGAGGACAGCACCCGCAGCCGGCTGGACCTGCTCATCGAGCTCGCTAAGGTGGCAGATGGTTTGGGCGCGGAGCGGATAGGGCTCACAGACACCGTGGGCTGCGCCACCCCTGAGGCTGTTGCCTATCTTGTCAGTGAGGTGCGGCGATGCACCTCGAAGCCGATCTCAGTGCACCTGCATAACGACCTTGGGCTTGCACTCGCCAACGCCCTCAATGCCCTCGGAGCTGGCGCGACCGCGTTCGCCACGACCGTGAACGGCATCGGGGAGCGCGCTGGCAACCTCTCATTGGCAGAATTCGCCTTTGCCTCCTCCTTCGTGATGGGCGCTGTGCATGGCATAGAGCTTTCGAAGATGTGCGCCCTCTCCGAGCTTGTATCCAGGATCTCCAGGATACCTGTGCCGCCCACGAAGCCCCTGGTGGGGGAGAACGCCTTTGCCCATGAATCAGGGATACACGTGGGGGCGGTGCTGCGCTGCCCGCTCACCTATGAACCGGTCGCCCCGGGGATAGTGGGCAACAGGCGAAGGCTCCTCATGGGGAAGCACACGGGGCGCGCGCTGGTGCTCCGGCAGATAGAGGAGCATGGGCTCTCTCTTCCCACCCAGGAGATGGATGCTGTCCTCTCAGAGATCAAGGCGCTGGGCGAGGAGAACGGCTCCGTGAGCGAGAGGGAGTTCTGGCAGATCATAGAGAGGGTGCGCAATGCCCACGGACCTCCTTGAGCTGACCAAGCGCCTCATCCAGATCCCAAGCATATGCGGTCACGAGGATGAAATAGCAGAGTTCATCGCCTCGAAGCTCAAGGGGAGTGTGGAGATGCAGCATGTGGAAGGTGCAGGTCCCAACGTGCTCGCCAGAGGATGGAGCGAGCGAGCGGGCTTGCTCTTATGCGGGCACATGGACACCGTGCCGCCTACCCAGGGTTGCGAGCGCGACCCGTTCACGCCGCTGGTGGTGCACGATCGCCTCCATGGTCTGGGGGCTGCGGACATGAAGGCAGGGCTGGCATGCGCTATCGCGCTCTACAATGAGCATGTAGATGCGCTCCCGATCGCCTTCCTTGCCACTGCGGACGAGGAGGGGCAATGCAGGGGTGTGTTCAGGTACTTGGAGGACGATCCCAGACATGACCTCTGCATCGTCCTGGAGCCCACAGGCGCAAAAGCCCTCTTGGGTGCCAGGGGAAGGTACGTGCTCGAGATCGTGGTTCATGGCAGGGCCGCGCATGGAGCCAGACCCGAGGAAGGGATCAATGCGATCGAGGAGGCTGGAAGAGTTATCGAAAGGCTCAGGGGTTTGAAGCCGAGGAGGCACAGGCTGCTGGGCGAAGGCTCGAAATGCATACTGAAGATCGAGGGTGGTGGTGATAGCCTGACCGTCCCAGGCGAGTGCATGATCAGGCTCGATAGGCACGTGGTACCTGGAGAATCGAAGGAGGATGTATGGAAGGAGGTGCAGCAGTGCCTCTCAGGCGCTGGATTGCGCTACGCACTCAGATGGATGCCGCGCCCCACACCGTTCCTTGAAGCGTATATCACGAGTAAGAGCGCGCTCGTGAAGCGGTTTTTAACGCTGTCGGGCGCTGAGGAGGGCTATGCCGCGTCCGTGGGGGACTACAACGCCCTGGGTGCAAGGATGCCAACCCTCATCTATGGTCCAAAGGGCGGTGGATGGCACACAGATGAGGAGCACGTGGAGATCCATTCCATTCAACTGACTGCTGAGGTCATGCGCGGATTCCTGCGCACCCTAAGATTGTGAGGTGAAAGAGATATATGGGGGGATAGAATACCTCACAACATGGAGGTCGCAGAATGAGCGGCATGCCTGATAAGAAAGAGGCGATGAAGAGGATGATTAGGATGCTGCACGAGGGTGCCAGCATCGAGAAGGTGAAGGCAGAGTTCAAGGAGGTGGTGAAGGACGCCACCCCTGCGGACATAGCAAGGATCGAGGAGGAGCTGATCAATGAAGGGCTGCCTGCGGAGGAGATTCGCAGCCTGTGCGACGTTCATCTATCGCTGTTCAAGGAGGCGCTCGAAAAGGAGACAGCACTGGCTCCCCCAGGACACCCAGTTCACACCCTTATGGAGGAGCACAGGATCATGCTGGAGTTCGCAGCCAAGCTCCAGGAGCTCGCAAAAGGGGAGGACTATGACGCGGATCACCTCGCCCACATAGTGGAACATTTCAAGGAATCTGAGAGCCATTACCTGCGCGAGGAGAACGTGCTCTTCCCATACCTGGAGAGGCATGGGGTGACGCAGCCCCCAAAGATCATGTGGATGGAGCACGACAGCATACGGCTGGTGAAGAAGTCCTTGTATCAGCTGGTCGGGGAGCAAAGGGCACGAAGCGAGATCTCGAAAACGCTGCGGGAGATTGCCATCAGCCTGTCAGAGAGCCTCTCGAGCCACTTCACGAAGGAGAACAAGATCCTCTTCCCAACGGCGCTGCAGGTCATCCCAGCACATGAATGGAGGGAGATCAGAGAAGGGTTCGATGAGATCGGATACTGCTGCTTCACACCCGAGCAGCCCAGGTATGAAAAGGAAAGGGGTGATGCTGCTCAGGAAGGGGCGGTGCGGATGGAAACCGGTGCCCTTTCAAAGGAAGAGGTGGAGGCGCTGCTCGATACCCTGCCTGTGGACATCACCTTCGTGGACAGCGAGGACACGGTGAGGTACTTCAACCAGTCCAAGGAGCGGATCTTTCCCAGGACCAAAGCCGTGATAGGACGCAAGGTCCAGAACTGTCATCCGCAGAAGAGCGTGCATCTGGTGAATCAGATACTGGGGGAGTTCAGGAGCGGCAAGCGCGATGTCGCTGAGTTCTGGCTGGAGATGAAGGGACGGCTGATACATATCAGGTACTTCGCGGTGCGCAGGAAGGGCGAGTACATCGGCTGCTTAGAGGTGACACAGGACATCACTGAGATCAAGAGGATCGAAGGGGAGAAAAGGCTCCTGTGACCTCATGGCGCAGTGAACCCTGGAATTTATATATGGATCTCGCATATCGGCGATCGAGGCGCATGCGCGGCATCATCAAAAAGGTCTGTATGGTGGGCGATGGAGCAGTGGGCAAGACCTCGCTCATCCGCAGGTACGTGTACGATGATTTTCGGGACAAGTACCTGGAGACCATAGGCGCGAAGGTGACGAAGAAGGTGCTCGAGACCAGAAAGAGGGAGGGCACGCCCGTGCACCTGACGATGATGATCCATGATATCGCAGGACAGGTGAGGTTCGAGAGCGTTCACAGATTGTATTATCAAGGAGCCTCAGGGGCACTGGTGGTCTGCGACTTCACGAGGGAATCCACGATGCTGAGCCTGCGCAGCTGGGTCGAGGCGATGAAGGAGGAGGCAGGGGAGATTCCAATGGTGCTGGTGGTGAACAAGGCTGATCTCGTGGAGCAGTACGATTTCGGGGAGGATGCCATAGACAAGATCTCGCGCAGGCTCGGCATGCCCTACTACCTCACCAGCGCCAAGACAGGGCTGAATGTCGAGCAAGCCTTCGAGGAGATCGGACGAAGGGTAGTGGAATGAAGAAAAGAACCCTCGGCACTGCGCTCAGGACAGCGTTTGGACATGACCATCTCTTCAAGAGGGCTGTGACCAGGGGAGAGGGGAAAAGATCGCTGCTCATGTCCAGAGATAGAATGGAGATATTTTCTCATCTCACCATGCGCCCCTGCAGCTCCCAGCGCGTGACAGGCAGGGCAGTGGGGTTGAGCGCACCGTCTGCTGCACGGCACCTGCGCCTCCTTGGGGAGATGGAGTATCTCAACAGCTTCGCATACGGGCGCTCGCAGCGCTACTTCGTGCTGGAGATGATCGCTCCATCGGACCGCGAGCGGTTCGCGCTGTTAGCAGAGGAGAAGGCAAGACAGGCGCTCCTCATGGTGGTGAGGGTTGGCAAGGTAAGGCAGAGTGCAGCCATCCAAGAGATGAAAATATCACAGCAGGCGGCAGCCCTCGTGATGAGGCGCCTGGAAGCCCATGGATTCGTGGAGGCACAGCGAGCTCGCGGGGAAACATATTACACCCAGTCCATGGAACTGGAGGCGATGATCCGCTTCTACGCAGAGAGGGCTGATGGGTTTAAACAGAGCATGCTGTCACTCCTGCGCAGGGACGGCGTGATGCCCGTGATGAGACGCAGAAAGAAAGGGCTGCTCTTCGTGGAGGTGGATCAGGGCGCAGAGAGGGCGGTGGTGAGGCTGGACACGAACCCGCTGTCCTTCCTGAGATGAGCGGTTGCCGATACACAGTTTGGGCAGTGTGGGAAGCGCCTACACCTTTAGGAGAATAGCGCACAGCAAAAGGAGAAATAGGGCAATAGCTTACCCTCAGGCGATGCAGATGATCGAGAAGCGCAGCAGCGCGGACGGCGTGAGATGGAGGTTAGAGGACCTTTTCGAGGGCTACGACGATCCCAGGTTGGATGCGGAGATGAAGGGAGCACTCGCAGATGCCCAGGGGTTCAAGGCAAGGTACAAGGGGCGAATAATCGCAGGGCTGAGTCCCGAGGAGATGCTCGGCGCTCTCCAGGAATACGAAGATACATATATCAGAGGATACAAGCCCCTCATCTATGCCGAGCTCCTCTTCGCCTCTGACACCAGCAGGCAGGAGCATGGAGCCCTCCTTGCAAGAGCGCAGGAGCAGTTCTCAGAACTCAGGAAACACCTGCTCTTCTTCGAGCTTGAGTGGTGCGCTCTCGACGACGAGAAAGCCCGGAGATCGATCGAGTCAGATCTCCTCGCTCACTACCGCCACTACTTGGAAGCAGAGCGCAGGTTCAAGCCTCACAAGCTGAGCGAGCCGGAGGAGCAGATGCTGGAAGTGATGGCTAACACAGGCAAGAAGGCGTTCGTGCGCCTCTTCGACGAGGTGCTGAACCGCACACAGTACGAGCTGAGGATGGAGGGCAAGAAGAAGGCTGTCCCCCTGGATGCCGCGCTCGCTCTTCTGTATGATCCAGACAGGAAGAAGCGCCGCGCTGCGTGGAAAGCGGTGACGAAGGGGATGAAAGAAAACGCTAGAAGCATCACATACATCCTGAACATCATCGTCCAGGACCATGCAATGGAGGATCGCCTGCGAAAATATCCTGACATGATGAGCGAGCGCAACCTCACCAACGAGGTGGAGGATGAGGTGGTCGAGACACTGCTGAGGGTCGTGAACAGTAAGATGGACCTAGTAGCACGATACTACGCGCTCAAGCGCCGACTGCTGCGGCTCAGGGTGCTGTACGACTACGACAGGTATGCCCCGGTCGGTATCACAATGCCGACCTGTGATTATCTAGCGTCCAAGAGGATCGTGCTCGACACGTACCTTGCGTTCTCGCCTAAGATGCACGCAGTGGCTGCGGAGTTCTTTGAAAAGCACTGGATCGATGCCGAGATCCGCCCTGGGAAGGAAGGAGGGGCGTTCAGTGCCTCCACCACCCCTGATCTCCACCCTTACATCAAGCTGAACCACACGGACAACATTAGAGACGTGATGACGATGGCTCACGAGCTCGGACACGGCATCCACCAGTACCTGGCAAGGAAGCAGGGCTTCCTGCAGATGCACACCTCGCTCACCACCGCAGAGACCGCCAGCGTCTTCGGGGAGATGCTCGTCTTCCACAAACTGCTGGCAGAGCAGATGGATCCCAGGGTGAAGCTCGCGCTCCTCTGCAGCAAGATCGAGGACACCTTTGCCACTGTGTTCAGACAGGTGATGATGACGCAGTTCGAGCGCCGCGTGCACGAAGCCCGAAGAACCAAAGGGGAGCAGGGCACAGAGGCGATCAACCAGATGTGGAAAGAGGAGAATCAGAGAATGTTCAATGGCTCGGTGGTCATGACAGAGGAATATGCCTGGTGGTGGATATACGTCCTGCACTTCTTCCACTATCACTTCTACACCTATGCCTATGCCTTCGGGGAGCTGCTGGTGTTAGCACTGTATGCGCAATACCAGAAGGAGGGCAGCGGGTTCGTGGACAAATACATAGCACTCCTCGGGGCAGGGGGCTCTGCCTCCCCCAAAGAGCTGGTGGCGCGCCTCGGTCTCGATATCTCAGACCCGAAGTTCTGGGAGGGAGGGATGGATCAGATCGAGCAGATGGTGATCGAAGCCGAGCGCCTGGCAAAGGAGAATGGAATGATGTGAGTGTCAATGTTCATATACCACGGCGCCATCACCCATCGGATACCATGAGTTGCAAGCTGGGCATGCAGCCCTACGAGCATGGACGCTGCCCTTCCTGGGTGGGCGTCAAGGGAATGACCTCCCAGCCGACCCTCGGCAACATATGCGAATACTGTGCTCATAACGCAGGTGAGGAGTAAACCTCTGCAATGGGATTTCGAGAGCTCCATTGTATCATCAACCCACATCGTGAGCAGATGACCAGCGCGCAACGATGTGTAGAAAGATCAGGCAGATAATGAGGACCCTCATGGCATTTGTATTTACAGGTGATGCTATAATCCCCGGGGACTACGCCCCTAGCGCAAGTGCTCACGAGGGCCCCTGATCGTACAGCGGCGACAACACCGGGGCAACGCTTAAGTACAGGATTGTCTATATGCAACCTGCATAACAGACGGTGGATGCTATGAAGCAGGAGGACGGCCTGGTTGGAGGGCCGGGAGATAGGCAAGGGGATGCGCTATGGGTGATGCGCTGAAGTTCGTAACGTTCAAGAAAGACCAGGCGGTAGAGATTATCGAGGGGGTCGGAGCGGAGGTCAACGCAGAGGGCACCATACTCGTTGACAAGAGCCCCGCCGTATGCCCCGGCTGTGGCAAGATAGTATCCAAGGACACCCTGGGCAACGTCGTCAAGGGGTCGCTGGAGTTCTACTGCGACAACCCAACTTGCTTCGCCGTACACCTTAACAAAATCGACGCTTGACAGTCATGCCATCTGACAAAAAACCCATCGAGATAACGCCCTACAAGAAGAGTTTCAAGGAGAGGCTTGCATCATTCATTGCCAGGAATGGCATCATCTCACGGACGGATATCACCCAGAATGAAATAGAGCTCACCAAGTTGCCAAAGGAGATAAAAGCGAAGCTCAAAGAGATGCAGCCATACTTAGATTCTAAAACGCTAGGCGCCCTTAGGGTGGCGCTTTGTATTAAGTACCTGGATCAGACCAATCCAAAGAAAGCCCAAAAGATGTACGAAGATTTCATTGAAGGGTTTGGATATCCACTAACGAAGCTCTACAACATCGTTAGCAGCCCTCTTCCAGCCGGCTTGCCCGGTAACATCGATGGCTTCGACTACCTTTATGCCTATTTCAGGGAGATTATCAAGGAAGACAAATCCCGAGAGGCGGGAGTTCAATTCCAGGCGTTCGTCAACAGCATACTGCGGTTCTGTCCATACGCCATCTGGGTGATTAATAAAACCACGATTGAAGAGATACTTATTGATGTTCGGGAGCGCTTCATACGCCGCGTGCCTGAGGTAGCCATTTTCGCATTGAAGGATAACAACGTGTCAAAGGTACTCGATGCATGTGAAAGGATAAAAACCATCAGCCACGACGAATACGACATCAAAATCGAATTCTACAACCGAAGGCGCCGGAATGCTCTCCATGCTCTGATACGAAAGAAGGAAAGGCAGAAACCCGAATGAGGCAAACCCACATATTACCCCGAAGAAAAATCTAAATCAATCCAATTGCCGAGCCAGCAATTTCTTTACTAATCCAAAGTTTCGCACTATAAAAAGAATGCGATACGCTGGCTAGAAGTGTACTATCACCCTACCTCGTGAACAGGAGCAGAGGCGCGCAAGGTTTATGTGATATAGTGCCATCATCCATCGAGGCGATGACATGCCAATGAGGGTCAAGATTAGAAACGCGGAGACCGGAGACACCATAGACATGGAGATAGAGCCCACGAACATGGTGGACGAGCTCATAGAGAGTGCAGCCACTTACTGGAACAAGAGCGCTGGCGCATACGTGCTGAGGCGGGGAAAGGGGATACTGCGCGGGCAGGCTGGGGCTGAGATGGCGGGCGTGAGAGATGGAGACGTGCTCGAGCTCATCCCCGACCCTGAGGGAGGGATATAGCCCCCCGCATAGTTTGAGGAGGCGTGCTCGGGTTGGGACTGCCCAGAGACATCCTCAGCGCGCGCGTGCGCAACGAGGTGAATATGTGCAAGGCGCAACTCCGCCATGAGATCTCTGTCTCGGATTCCAGCTTCTCGAGATTCCCCGTGGAGATCGATGTGACCCTCCTCAAGTCCCCTGGACCTGTGTTGCGGGCAGGGAGCGTCACGCACGCCTACACCCACAAACTGAAGATCATCGTGACCGAGCACTACCCGTATGAAAAACCGATCGTGCGCTGGCAGAGCCCGATCTTTCATCCGAACATCATGATCCCCAGGGATGGGGGATATGTGTGCACCAAACTGCTCGATGACTGGGCGTTCCACTCCACGCTCGTCACTTTTATAAAGGGGATCGAAACCCTGCTGATGAACCCGAACCCCGGCAATCCGTACGGCAGCGAGAGCTGTATGCTGGCTGCGGAGTACTTCAGGATGCACAGCTATGCCCCACCTGTGATCGTGGAGAGCGCTGCCAAGCCCAGAATCGTGCAAGGGGGGCAGGATGCCTAAGGTGATAGGTGAGTCCAAAAGGGGGATCGCCAAAGCTGAACCCCCGAGGCTCTGCGCGGAGCACATGTGGCGGAAGCGCCATCCACATAACGAGGGACCAGAGGTCTTCCTGTCCAAGCGCGCGGAGGAGAAGATCAGGAACCATGCCATCGCCTACAGGGATGAGCAGCTGGAAGTGATGGGGCTGATGGTGGGCGATGCATTCCAAGCTCCTGATGGATATTTATATTCAATTGTGAACGACGTGGTCTCCTCCGGATTGGAGGCGAGCAGCGTCAGCGTGAGGTTCGATAGAAAGCGCTTGGATGACCTGGCTGTTAGATTGGACGACCTGAGGTGGGACTACCTGATCGTGGGCTGGTACCACTCGCACCCCGGACACGGCTGCTTCCTCTCCCCTACCGATATCCAGACCCAGAGAACCCTTTTCCCGGAACCGTATCACTCAGCCATCGTGATAGACCCGATCGCCATGGAGATCGCAGCGTTCAAGCTGGATGGGCAAGGTTACATCCCAGTGAAATTCGCGGTCTTCTGGGAAGAGTACGAGGACCCCTATGGCCCTATGGAGAAGATACGGGACCTCAGACCCAGATCGCATGCCTTGACTTCATAGCGCTCTCGTCCTGCCCCAGGCGGGACATTAAAAGGGGGACGAGTGAATCCAGGAATGTCAAACTCGCAATCTCAAAGAGGGTGCCCAGCGGAGCATGGATCGGTCTCTCTGCGCTCTCCTCGATCTTTATAGTGATGAGAAGATCGGCTGCGTGCGCCAGCTTGGAATTCCTGTTCGAGGTTATGCCGACCACGCACGCACCAACCCTTCCGGCGATGTTCGCGGTCTGGACGGCGGACATCGTGCCCCCCGTACTCGAGACCACGAGCACCAGATCATCGGCAGTGACGATAGGGGTCGTGGAATCCCCCACGAAGTGCACGTCCATCCCGAGCTGCACCAGGCGCACGGCGAGCATCTTGGCGACCAAACCCGAGCGCCCCACACCGTACACGAAAACGCGCTTCGCGTCCAGCAGGCGGCTCACGAGCGCTTCTGCCATCTCCACATCCACCTGGTCCACAGCACTGCCCAGGGAGTCTATGAGATACCTCAGCGTCTCTTTCATTTCTTCTTCCTCTCCATCTCGCGCCTGTATTTCGCCTCGCGCCGCGTCAGCACGCGCTCCAGTATCACCTTCATGTACATGGCATCATGCTCTAACAGCGGGGAATCGGAGATGATCGTGATCTCGAAGTCGTTGTCGAGGATGCACTCCGAGAGCGGCTCGAACCGCAGGTCCCCCTTCTTTATGGGGGTATAGCGGATCTCGTTCCCGCCCTCATGCTCCACACCTGAAAAATGAGTGTGGTAATGTCTTCTCACCAGCGGAGCGACCGCGTCGAAGACCTTCTGAAAGTCTTCTTTTGTCTTGAGCGAGCCGTTCCCCCTTGAATGGATGTGGGCAAAGTTCAGCACAGGGATGCACCCAGGCACTTTCCTCGCCAGGCTGATGATCTCCTCCGGGCTCCCTGCGACCTCCTGACGCCCGCTCGTCTCTATCCCCACCTGAGTCCTGATATTCTGCTCCTTGTACCACGCGGCAATCTCCCGGAGATGCTTCTCACACCTGTTGAGTGCAGACCTCTTAGACAGATCCCCATAAAGCCCAAGATGGGTGACGGTGATCGTACCACCCATCCCTTTGGTCAACAGCCCGCCCCACTTGATGCTCTCGATGCTTCTGCGGGTGATGTCATCCTCGCTCGTGAAATCGATGTAGTATGGGCAGTGAAGCGATACCTGCACATCGAGGTCCCTCGCCAGTACCCCCAACTGTTTCAGATGCTCCCAGTCCTTGGCAATCCCTGGAGACATGACCCGCAGCACGTCCCCTCCTTTTATCTCGTCCTCCGTGTACAAACGCTCCTCGCCCTTCGTACCGGGCTTCCTCACAAACTCTATGATCAGCTCATCGCGTATCTCCCTGGGGCTCAAGCCCGCCTCCTCGTCCGATGCCACGCGCTCGATCACATTCGTCCTCACTAACTGAACCTCCAGCGCGTTCAGTCCAAGGATGTGGGCGTCCTCGATGCCATCACGGAGCGTCCTTCCCTTGCACGAGAGCGGTATACCAGCAGGTCCGTATCTTATCATCGTCCCTCACTGAGGAAGGCAGGATAATAGAGCACTAATATAAAAGTCTGAGTATCCGCCGAGGCTCTCGAGAATGGGGGTAAGGAACTCCCCCGCCCAGCGCACGTATCTCTCCCCCACGGGCTTAAGGACCAACGCCACCTACGATGCGCTGAAGGACGCATTTCTAAGGAGATTTCATTGAGTCCTTTCCATGATGCTGCGCAAAAACTGGCACGACGTTCGGGCTATTTATCCAGGGAAAGGGAATATTTTGTCGCGGAATCTATCGTATGCATAGCTCAATGCCCACATGCCAGTATCAATCCCGATCTGCTCTGCATGCCGATAGGATGATCCCCATCATCACTAAGGGCGCGCCCAAGAACGTCAGGGGGCCGGGCACCTCGCTGAGCAGCAGCCAAGCCAATACCGAGGAGATGATAGGCTCACCCAAGAGGGATGTGGATACGAAGAACGCGCTCACCCTTCCCAGGGCATAATTGTACATTGTGTGTCCCATGATCCCAGGCACTGCCGCCATTGCCAGGAATAGATACCAGTCCCCGGGAGTCTCTGGCACCAGCCCTGACTCAAGGTATGCCATGGGTGCGAGGAACAGAGTGGTGAACCCATACACCCCTAAGCAGTATGCACCAGTGGACATCCTCCTACGCTCTGACCTCCCTGCAACGATGTATGTTCCCGCGGCGACCGCTCCTCCCAAGGCGAGGAGGTCTCCGAGCCATGTTCCCAGGCTGAAGCCCCCTATAAACATGACCACCACACCTGCCGATGCCAGCATACCACCAGCCAACGCCCATCTGCCCGTGTGCTCCCTCAGGAGGATCCTTGATATCGCTGCCACAAAGAGGGGATGGATCGTGACAAGCACTACACTGTTCGCCACGCTCGTGTATCCCAGAGAGGTCACCCAGAGCGAGAAGTGCGCTGCGAGGACCAAGCCCACTCCTGCCAGCCTTGCAAGGGTGCCGCGGTCGATGGCGCGAATCTCCCCCATGTTATGAGCAGCGACCCAGGGTAGCAGGAGACATGTAGTGAACAGCAGCCTGTAGAAGGCGATGGTCAGGGGTCCGGAAGCAGACCAGCGGATCAGTATGGATGAGGTGGAAACTGAGACTATAGCCACAGCCACGGCGAACTGCCCGTGCCTCTCTACTGCATCGTGCATCGCAGCCATCGCAATACCCTATGCGCTAACCACATCACTGTGTGAATTTAAAAATGCGCCCCCTATGGAGTATCGGAGATGTGCCTTTTTGACAGGAGATTGCTCTTGCTCTCATCCCCCTCTAACTTTGCGTCCCTACGCTGGTCGTTCTCTACAAGCTCAGAAGGCTACAATATTATTCTACTATCCACGCAACACTTGCTATACCATATTCTGAATTAGTAAAAGCATATTTTATTTGTTTACCATCAGAGTAAATTCGTAACTCTAATTTGTCATATCCTCCCTCCATTTTTTGAGCTGAGAAAGAACAAACAGTGCCTTTTGTGAGATTTAATCCTGCTCGTTGATATCCATAACTATCAAAACTTGAATAATCTGTTCCCACCAGAATAGAACCTGACCAATGCCCAGTGTAATTTACCTCAATTTCAATATAGCGGACATTACTCGGCTGAGGTTGGGGTTGTTGGATTCCTCCCTCGCCATCAGTGTTATCAGATAGGTTAATCAATAAAGGTATAGCAATCAAACCGACGATAACCAGTATTAAGACGAAGAGAATAATAATCTCCTTTTTTGAATCTGGTTTCTCAGGCGCAACAGGCACATCCAGGTGCCTATTGAGTTCAGCCAGTGAGATTTCAGGTAGTGTTTCCTCTTTGTTAGTTTTTTTCACTGTAATTTTATGAGCCATAACCTTTCTCCAGTTAAGAGGACTTTGAATAACTCATTCCTATCAAGATTTTTGACATGCGCGATCTATAGGCAGTCATTTTTCGAATTCCTTGCAACAATCACAAAGAGGGGTAATTCAAACCTGGCGATTATAGTGATGCACCACAATTAGAACATTTCTTATCAGTTTGATTAGATAAACTTCCACAGTGGCTACACCTAATATAGACTATTTCTTTAATTATCGTTTCTTTTTCTCGAACTGTCGTTGGGGCTGTAGAGGATTGAAATGATGGTGTTGCCACTATATTCGTCTTCTCCGAATCATGTATAAGTTGCTCAAGGGTCCTTACTAAGCCAGGTACTTTATGTTTAGGAATATTAGTAAATAATAAATTTCCACCAGATGTAGATATTTGAATCTCACCAGCTATAAGACCTATTTTATGATGTATTTTACTAATTTCTCGCATGGGGCATTCAGATTGTTCTAATCCGTACAATATGCCTTTATAAATGAACAATACCCGTCTCTGAGTGACAACAATAATACTTAATTTGCCATTCCAGGCACCGCTTGCAATGGCTTGGATTATTTCCCCTTGTTGTATAACTTCAGGTAAATAAGCGAACTCTTTTTTAAAATTATTTTGTTCCCAACTCAAATCCCCTAATCTAGATAATTGTGCTTTTATTTCGTTTATAGCGACTGGCATACATTCATGCCTCCAGCCTTTGCTTTCAAACGCTCATCCCTAAGTGACTGTTCCGAATCGCCCATTTCATAGGCTACGCTATAGAGCTGCTCCTATATAAAATCTAAGACCCCGTCCTTGCGTTGGACCTCAGACTGCTCCTGTGGTCCCGTTCCCAATATCTGGGCATTCGCTACGATGCAAAGCTCGGGATGTGTCAAGCCAACATCGCTGGTGGGTGTCGCAACCTTTCGCTCGCTATACCACACCCCCCACCACTTCTGGACCGCTCGCTCGGGCGGGTGGTGAGACACCGTGGAAGGTGCATACACCACCCTCCACGCACGGCAGTAAGGCTTTAGATGCTTGAACCCCATAGGGGCTGGCGATGGACACATGGGACGTCAGGGTGCTGAGCGCCTCGTACACGAAGGACGAGGATGTCACGGTGCAGCTTTTCGGCAGGACAAGGGAAGGCAGGAGCATCACCATCCTCTACCACGGCTTCAAACCATACTTCTATATCGTCGAGCCAGGCGAGGGGATCCTGAAGCGCCTGGGGAACGATCCAGAGATCCTTGATCTCCGGGAGGTGCATATCCCCAAGAACAGGGAGATGAAGAGGTGCACGAAGGTCACCTTGCGCAGTCCCTGGAAGGTGCCTAGCTACAGGGAGATGTACAGGGAGCGGGAGTTCCTAGCGGCAGACATACCCTTTGCCCAGAGGTTCTATTATGATATGGACCTCGGCGGCTGCGTGCGCGTCAAGGGCAGGGAGGTGGAACATGGTTCATATGCCACGGAGATCACAGTGGAGGCAGAGGGTTTTGAGAACATTGACGCGTTCAAACCCGCCCTCAAGATCCTGAGCTTCGATATCGAGAACAGCATCAAGGACGGGCATATCCTCACCCTGGGGATAGTGGTCAAGGATGCAAGCGGCGAGATGCGCACCTATCATATGGAGGGGGAGGAGAAGGAGATCATCGAGTGGTTCGAGACCCTGGTGCGCAAGGAAGATCCAGACATAATCACAGGCTACAACATAGACGGCTATGACATCCCGATCCTCCTGAAGCGTGCAGAGCATCACAAGATCAAGGGGTTGAGACTGGCAAGGGACGGCGGGGAGGTGAGATCAGCAGGGGAGCGGTTCTGGCGCGCCCACGGCCGCATCTTTGCCGATGCCTGGTGGTCCGCGAAGATGGAGCTGAGACCAAAGCAGGAGACGCTGGATGCTGTGGCAAAGCAGGTGCTGGGCGAGGGGAAGGGGGAGATCGACCCATCGAACATCGACGAGGAATGGGCGCGCAGCAGGGAGAGGGTGATCGAGTACTGCATCAAGGACGCCGAGCTCTCCCTCAGGATACTGGAGCGCATCGCGGTGCTCGAGAAAGCCATGGACCTTGCTACGGTGTCAAAGCTGCCGCTGGACGATGTGCTCAACGGCCGCACCTCCACGCTCATAGACTCCATCCTGATCAGGGAGGCTGACAGGCAGGGGGTTGCCGTGCCTATGATGCGGCACGAGAAGCGCACGAAGCAGATCGAGGGTGGATATGTGCACAGCATCGAACCCGGCATATACCCATGGGTCATCGTGCTGGATTTCAGGAGCATGTATCCGAACCTCATCATCGCGAAGAACATCTGCTTCACGACCCTCGACAAGGAGGGGAGCATCGAGAGCCCGATCGGTGTCAGGTTCCTCTCACCCGATGTGCATGGAGGGATACTCCCTAAGATACTCAGGGAGCTGATGGTATGGAGGGACGAGACGAAGGCAAAGATGCGCGCTGCGAGGAGCGAGGAAGAACGCCGCTACTATGACGGGCTGCAGAACGCCATAAAGACGCTGATGAACGCCTTCTATGGGGTCTTCGCATCCGCGTTCTACCGCTTCACGAACCCGAAGATAGGGGAGAGCATCACCACCTTCGCCAGGGAGCACACCACAGGGATCATCGCCCAGCTGGAGAGCGAAGGTCTGAAGGTCGTCTACGGGGACACGGATTCTGTTTTCGTGCAGTCGCCAGCGGAGACCCTGGACGGTTCCGTGGAGTTCGGAAAAGCGCTCTCCAAGCGCTACTCTAAGGAAGGAGCCGTGCTGGAATTCGAGCGCCTGCTCAACCCCATGTTCTCCCACGGGGTGAAGAAGAGGTACGTGGGGCGCGTGGTCTGGCCAGAGGAGACCGTAGTGGTGAGGGGGTACGAGACCAGGCGCACGGACGCCTTTGATTATCAGAGTGAAAGCTTGGACATCGTATTCGAAAGGATACTGAGCAACGATCCGCAGGGCGCTGTGGATGCTGCGAAGAGCGCGGTGCGCGACTGCGCAGAGGGCAAGGTAGCACTGGAAAAGCTGGTCGTCTCACGCACCTGTCGGGAGTTCAAGGCGTATAAGGACGCGGGATCACAGGTGACAGTCCAGGCTGCGAAGAAGTTGATGAAGCTGGGCTACGAGTTCGTGCCCGGGATGAAGGTCTCATGGATCGTGGTGGACGGGCGCAAGACCCCTCAAGAGGTCGAGCCCTACGTGAGCGGCAGACCCTTCACCTACACCCCAGACTATGAGTACTATGCGCGCAGGACAGCGATGACCCTGGCCAGGGTGACAGACCTCTATGGCTGGGACGTGAAAGACCTGATGAGCGGCACACAGCAGGCAGCACTCTTCAGCGGAAGGTTCAAGGAGCGGAAAGGCACCGCAGAGAAGAAGGAAGGAGGGGTGAAAAGAGCCACGAAAGCCCCCACCCTGGAGGACTTCATATGAGCCTTCGAGCGCACCGATGATGTGCCCCATCTCCTCAGCCAGCACCCATCCTCTTGTCCACCATCCGCTTCTTGAAGCACTGGAGATCGAAACCTGCACCCTGTCTCAGAAGAGCATAGGATAACCTTTATTTACTATAACCACCATTATACTAACCATGATTATAGAAAGACCCGATGAGCTGAAGCGCATCATCCAGTCGAAGAAATGGGTCCTCGTCTATGGGCGGCGCAAGACAGGGAAGACCTTCCTTGTGGAGCGGTTCGCAGAGTACGACGAGTTCTTCTTCGTGAGGCGTGACAGGGGGATAGTTTCCAAGAAGGACGGCAAAACGCTGACCTACGACGCGTTCCTATCGGTGCTCACACGCGCCCTTGCTGATGACAAGACTGTGGTGGTGGACGAGTTCCAGCGCCTCGGTGACGATTTCTTCGATCTCTTGCACCAGACAGAGAAGGGAGGGAAGCTGATACTCATCACTTCGACCCTGTACCTTTCCAAGCGCCTGTTGTCCAGCCGCTCTTCACTGCTGGGGCTCTTCACCGAGGTCCCTGTAGGACTCATATCCATGGAGGACTGCCTGAGGGCACTGTCCAAGTACGACCTCGGCAAGAAAGAGCTCGTGGAATTCTCGGTCATACTCAGGGAGCCGCTGGCAATAGACTATTTCGAGAAAAAAGAGAATCCAAGGGATATCTTAGCTAGGATCGTGCTGGGTTCGGTCAGGACCGTGCCCGCGCTCGTTGGCGAGGTCTTCACTGAAGAGGAGCGGAGCGTTTCGGCGGTGTACGAGGGGATCCTCAGGGCGATAGCGAACGGCAAGGAGAAGTCAGGGGAGATATCCAGCCATTTGTTCTCAAACAAACTGATAAAGAAGGACGACCCGAGCCTTTTGAGCCAGTATCTCCGCAACATGGTGGAGTTCGGACTGATAAAGAAGATCCGCGTGCACGGCAAGAAAAGGGTCGTCTACAAACACGCCTCCCCTTTAGCCAAGCTGTTCTACTACGCGGATGAGAAGTATCACATCTCCGAGCGCACGCCGGGGAATGCGGAGATCGCCAGGATAATAGACGATCTTATGCCGAGGCTTGTGGAGGACTCTTTGAGGGATTTCCTTGCGCAGAGGATGGGGTTGACCGCGGTCATGGTCGAGGAAAAGGATTTCGATGTGGACATCCTGATGCTCAGGTTCAAGAGACCAGCACTGGCGATAGAGATCAAGTGGGGCGCTGTCACAAAATCGGATCTCTTCAAAGCAGCGCAGGCGCTCTCAAGGCTCAAGGAAGTGAAGGCTGTGCTGTTCGTCCCGGACAAAGAAAAAATCCAAGTGGATGGCATGACAGTTTGGGATGTATCTGACATTACGTAGGTTCCTGCTAATTTACCAGAGGGCTGAGGCGTGGCACAAAGTGTCCGCAGAGTCGTGAGCGAGCCACGGGGAGACATCACTTCAATTATTTTCCCCCTGAAAAAACTCGATCCGTTGCAGTTTAGTGCCCTTTATATTTCCTATAAAATGCATTTTAGTGTAAGTAATAAGTTATAAATACTGCAAATCATATCCTGCGGTCATGGATCCGAACTGCGAGCGCTTGATATTCGCCTACAATCCACATTGGTCCGGACAACCTCAGAAATGGGAGCACTATTCGAGGGAAGTTCAAGCAAGCGTGTTCCAATATCTGGACGAGAGACAGATTCTCTGCCTGATCGGTCCGCGAAGAACTGGAAAGACTACTTTGCTGAGGATCCTGCTTTCCCATCTTATAGGGTCAGGGGTATCCCCTAAAAGTGTTTTATACTTCTCCTTCGACGAGCTTCTGGGTGCCGAGCCTGATGTGCTCGATGAGATTATCGAATATTACCTAAACCAGGTGGTACGAAGCAGAGGGGACAGGAAATACATCTTCTTGGATGAGATCCAGAACGTGGACTACTGGCAGGCGATACTGAAGAGACATTACGACATCCTGCATCCGGATGTGAAGTTCGTGGTTACTGGGTCTTCCAGTCTCTGGATAAAGCGCAGGTCTAGGGAGAGCCTCGCAGGACGCGCCTATGACTTCATGGTGTGGCCGCTGTCGTTCAGGGAGTTCCTGGCTTTCAGGGGTGTGAACGTGCCAGCGCCCGTTCGCCCTGTAAAGTTTGGAGATATCGAGCAGTTTTGGAGAGAGACTATTGGGATATGGGAGACGATCTGGCACGAGTTCACTCGTTTCCTGTTGTATGGAGGATTTCCGGAGCTAGCTATCGGTGACACTTCGCCGGATAAGCATCGCAATTACATTTGGACATATGTTATCGAGAAAACAGTCTTGAGAGATCTGACCCGCTACTTTCCTGTGGAAAGCCCAAAGACCCTCGTCGAGATGCTCCGAATTCTCGCCTGGCAGAGTTCTAAGCTCATGACGGCCCAGAACCTCGCACAGACTCTGAACCTCAGCCCGAAGACTATATCCAAATACCTCTCTTACCTGGAGCAGGGGTATCTGGTGGACTTCTCATACAATTACACAAAGAGCCGTGCAAAGCAGGTTCGGACATCGAGGAAAGTGTACCTGACCGACACTGGACTGATAACAGCCCTAGCCCCACTGAGCGACGATGTGTTTACACATCCCGAGGAGGTCGGACCGCTTGTAGAATCCCTGATACGAAATCACCTGCATAGGTTAGCGGATTGCTATTTCTGGCGGGACGAGCACAAGAACGAGGTGGACATCGTCGTCAGATATCCCCGCGCCCTCCTCCCGGTGGAGGTGAAGTTCTCCGCGCGCCTGCAGGACAGAGAGCTGCGGGAGCTGCGCCTGTTCATGAGGAAGCAGGGTATCGAACAGGGGGTGGTAGCCACCAAGTCCCTCCTGGAAGACCTCGGGGATATATGGGCAATCCCTGCGCCCCTGTTCCTCCTGCTGGACTGGAGGGACGTGGAGCAAACAGTTCGTAAGACTTAGAATAAAGTCCTCGTCCTCGCGCCCGCGTGGCGGTGGTTGTTGGCAGGATGAGCGGGGCGCACGGTTGAGCGCGGATTATGCTGCGCTGCATGAAAACCCATTTATTTTCCTCCCGTGAACCTCTTCAGATTCTTCTCGTACATCTCCTTCGTTATTCTGCCTTCATCGTAGGCTTTTTTCAGTCGGGCGATGCGCTCGTCAGTCGGGAGTGGCGGCGCGGGTTTTGCGGGTTGTGGAATCGGAGCCGCTGGCTTCGGCGACGGAAGTGCAGGATTGTCTGCGGGCTCTTCCGCAGGTGGCGATTCTTCCTTCGCTAAGGGCGCAGGCTCCTCCACGGCGGATTCATGCGCCTTCTTGCCCTTCAGTTTCATTGCTAGTAGGAGTGCAACAATCACCGCGATGATGATTATCAATATTATCCACCAGTAATCCCTCAAGCCACCTTTTCCTGTGACATTAGGGTCGAGCGTGTCTGGGTCCTCAGCGTCTGGTACGCTGTCGTTGTCATCGTCGTCATCCAGCACCAGTCCGGTCGTGGAGTCGCCCACAGTGTATCCAGTGTTCCAGTCATCTGGTTTGCCGTCGCCATCGGTGTCCACGGAAGCAGCAGGGTCGTCGGGGAAGGCATCCGAATTGTCGCCGACGCCATCGCTGTCCGTGTCCTCCCACTCCTCAGGGTCGTTCGGGAAGGCATCCTCATCATCGGGCACTCCGTCGCCGTCCGTGTCTGGTTTGATCACTAGCGTGAAGTTGCTCCAGTCAATGCCTCCGTTGCCATCATCCACCGTCACATTCACAATCCAAGTCCCAACATCACTATTATCCGGCGTACCAGACAAAACACCCGTGCCCGGATTGATCGTAAGCCAGCCATCTGTATCTGTATACGAAATAGACCAAGTCAATGTATCTCCGTCTATATCGGCAGCATTGTAATCGACGCTGTACGGTACGTCCTCAGTAGCTGTGGTTACGTCAGTTGTGGTTATCGTTGGAGGGTTGTTCACATACTCAAGATAATAGACATACGCCGAACCCTGATTAAGGTTCGCGCCCACATCATCAAAGTATGCTCCGACTACGATGGCGTCTCCGCTGACAGAAACAGACACGCCGAAGTTGTCATCGGCTGCACCATCGCTAGCTGTGGGATGGCTCTCCTCCACCCATGTGTTCCCTATTCTGATAAAGGTGTACGCAGAGCCCTGATCAGTGTTTGCGCCCACATCATCAAAGTATGCTCCGACTACGATGGTGTCCCCGCTGACAGAAACAGACGCGCCGAACCGGTCATCGGTTGCGCCGTCGCTGGCTGTGAGCTTCTTCACCTCGCCCCAGTTATCTGCTCCGCCCTGGTTCCTCACAAAGACATATGCCGAACCCTGATCAGTGTTCGGAGCCACATCATCACCGTAGGCTCCGACTACGATGGTGTCCCCGCTGACAGAAACAGACCAACCGAACCAGTCATCGGCTGCGCCGTCGCTGGCTGTGAGCTTCTTCACCTCCCCCCAGTTGTCTGCTCCACCCTGGTTCCGCACAAAGACATACGCCGAACCTTGATATGGGTTCGGACCCACATCATCATAGTATGCTCCGACTACGATTGTGTCCCCGCTGACAGAAACAGACTCGCCGAACCGGTTATGGGCCGCGCCGTCGCTAGCTGTGAGCTTCTTCACCTCGCCCCAGTTGTCTGCTCCGCCCCGGTTCCTCACAAAGACATATGCCGAACCCTGATCAGTGTTTGCGCCCACATTATCATAGGGTGCTCCAACTATGATAGTGTCTCCACTCACAGAAACAGACCTGCCGAACTCGTCAATGCCTGCGCCGTCACTCGCTGTGAGCTTCTTCACCTCGCCCCAGTTGTCCGCTCCGCCCTGATTCCTCACAAAGACATATGCCGAACCCTGATTAGTGTTCGCGCCCACATCATCATAGGATGCTCCGACTGCGATGGTGTCCCCGCTGACAGAAACAAACATGCCGAACTGGTCACCGGCTGTGCCATCGCTAGCTGTGAGCTTCTTCACCTCGCCCCAGTTGTCTGCACCGCCCTGATTCCGCACAAAGACATACGCCGAACCCTGATTAATGTTCGCGCCCACATCATCACCGTTTGCTCCGACTGCGATGGTGTCCCCACTGACAGAAACAGACACGCCGAACCAGTCATCGGCCGCGCCGTCGCTGGCTGTGAGCTTCTTCACCTCACTTGTGAGAAGTAGGTCTATGGTGAGCGGGTACACTGCGCTCGCTTCCCCTATAGTTATAGTTATGGCTTGTGGCTGCTCGGAGAGGTGTATCTTTGCTGGGATGATCCGACCTGCAGCATCTGTGACCAGGAGCTTGCTGTAGCTGAGGACAGCATCCCCTGATGTGTCAAGGAACACGATCTCCCCCCCATCGCTCACCATCTTGGGCGTGAGGGAGGTGTCAAGGCTCATCTCGATTACTAGAGGATCATCTATCCGAGGTTGGGGCGGTGCAGTGATAGTGAACCCGTGCTCGATACCATTTTTGTCGTTCACATACCAGCCCACAATCTCCTCGCTATACCTGTACTCCAAACGACCGTCGTCCACCACAGCTTCTGGAATGGAATTGAAAGAAACCATATGGCCCAGGTATCCCCAGTTTGACGGGACAAGACGCCATGACCAGCCATCCTCTGAGGTGGGGTTTACCACAACCCCGCCCCCATTGAACGTGACGCCCCAGCCGTGTGCAGGATTCGATGCCACATACCCATTGCTAGGCTCGTGCCAGGTCAGATAGTACCTGGCCTTTTGGATCGAGCCCTGTATCGCGCCCCATTCATCCTCGGAAAGCCCCTCAGGCACCTCGTTCGATCGGCCAACCATCTTATCATCCGTTGGCATGACCGAAGAGATGCCGTTATAATCAGGGGTATTCACAACGCTCATGTTCTCCAGGTCATCCACATCCTCGATGATACCCGGGTTTTTAGCAGATCCACCGCCAGCCGCTGACCCTTCTCCACCAAACACGTCCGCGGCTGCAAGCGATCCTGCAAATATCGCGCCGGTCATCACTAACGCCAGCATCAAAGACTTGCTTTTTTCTGCCATTCTACCACATCCTTGAGAGGCCATAGGATCTCTACCTGCATCTCTATTTTGGTTTAAATAGTCTTGCAAGGTTGTATATATCGGGGCGAGGAGATACCTCTTTTTCACTCAGAAGATGTGCTCCCTTTGACCGCCTACATGGTCAGATAGGAGCGTATGAAACACGACAGCGCAGAGACTATCACTTAGTCGGTAGAGGTGCATAGAGGGGTGAGTAGACAGCAAATATCCTAACGTGGGCTCTTTTCGTCCCATTACGTCAGCTTTGTTCCCAATGCACCCCTGTCCTTGCCTATAGGACTCCCCTTTTGAATCCCCTCCTGCGAGTGCCCACCTCTGTTTGGAGAAACCCACTTCGCAGAGACTAAACAGAAACGCTCTTACCAGCGAGAGGGATACTGCTCCAGATGAGAGGAATCCTCCTTGACCTCGACGGCACCTTGATAGACTCCAGAGCGACGATTCTCCGCTGCCTGAACACTGTGCTCGATGCGAGGGGAGCGCCGCTGTTCACAGAGGGCGAGATCACTGAGCTGATCGGATCCCCACTGCACGATATCTTAGCGCTCCGCATAAAGGACGTGGAGCGCGCGGCAAGGGAGTACAGGGACCTGCAGGTGGCTACATTACATCTGGACATGAAACCCTTCGAGGGGGCGCTGGGTTTCCTGGAGTGGTTGCATACCCGGCGCCTGCCGGCAGCCGTGCTCACGATGCGCCGAACATATGTCGCAAAGCATATCCTGGATCGTCTGGATATGTCGAGGCTATTGAGCGCTATCTTAGGGGAAGATGATCTACAGGAGGGGAAGCCATCGCCGGGCGCAGCGCTCGCAGCATGCCAAGCGATAGGGGTGCCGCCCGAGGACGCGGTCTTCGTGGGGGACACCCGCTATGACATCCTCTGCGGGAAGGGCGTAGGATGCACCACGATCGGAGTGCTGTGGGGCTATGGTTCCATGGAAGAGCTCAAGGATGCGGACATCCTCGTCGGGAGCTTCAAGGACCTGGAGAGTGCCATAGCTGGGCTGACAAATAAAAAAAAAGGAGGGGGGATTAATCCTGACCCCTAAAAAAGGGGAGGAAGGTCATCCTCATGCTGTTACGGGCGCAAGGAGGTTCACCAGTGCACAGTCCTCAACCTCCAGCGCTGGACCGAGCAAATGGGGCGATTTCACGCCCGTGACGATCGCCGTAACCCTGATGCTGCCCTCGTAGTCCGGGTCTGTCCTGGCACCGAATATGACGGTGGCTGATGCGTCCAAGGGCGCGGTCATCCCGGCAATGACCTGATGC
>JBFMEL010000001.1:0-77233 GCA_040753455.1 Thermoplasmatota archaeon | reverse complement strand
AGAAGGTAGGGCGGGGACCGCCCGAACTCACGCCTGTGGACATTCTAGCCTCTACATCCGAACATCTCGGATGCAAGCCGGAGTGGAAGAAGCAGGACGCCAGCCCGTTCACGGGCTGGTAGTTCACAAGTGGCGAGTGCCTGGGCAGGGTTTTCTCTCTCCAGTTCTAAGGACTGTTTGTAGGTGTTTTCCAACTCGCTCAATGCATCACGCCGCCATAGTAATTTGAACGAAGTATAGTATCTTTTACACAGAGGTGCACTAGCGCGTAGCATAACAGCAGATTGGCGCTGACACGACGGTGTCGGGATGAATATTGAACTCTCTGAGGAGGCGATGAGGCGGTAGTTCCACTGCTCCATCCATCTGCAGCCTTGATCCTCTTGACGGGTGGGTAGTGATATACTTTATGTCTGATAATGTGTTCTAAAAAAAGTCTCCCAAGTTATGGGAACAGTCCAAACTTCTTCCTTCATTGCGGGTGTTCTTCCATTTTTATCTGTCTTTATGAAGTTCCTGTAAACTTTGAACAATTCATCGAACTTGACCACTCTTCCTGACTTCTTTGCAAAGCCTTTTGTTTTTCGAACAAGATGACTTTGGCTGCCTCTTGCAATCCCGTGGATATTCTCAACCTGGGTTGTATTAATTTGTTTGATGTCTCCTTCGCCTACAACCCAATGTCGGTCAACTTTTTTTAGTCTGCCATTTTTCTTGACCTTAATCAGTTGTCCAAATTTATAACATGTTGGAGCGTACATTTTTTTCAGGCTTGTTTTGTATCCATCATCGCCATCAGAATAGAATGTAACTGGATTGTCAGGCGTAGGTAATTCCATATTGTCCATCGTTTGGGCAATGAATTTGTCGTAGATGTCTTGGGTCAGCTTTCCGACCTGACCAGCCAATATGAAGCCTGTGTCTCGTTTCACGCTTCTATGGATGTATGCATCGCCTTCAAAATCGCAGCCTCCTGCATTCGGGTCAACTTTTTTCTGTTTTTTTTAACGAATGTCCACATCGCATCCAGTTCCGTATCTCCTACCTTCGCTCTCTTTTTCATTAGAGAATTGAACTCCATCGCATGCAGCATTATATCATCTATCACTCGGCCAATAGTAACAGTAGTATGCCCCGTGACTCTTGATATTGCACGGACACCCATCTTCTCCATCAGCATCTTTCCAATTCGTATCAAACTGTCTTCAGAAATATGACGATGATACATGGGAGTATTCGCCGTCTCGACAAGGTATGATCTACAATGCCCACACTGAAATCGCTGATGACCAGCAGAATTTCTACCCTGCCTTCGAACGTCTTTACCCTTACTTTTCAGGTAAAACCTACAAACCGGATTCTGACAGACCGCCTCGTTTGGGGCTCGGGGACGCGCCATACTAATCACCGCCACCCCATATAACTCATCACCTATAATTAACTACCGCAAAGTATGACACTGCCCGTTTCGCTGACATATGACCCCTCCAACGGTTTCATGATGCTTAACTTTGTGTCTACTCGGAGGGGGTCACTCCGCCCCCCGAGGTCTATATCCTCGTGCGCATATACCGAGGATAGGCTCCAATCTGGACATGCAGGAGGTCGATGGGAGCACATCTTCTGAGTGAAAGGGGGTATCTCCTCGCCCCGATACATACAACCTCGCAGAGACTGGCAGAGCGAATACCTCTGCCCCCGGATCAATCAGAGACTATCTCGAATACCCCGTTCTCCACGATGAGCGGGAAGTAATCACGGTCATGCCTCGCCTCGCGCATCTTCGTGATCCCTAAGAACAGGTTGGCTTTGCTCCCGTACTTCTCAGTGCGCAGGTGGATGATCCCGTCTGCCAGGAAGTCCTCGTCGTGGACGACGTTGAGGTCTGTGGTCGCCTCAGCGATGATGAACGTGGTGATCCCGAGGCCTCGAAGCCAATTGAAGAGGTGGAAAAGCTCCAGCCTGCGCCTCTGCACATCAGCCAGCATCTCGAGCACTGGTAGCGAGTCTATGACGAGTATATCGTACGCCGAGCTCGCTTTCAGGTTCTCGACGTACATCTTGAAGACCGACATCCAATCCTGCTCCCCTTCGAGGTCGAGGGAGCTGCGCAGGTAGCCGAGGTCAACGATCGTCACCAGGTCTTCTACCTCGCTGTGGTTGAAGCCGAGACCGCTCATGTGCTCCGAGATGCTCTCCCTGCTCTGCTCCAGCGAAACATAGAGCCCCCTGTTGCTGCTCTCGCGCGCGTTCTTGTAGAGGATGTTGTAGCATACCGAGGATTTCATTGTCCCGGGCATGCCGGAGACGAGGACGATGTGTCCCTTGGGGATGCCGCCGCTCATCCTCCTGTCCAAGCCAACGATATGCGTCTTGAGCCTTTCTTTCATGTGCAGCCCCGATGGGGATTGCGATATAAATCGCTATCGCTGCCTGATGAATGGAGATCATCTCCCCGCGCCTGCCCAATGGGATCTTTTTCGCAGGGGGAGGTCGGATGGGCATTAGGCTCGGATCCCCTCGCCCAGCGGGTTCTTTTTCAGTATGGTGCGCGCAGATAGGCATCAGTGATGCAATTCGCGCTCTTTCTTGACGATTAGGTGATATAGTTTTTCCCGAGCGCCAGGCTCAGTATATGATAAGATATTCAGTTCGTCCGCGGTCGCACGGTTCCTCAGGCAGTATCCCCGCCCGTTCACCACATGTTCCAAGGTCCACAGCACCTTGTTGTCCTGGGTGGAGAGGATGAGGGAGGCGAAGAGATCCGGAAGATCGCCGAGAGGCGGGCGATCTACATGATCGTGCTCCATGGCAGCAGTGACAACCGTACCATGCCTGTATTCTGATTCGATAGTTAATGTCCCTCCTGACTGCTGACACGCTGCGTCCATCAATGATAGCCCTAGACCCACGCGGCGTTTGTTGTGCGGTTGTGTAGTAAAAAAAGCATTCTTAATCCTCGACAGGTGTTCTGGTTTGATACCCTGCCCGTCATCCTCGATAACGATCTTGAACGAATTATTGCGCGCGTCCTCTTCCACAACGACACGGATCTTTTGCGCCTTGGCGTTTATGGAGTTCTGCACCAGCTCAAAGATGTGATCAACGAGCGTTCTCAACTTAGGATCACCTCTGAAACATCAGCTCTTTTTCTTGGATTCTGGTTTCTCACCTGAGACTACGACCATTTCAACCTTTGTGCCCGCACTGCTCGACAGGATGACCAGCTTATCCGTATATTTCCTTATGTTATCAAGACCCATCCCCGCGCCGAACCCGCGCTCCCGCACCTCATCTGGGGCAGTGGTGTACCCGGGCTGCATCGCCAGCTCAATGTCCTCTATACCCGGACCAGCGTCTGTGACCAGCATGAATACCTGCCCGTTCTTCAGGTATGCTCTTATCTTTCCCTTACCATAGGCATGAAGAACTACGTTGACCTCCGCTTCATACAGGGAGATGCTGGCACGTCGTGTATCCTCGGGGGAGAATCCCTGTTGCTGCAAGAACCTTTTGAACAGCGTGGACCCCTGACCTGCAAGGTCGAGGTCGGTGCTATTTATATCATACGAGAAGCACTCCTCGCTTACGAATGTTTCTGGGTTGAGGAGGCTTCGCCCAGGGGCAAGGATCTCCTCACGCCGCTTATCATGCAGATATACGTTCCCCAGGCGTTCTAGTATGTGCAGGACCATATCGCCGTTCGTGATTACGCCGACGACTTTGTTATTTTTGTCGATGACCGGATACCTTCTATAACCATAGGTCATTAAATATTCTATCACAGTGGCAACGTCCATATCATCCCTCAGGTAGATCACGTCTTTTATCATATGCTTTTCAATAGGCTCATCTACATGCCCCTTTTCAAGGGCGACAATGATGTTTTCCATGGTGACAAGACCTATCAGCCGATCCTTTTCATCGACGATGGGTATACCCGTGATCCTGTGATCGCGCATCAATGCCTTTGCATCAGCCATGGTCGCGTCTTTCGGCAGTGTGATAGGGGGTGAGGACATGAAATCCGATGCCATGTCATGAACAAGCAGCCAATCGAAGTGTTCGTATTTAGGCAGTTTCCGTCTATTGGCAGTCGAGCCCCTTTCCTTCATATGTGTCCCCATCAATGCTGTGGATACCTGCACAATAAAGACGCCCGCAGGTGCTGAATGTCTTCAGAGACGTGCTGAGCACCGCGACCTTTGCATCCTTTGCGGCATCGATAATCTCCTGCGTCGGGATCTTGCCGCGCGTGAAGAGCACCGCAGAGATCCCCATGAGGGATGCGGTTCGTATGACCTGGGGGCTCAGCAACCCTGTGATCTGTAAGATGTCGTGCGCCACATATGCCAGCACATCGCTCATCAGGTCTGACGCTCCAGCATAGGTAATATCAACATCATAACCCTCTGGGATGTAATGGACTGTGGCATTCAACAGTCTTGCTACTTCTTCTATCTTCATCCCATATCACCATTGTTCCTTGTGCTGCAGCGAGCCGGGGTTCAAGGATGTGCCTCTGCTAACGCATCCTTTCCTTTGCCGTGCGAGGTGGCTCAACCTCGCTCCAACGCGCTCGGTGTGGCACAGCCGCATTGCAGGGGGAGGATGACGCCTCCGTATATATATGTCTATGCATCCTGCCCTATGGCGAAGTTGCAAAAGGTATTTAGAGATGGATGCACATCGTCCAACGCGGTGAGCATATGGTGATCACAGAAAACGATCCTGCACCGAGGTATGGAACAGCCGAGCACGCGCCCCCATGGGCGTATTTGAAGGGGATGAAGTGCACAATTTTACGCGGGGGAATCTAATGAAACTATCTGAGATTATTCTCAGGCTGAACCTGCAGAACGTAAATAAACAGCCTATAAAGGATGATGTGTCGATCGTCGAGGGATATACGTGCGACCTTCTGAGCCAGGTATTGGCAAATGCAAGCCCCAACTCGATATGGATAACGATACAGAGCCATTTAAATGTGATCGGTGTTGCGGTGATGGCTGGGATCCCAGCAGTAGTTGTTTGTGAGGGGCATGATATCCCTGACCATGTGATCGAGAAGGCTGATGAAGAGCGCATCGCATTGTTCAAGAGTCCCGAGAACGCATTTCAGCTCTCTGGTAAACTCTATGAATGTGGAATCAGATGAGGCTGAGACCTTTTTCCGCAGACCTGCACATCCACTCAGCGCTTTCACCTTGCGCTGAGGATCACATGAGACCGAATGAGGTCTTGAGAAGGATTATCAGTCTCGGTATTGATGTGTTTTCGATTACAGATCATAATTCAGGTTTCAATTCTGCGGTGTTTGGTGAAGCTGTTGGCGGGAGGGAGATCCTGTTCATACCAGGTATCGAGCTTCAGAGCGCTGAGGAGATCCACCTATTGGGATATTTTCCTGACAACAGAGCACTGTCCTCTTTCTGCAAAGCCGTTGTGAGACCAGGTCTAGTGCAGGGGGTTAAAAACGATCCCCAACGATTTGGAAATCAATTCAAGCTCAACACCGAGGGTGATGTGACAGGGGAGGTGGAAGAGATGCTTTCTATGCCGCTGAGCGTCCCGATAGATACACTGGTGGACCAGATACATCACTTCAATGGTATTGCAGTTGCGGCCCATCTCGATAAGGGGTTCAGTGTGATATCCCATCTTGGGTACATTCCAGCAGAACTGAGGTTGGATGCCGTGGAGATTATGGATGTAGAGAAGATAGAGATCATTCGATCAAAATATTTAAGGGAAAGGAGCCTAAACATCGTATCATCATCAGATGCCCACCACCTTGATATGATGCGCCCGGCGAGCACGAAGTTATGGCTGGAGACTGGGGATGTGAAGAGCTGCATAGATTGCATAAAAGGTGCTGGACCAGGGAGGATAACGATATCGCAAAAGGTGAGAAGGAAGGGTTTGAGCGAGGCACATAGATCGAAGAGAGATTGGAAAGCCTTGTATGAGCAAAGTTGAACCTAAGGATGCGCCTCTCTCAATAGAGACTGCAGCGTTGCCATTAGCTGCTCCGCCTCGAAGCAGTGTTGATCTATCGCACCGCTGGGGCAGGCAGCTGCGCACGCACCACAGCCTTTGCACATCGCAGAGCTGACCCGCGCTACTTTTGCAACAGTATCGAATAGTGCATCTGCCTCACCCGCAGTCACGATCCTCTCCTCAAGTCTGATGGCGTCAAAAGGACATGCAGCCACGCATATGCCGCAGCCGCTGCAGATCTTCTCGTCCACATGGGAGATGATGCCCTCGACTTCCAGCTCTCTCTTCGAAACGATATCACACACCCGTGAGGCTGCACCGCTCGCCTGCGCGACCGTGTCAGGGACATCCTTGGGCGCCTGGGAGCATCCAGCCAGGAAGATCCCCTCAGTGGCTGTGTCCAGCGGTCTGAGCTTGGGGTGCGCTTCGAGGAAGAAGCCATCAGCACCTTGGGATATGTTGAGTATTCGTGCCATCTCCGGCGCATCGGTCCTGGGCACGATCGCGGTCGCCAGCACCACTAAGTCTGCCTCTATATCTTCGTGACCCTGGGCTTTGACGATGGTCCTGCCATCATCCTCCACGACCTCGATGGCATCGTCCAGCTCCCTTCTGCGGTATGCAACGCCCTCGCCCTTCACCCTGTTGTAGAACTCCTCGAAACCTTTACCAAAGGCTCTTACATCGGTATAATAGATCGTGACATTGGCACCGGGGATCTTCTCCCTCACGAGATGCGCGTGCTTGGCTGTGTACATGCAGCACACGCGCGAGCAGTACTCGTTGCCCTCCTTGTCCCTCGATCCCACGCACTGGATGAGGACCACCTTTTTAGGTTCTTTACCGTTTACCTCGATGTGCCCCTCTGTGGGACCAGAGGCGGATACGAGCCTCTCGAACTCCATGCCGGTGATCACATTTTTGATCTTTCCATACCCGTATGCTGGTTTCTGAGACGGATCGTATAGATCGAAGCCTGTGGCTACGACGATGGCGCCAACATCGAGCTCCTTGATCTCATCCTCTTGATCGTACAGGATGGCGCCCGCCTCGCAGAAGCGCTCGCATGTCTTGCAGTTGCCAGTCAGATAATACACGCACCGCTCTTTATCAATCACCGGTATCTTTGGCACTGCCTGCGGAAACGGCACATAGATCGCATGTCTGGCATTCATCCTCTCATTGAATTCGGACGGGATGGGTATCGGTTTGTTGCCGCTTATTCGCTCTGCCTTCGCATGGGTGAAACGAGTGGTGGGGCATATGAATGCGCATGCACCGCAGGTCATGCAGACATCGGACGGCTCCATGTACGGGGTGCCGAGCTCGCGGTTCATCCCTCTGCCCGTGAAATTGATGGCTTGCATCCCCATGCGCTCGCACATCCTGACGCACAGTCCGCAGAAGATGCAGTTGTCGTCCTTCTTCTTGAACCTCGTCTCGCTGATCCCATGCTCCTTTGCCAGGTTGATTACCACTTCCTCCTCCGGGCAGCGCGCTAGTAATAGTTCGAGCGTCAGCCTTCTGCTCTTCTGCACCTTTTCGGAGTTTGTGATCACCCTCAGCCCCTCGGATACTGGATACGTGCACGCAGATGCTAACTGCGCTCCCCTCGCGCTCAGTATCTCCACCACGCACAGGCGGCATGCGCCGTAAGGAGAGAGCGCCTTGTTGTAGCAGAGGGTGGGGATCTCGATGTTGTGTTTCCTGGCAGCATCGAGGACGGTCATGCCTTCATCGACATCGAACTTAGTGCCGTCGAGCTCTACAGTCACCATGTTCAACCCCCTCCTGTCCTGACAAGGATGGCATCGAACTTGCACGTGGCATGGCACGTGCCACATCTCGTGCATATCTCCCTGTCTATCACATGTGGCTGCCTCCTCTCCCCTGATATGGCGCCCATCGGGCATTTCTTGGCGCACATGCCGCATCCAGTGCATTTCTCTGGGTCAATCTGATAAAAGATCAGGGCTTTGCACACCTTGGCAGGGCATTCTTTCCTTTGTATGTGAGCCATATATTCGTCCCTGAAATATCTCAGTGTGGTGAGCACAGGGTTCGGGGCTGTGCCCCCGAGGGCGCACATCGAGGTCTCCTTGATGTACCCACACAGTTCCTCGAGCATGGGCAGGTAGCTCTCCTTGCCTTTGCCATCGCAGATATCCTTCAGCATCTCTAACATCTGGGCGTTGCCTTCCCTGCACGACGTGCACTTCCCGCAGGATTCGTCCAGGGTGAAGGATATGAAGTATCTGGCAACATCGACCATGCATGTGTCCTCGTCCATGACGATCAAACCGCCGGAGCCCATGATCGAGCCCAGCTTGGTAAGCTCCGCGTAATCGACCTGGGTATCTATATGTTCAGCAGGGATGCATCCCCCCGATGGTCCTCCGGACTGTACCGCCTTGAATTTTCGAGCCCCCGGAATGCCCCCACCGATCTCGAATATGATCGTCCTCAGCGTTGTGCCAAAGGGCACCTCCACCAGACCGGTATTGTTCACCTTCCCCACGAGCGAGAAGATCTTCGTGCCCTTGCTGCTCTCGGTCCCGATGCTGGCATACCACTCAGCCCCCCTGCTTATGATGTGGGGAACGTTCGCCCATGTCTCCACATTGTTGATATTCGTGGGGCAGCCCCAGAGCCCGGACTGCGCAGGGAACGGCGGGCGCTGTCTCGGTTCCCCCGACCTGCCCTCGATCGATGCGATAAGAGCAGATTCTTCGCCGCACACAAAGGCTCCACCACCTCTGTAAATCCAGAGCTCGAAATCAAACCCGCTTCCAAGGATGTTGTCGCCCAGCAAGCCGAGCTCCTTTGCCTGGTTGATCGCAATGTCGAGGTTATGGACTGCCAGCGGATACTCGGCTCTCACATAGGCTACGCCCTTGCTCGCACCTATGGCATAGGCTCCTATGATCATCCCCTCTATCACGCTGTGCGGATTGCCCTCCAGCACGCTCCTGTCCATGTAGGCACCGGGATCGCCCTCGTCACCGTTGCAGATGATGTACTTCTGCTCGCCCTTCGCAGCTCTGCAGAACTCCCATTTGACCCCTGTGGGGAAACCTGCGCCCCCGCGCCCCCTCAACCCAGAGGCTTTGACCTCGCTGATGATCTCTTCTGGCGTCATACTGGTAAGTGCTTTTGCGAGCGCGAAATAACCGCCCGTACCGATGTAATCTTCTATGCTCGTTGGATCTATCAGTCCGTTGTTGGCCAGGATCGTTCTGGTCTGCTTCTTGTAGAACGGGACATCATGCTCATAGATGATCTTCTCACCCGTGGTGGGATCGACATATAGCATATCCTCGATGATTCTGTTCTCAAGCACCGTCTCGGAGATAATAGCAGGCACCTTCTCCGGGATGACCATGGGATAGAATATCCTGCTGGGATATATGACGACGATAGGCCCTTTTTCACAGAAACCATGACACCCGGTGACCCGCACCTCGACCCTGTCCTGGATCTTCCGCTTTTCTATCTCTTCCCTGAAGGCGTTGATGAGGGGCTCGGACCCGGATGCTACACACCCCGTGCCCTTGCAAACAGTAACGACTGTTTTATCTGGGTCCTTTCCATCCTGGATCGCCTTTCGCAGGTTTCTCAGTTCTTCGGGGTTCTTAATCTTTTTCATTGCCTCCCTCCAGGGATGTGAGTATTTCAGCTACCTTGTCGATGGTCATGTGTCCATGGTACTCCTCGTTCACCACCATGATAGGACCAAGGGCGCATGCGCCGAGGCAGTTCACGGGCTCGAGGGAGAAGAGCCCTTCTTCTGTCTTGGCGATGTAGTCCCTGATCGCGTCAACGACCTTTCTGGCGCCTCTCACGTGGCAGGCGGTGCCCAGGCAGGCTTTTATATGGTATTTCCCCCTCATTTCGAGACTGAGCGCTTTATAGAAGGTAGCGACTCTGTATATGGTGCTCAGCGGCATCTCCAGCCTAAAGGAGAGATATCTCAGGATCTCCTTTGGAAGGTATCTGTATTTCTCGTTCACGTCCAGCAGGATCTGCACCACAGGAGCCTTAAGATGCGAATGCTTGGCGATCAGCCCCTCGATGAATTCCTTGTCTCTCACAGAAGGCGCCTCTTTTGGCATCTCCTGTATCTGCGGCTGAAGGATCACTGGGCAGTGCTCTGTGCACAGCCCGCACCCGGTACATTTCGATCCGTCCACCGATCTTGCCTTCTTCTTGACCTTCACTTTGTAATTGCCTACATATCCACCGATCCCGGCGACCTCCGAGTATGTGAGCAGTTCGATGTTGGGGTGCCTGGCGACATCCACCATCTTGGGCGTGAGGATGCAGGCGGAGCAGTCCAGTGTGGGGAAGGTCTTGTCTAATTGCGCCATGCGACCCCCGATGCTCGGTGTCCGCTCTATCAGGTAGGTCTTGAACCCTCTGTCTGCTATGTCCAGCGCGGCTTGTATGCCTGCGATCCCCCCACCAATCACCAGTGCGGCGGGGGTGACGGGCACACGCATCTTTTCTATGGGCCGAAGAAGCCTTGCCTTGGCTACGGCCATCCTCACCAGGTCCTTTGCTTTCTCTGTCGCCTTATCCTTTTCATGCATGTGCGCCCAGGAGCAGTGCTCCCTGATGTTCGCCATCTCGAAGCAGTAGGGGTTCACTCCCGCTTCCTCGACCGCTGCTCTGAAGGTGGGCTCGTGCATCCTCGGTGAGCAGGAGGCTACCACCACGTGGGTGAGCCCGAGCTCCTTTATATCATTCTTTATGAGGGACTGCCCAGGGTCGGAGCACATGTATTTGTAGTACCTGCTCACTGCCACATCAGGCAATCCCTTTGCATCCTCTGCGACCTCAGGCACATCCACAGTGGCTGAGATATTGATCCCGCACTCGCAGACGTATACGCCCACCCTTGGTTTATCGTTGGTCGTCGCGACCTCGCCGCCTGATACATCCGCCTCATTGCTCGTATGATCACCTACGCCCTGTATGGGTTCGGACCTAGCGCCTTCAATTGTTCGACCATCTCTTTCACGACCTCGGCGAACCGCTGCCCTTCCGAGGCAGAGATCCATTCCAACCTGTATCGTTCAGGTTCAAACCCCATGTCCTCCAGCATGAGACGTATCGCCTCCGCGCGCTTCTCAGCCCTTAGATTCCCCTCGATGTAGTGGCAATCACCGGGATGACAGCCGCACATCAGGACGCCATCAGCGCCCTTGGTGAGCGTGTCGATCACAAGGTTGGGGTGCACCATCCCTGAGCACATCACCCTTATTATCCTGACATTGGGCGGATACTGGGTTCTGGATGTGCCGGCTAAATCAGCGCCTGCGTACGAGCACCAGTTGCAGCAGAATGCCACGAGCAGGGGCTCATGATCGTTCGTCATCTACACCACCCCGAGAAGGGCATCGACCATTGCAGAGATCTGCTTGGTCGTGAACCCTCTCACGATGATCCCCTGTTTGGGACACGTGGCTTGGCAGACACCGCAGCCCTGGCACAGAGCCTCATTTGCTTCCACCGTCTTCTTGATCGCGCCATCCCGCATATACTCGATTAATGTCAGTGCCTTGAACGGACACGGCTCTATGCAGTATGCGCAGCCGTCGCAGTTCTCATCGATGACCTCAGACCTCTGGGGGTCTAGATCGATCTTCCCCTGCGAGAGGGGTATCGATGCCTTGGCTGCCGCACCGCTCGCCTGCGCGACCGTGTCAGGGATATCCTTTGGGGACTGGCAGCAGCCTGCTATGAATATCCCTCCGGTGGCAGTGTCCATGGGTCTTAGTTTTGGATGAATCTCCAGGAAGAAGCCGTCTGCACCGCGTGAGACCTTCAACACCCTGGCAAGCTCTTCGATATCTGTTCGCTGAACGATCGCGGTCGCCAGCACCACCAAGTCTGCCTCTATATCTTCGTGGCCCTGGGCTTTGACGATGGTCCTGCCATCATCCTCCACGACCTCGATGGCATCGTCCAGCTCCCTTCTGCGGTATGCAACGCCCTCGCCCTTCACCCTGTTGTAGAACTCCTCGAAACCTTTACCAAAGGCTCTTACATCGGTATAATAGATCGTGACATTGGCGCCGGGGATCTTCTCCCTCACGAGATGCGCGTGCTTGGCTGTGTACATGCAGCACACGCGCGAGCAGTACTCGTTGCCCTCCTTGTCCCTCGATCCCACGCACTGGATGAAGACCACCCTCCTGGGCTCCTTACCGTTTACCTCGATGTGCCCCCCTGTGGGACCAGAGGCGGATACGAGCCTCTCGAACTCCAAGCCAGTGATCACATTTTTGATCTTTCCATACCCGTATTCTGGTTTCTGGGATGGATCGTATAGATCGAAGCCTGTCGCCACAACGATGGTGCCCACTTCAAGGTCAACGACATCATCTTTCTGCTGATGGTCGATGGCATTTGCCTCACAGGCTTCCACGCACAGCGGGGAGTCGCCGCATTTACCAGTCTTTAAAAATATGCAACGCTCTGGGTCGATCGTGTACTTCAGCGGCACTGCCTGAGGAAACGGCACGTATATCGCACTGCGTTTGCCGAGTTTCTCATTGAACTCGTCGGCTACACGTCCCTTTAGCCTGCATGCCTCGGCGCACCGACCGCAGCCCACGCATTTGTCTATGTCCACATATCTGGCTTTCTTCTTTACTGTCGCCTTGAAGTTGCCGATGTATCCCTCGACACCCGTGACCTCCGAGTATGTGAGCAGCTCGATGTTGGGGTGCCTGGCGACATCCACCATCTTAGGTGTGAGGATGCAGGCGGAGCAGTCCAGTGTGGGGAAGGTCTTGTCTAATTGCGCCATGCGACCCCCGATGCTCGGTGTCCGCTCTACCAGGTAGGTCTTGAACCCGCTCTCTGCGATCTCCAGCGCGGCTTGTATGCCTGCGATCCCACCCCCGATCACCAGCGCGGCGGGCGTGACGGGCACCTGCTTTCTCTGCAGCGGTCGAAGCAGCCTTGCCTTGGCTACGGCCATCCTCACCAGGTCCTTTGCTTTCTCTGTCGCCTTATCCTTTTCACGCATGTGCGCCCAGGAGCAGTGCTCCCTGATGTTCGCCATCTCGAAGCAGTAGGGGTTCACCCCCCCCTCCTCGACCACCGCTCTGAAGGTGGGCTCGTGCATCCTCGGGGAGCAGGAGGCTACCACCACGTGGGTGAGCCCCATCTCCTTTATATCATTCTTTATGAGGGACTGTCCAGGGTCGGAGCACATGTATTTGTAGTACCTGCTCACCACAACATCAGGCAATCCCTTTGCATGCTCTGCGACCTTTGCCACGTCCACAGCGGCTGAGATATTGATCCCGCACTCGCAGACGTATACGCCTATCTTCGTAGCTCCCTCCAACCTCACTTCACCTCTTCGAGCTCTTCCTCTTTGAACTGCACCATGGGCAGCGGCACGTCCTTCTCCATCCCTGCCACATAGTCGAACAGCGCCTGGACATCAGGTGCCACCGCCTTCCATATCGACAGCAGGGGGATCTCTCTCGGGCATGCTTCTTCGCATGCTCCGCATCCCACGCATCCCGCGGCGACATGGATCTGCCTGGTGAGATGATAGAAAAGGATGTCCGGGGGAACTCTCAGTATCCCTTTTATCGCTGCCTGATGCAGCATCCCGTCTGTTCTTAGATCCCCCAAAGGGGTTTCGAAGTAGCATTCCTTGCAGTAGCAGAGTGGGCACACCTCCCTGCAGTTGTCGCAGCGTATGCAGTGGCTCAATGCCTCTGCAAGCGAACCTGGAGCAGATAACTTTTTTATCATCTCCTTGGTCATCTCTTCCTTGTGCTTGAGCCGCTCCTTTCGGATCTTTTGGATCTCGTGCTCCCGTGCCTCTGGGATCTCCTCACACCTCAGGTTCAAGCCTTCGAGGAGCTCTGCCCTCTCAGTGGCAACGATGCACCCATCCCCAGTCCCAATGGTCAGGATGCTGAGATCCACCTCTGGGGGCGTGAAGTGCTCGCAGACCCTGCACGCGCTCCTCATGAGCTCCTTCTTTTTTGCATCGGTCAGCGGCTCCGTGACCCCCTTGGGATCCACCGTCCCCAGGCAGTCGCTGCATATCACGATGAGATCGTCCAGGTTTATCTGATTTAATTTCTTCAGCTCGTTGATCGCCCTGGCTTCGCACGGCTTCACCACAACTGCGATCTTCCTCCTTCCATTGTTCTGAAGGTAGACGGCGGTGTTGCCGGAGAACAGCGGAGCCAGCGGCACAGCACTTGCGATACGTGCAGGATCTGCGACGAGGGCTGTAAAGACACCATGCTCCCCCCTGACCTGGAGCATGACCCCTTCGACGATACCCTTGACCAGCAGATGTTCGAGGATCCTCTGGATTTCCCTCTCCTCTATTTTATACGTAGGCATCCTTTCACCCCTAGATCTCCCATATCTTTCTGTGCGGGTTTGGTCCAAGCTCCTTGATGGTGTTGGTGACCTTTGTCACCACCTCCGCGAACTTCTTTCCCTCGCTTGCGCTCACCCATTCAAGGAAGAGCCTGTCGCTCAGCCCATACTTCTCGAGGATCCTTTTCAGTGCAGCAACCCTCCGCCTCGTGCGGTAGTTCCCCTCGATGTAATGGCAATCACCAGGATGACAGCCTGCTATCAATACGCCGTCTGCTCCATCCGTCAATGCCCTGAGCACAAAGATAGGGTCCACCCTGCTGGAGCACATGACCCTTATTACCCGCACGTTGGGCGGGTACTGGATCCTGCTCACCCCTGCCAGGTCTGCACCGGCATAGCTGCACCAGTTGCAGAGAAACCCGATGATCTTCGGCTCGAAACCGTTTTTCTCGTCCATCCATGCAACCTCCATCAATCACATTATCGTCATTCTCCCTACGTCATCGCAGCCCCTAACATCGCTAAGATCTGGTTGTCCCTGTATCCCATCTGCCTGGCGCTGCCCGATGGGCAGATGGCTGCACAGGCGCCGCAGCCCTTGCAGAGCGCGACGTTCACCACCCCCACACCCCTCTCCAGGGAGATGGCGCCGTAAGGGCATACGCCGACGCAGAGACCGCAGCCCGAGCATCTGTCCGGGTCTATGGAGGATACTATGCCCTCTCCCCTGACCATCCCCCGCAGTATCGGTATCGCAGCGCGCGATGCAGCACCCTCAGCCTGCGCGATCGTGTCCGCGAGGTTCTTGGGATAGTGGGCACTGCCGCACACATACACACCATCTGAAGCGAAATCCAGGGGGCGTATCTTTGCATGTGCCTCGGTGAAGAAGCCGCCTGCGTCAGTGGGCACCTTCAGCATCTTCTTAAGCCGCTCGACATCAGCACCTCCCTCTGTCTGAGCAGTGAGCACCACCAGGTCCGCGGGCAGCTCGAACTCATCACCGTACACAGCATCCCTCACCCTGACGCCTAAATCACCCTTCTCGCTCACGGATACTGCTGGCTGTTCTTCCTTCAGGTACCGTATGATCTTCACCCTCTTGTCTTCTATCACGCGCCCGTAGTATTCCTCCTCGTCCTTCCCGAACACTCTGATGTCGCGGTAGAGGATGGTTATTTCCATGTTGGGATTGATATCCTTGAGCAGTTTCGCGTTCTTTATCGAGACGCCGCAGCCTATGCGGCAGCAGTACGGGCGCTCGTCGTCCATCGCACCTGCGCAGTTGATGATCACCACGTGCTTTAGTGGGGGCACCGTGCCCTCCTTCAGCATCCTCTCGAGCTCTGTCTGTGTGACGATCCCGGGATGCGTGCCATGAGCGTATCTCCCCTTGAGGTCAATCTCCCTGAACCCTGTGGCGATGATCGCAGTGCCGAACTCTATCTCCTTCTCGCCCTCGTGCGTGTTGAGCTTAGCCTTGAAGTTGCCGATGAAACCCTCGACGCTGAGCAGCTCCGCCCCAGTGTACACGGTGATGCGTGGATCGTTCTTCACCCTGGTGATGAGCGGCTCTATGATATCCGAGGCTTTGGTCTCTGCGGGGAATAGGGAATGAAGGTGTTTGAGGATGCCACCCAGCTCCTCTTCCCGCTCGACGATGAACGATTCGATCCCCATCTCTGACAGCGCGATCGCTGCCCTCATCCCGGACAGCCCTCCACCGATCACCAGCGTCCTTGGAATCACCGTGAAATCGCTCTCCGTTAGTGGCTCGAGCAGCGATGCCCTGGTCACTGCCATCGCCACCAACCCCTTGGATTTCTGTGTCGCCCTCTCGGGCTCGTGAGAGTGCACCCACGAGCACTGGTTGCGGATGTTCGCCATCTCGAAGAGGTACTTGTTCAGCCCTGCTGCGACCATCGTATCCTGGAACAGGGGACCATGGGTGCGCGGGGAGCATGCCGCCACAATGACCCTGTTCAGCCCCTCCTCCTTGATCTGCTCCTTGATCTTCTTCTGGATATCCTCGGAGCAGACGAACATCTCGTGCGTGGCGTACACCACGTTAGGCAGGGACTGCGCGTACCTGGTCACAGCCTCCACATCCACGTAGTTGGCGATGTTCTTGCCGCAGTGGCAGACAAATACCCCTATCTTAGGAGGCTCTGAGCTCACGTCCCTCTCCGGCGGCGGGGGTGGCGGCGCGGTCTTCGCCCTTCCAATGATCGGCACCATGGCTCTCGCGGCTGCACCGCTGCCCATCGCCACGCTGTCCGGGATGTCCTTCGGACCCTGGATGCAGCCTGCAAGGTAGACGCCATCGCGCGTGGAGGCGATAGGGTCAGTGACTGTGGATCTTGCCCTGAAGAAACCGCTCTCGTCCACCTCTATCCCCAGAACGCTGGCAAGGCGCTTGTTCTCCCTCGACGGCATGATCGCTGTGGAGAGCACCAGCAGGTCCACAGTTTTTTCCTTCACCTCCCTGGTGTGGGTGTCCATGTACCTGATCGTGATGCTCTTGTCCTCGTTCTGGTATATGGAGGAGGGGCGAGCACGCACATAGTTCACGCCCAGTTTCTTGGCATCCTCGTAATACTGCTGGAAGTCCTTCCCATAGGCGCGGAGGTCCATGTAGAATATCGTGATATCTGTATCTGGCTCTGCCTCCTTAGTGATCGAGGCTTCCTTGGTCGCGTACATGCAGCAGACCCTGGAGCAGTACGGGAACCCGAGCTGCTTGCTCCTCGACCCAACGCACTGGATCCATGCGATAGACCTGGGCTTGGCACCGTCCGACGGGCGTCTGACCTTTCCCTCAGTGGGTCCGAAGGAGGATAAGAGGCGCTCGAACTGCATCGCTGTAATTACATTTGAATATTTTCCATATCCATACTCTCTGCGCATCTCCAGGGGCTCGAAGAGCTCGTAGCCCGTGGCGACGATGACGCTGCCCACCCTTACCTCTATATCTTCAGATTTCTGTAGAAAGGAGATCGCGCCAGGCTCGCACGCGCGCTCGCATGCGCCGCAGCCCACGCAGTGCTCGTAATCGATGGTGTACACGATGGGCACAGCCTGCGGGAACTCGATGTATATCGCCTTGCGCTTGGACAAGCGCTCATCGAAGGGATTGACGATCTCCACGGGGCACACCACAGCGCAGTCGTCGCAGCCTGTGCACTTCTCGGGATCCACGTACCTGCTCTTTCTGTATACATGAGCCGTGAAGTCTCCGGCACTGCCCTCTAACCTTGCGAGCTCGGCATAGGTCAGCAGCTTGATGTTCGGGTGCCTTGATACTTCCACCATCTTCGGCGCGGAGGTGCAGATCGAGCAGTCGTTGGTGGGGAAGGTCTTGTCCAGCTTGACCATATTTCCCCCGATGGTGGAGGATTTCTCCACCAGCACCACCCTGTAGCCCTTGTCCGCGATGTCGAGCGCAGCCTGCATGCCCGCGATGCCCGCACCCACGACCAGCACGTCCCCCTCCATCGTTCTCTTGATCCTGCGGATCGCCATCTCCGCCCTCAGGGCTGGGGCATATCCCTCTGAGACCTCGTCGTCCAGCATCATGATCTCTGGTACAAGGACGAGGTAATCGTCTGCAAGGGGGACGTCCTCGTAGTACCTGTGAATGATCTCACTCGGGTCTGGCATCTCTACCTGCCTCTAAGCCTTTCTCGAACGCCTTGACGTTCAGTTCCTTGAAGCGCGCGGGCACGGAGTCTATCACCGCCTGCTTCACAGCCTCCGGGCTCAAGAGTGTGAAGATCCCTGTGATCCCGCCGACCATTGCGATATTTGTCACCACCTTATTCCCCAGCTCCTCAGCGATCTTCTGCGCCCTCACTTTGTACAGCGGGCGCCCGATATCATGACGGGGCACGAGGTCTGGGTCTATGATGATGATCGTATCCTCTCTCACGTCCTTCACATAGGTGTCGAACGCCTCCTGCGCCATGGCAGCGAACAGATCCACACTGGTGGGTCTGGGATAGCCGATCTTTTCATCGGATATGATGACCTCGGATCTCGCCGCACCACCCCTTGCCTCTGGGCCATAGGACTGGCTCTGCACAGCGTTGTACTCAGAATACACGCATGCAGCCCTGCCGAGGATGACACCTGCCAGCACCACGCCCTGACCCCCGAAGCCCGCGATCCTTATCTCTTTCTTCATTTCATCGCCCCCTGCGTGCAGCACCCGAGACACAGACCTTTGCTCCCTGTCAAACTGAGCCCCCCTTGCGCTTGGCATCGTCCTTCTCCATCAGGCGCCGCACCAGCTTCTCGTGCTCCTCGAAGAACCCTGGCTTGTCCGTGTTCTGAAACACCCCGATCTGCATCTTCCCCTTCACCTGCACCTTCTCCTCCTCGGTGCCGTAGCTCATCACGCGCTCGTAGTCCTCGATGAGGATCACGTTCTCCTCGTACCAGTTCCACAGTGCATCGATCTCGCCTAACTTGTTCCTCCTGCCGTATGCCGTGGGGCAGGGGGACATCAGCTCTATCAGCGCGAACCCTCTCTTCTGAATCCCTTCCTTTATGGACTTGATCGGCTGGTAGGGGTAATGGATGGGCCAGCGCGCCACGTACGCCGCACCCAACGCCTTCGCGAGCTCGCAGAGGTCGAACGCCTGCTCGATGTTGCCGTAGGGAGAGGTGGTGGAGATGCTGTTGAACGGCGCGGTGGGCGCGAGCTGTCCTCCAGTCATCCCATAGATGAAGTTGTTGAGCAGGATCACGGTGATGTCTATGTTCCTCCTGGCAGCGTGTATGAAGTAATTCCCCCCTATCCCTGCGCAGTCACCGTCCCCTGTGAATACGATCACGGTGAGATCAGGGTTCGCAGCCTTGATCCCTGTGGCGAACGCTATCGCCCTGCCATGGGTGGTGTGCAGCCCATCTACATTGATGTAGCCAGGGATGCGGGAGGAGCAGCCTATCCCTGAGGCTAAAGCCACGCTGTCCATGTCCAGACCGAGCTCCTCGATCGCATGCAGCGTGTAGTCGATAGCGGAACCATGACCGCAGCCGTCACAGAAGATCGTGGGCAGCATGCCGTCCCGCAGATATTTCTCGCGCAGTTGCTCAGCAGTAATCATCCCTTCACCTCCAGATATTCATAGAGTTCGTGCGGCAGGTGCATCTCGCCGCCTACCTTGGATGCCAAGACAACATCGCAGTCGTCCACCGCGAACTCCCTCACAGTGTGCATGATCTGCCCTAAGTTCATCTCCGCGACGATGATCCTGTGCACCTGCCTGGACAGCGCCTCTATCACGTGCCTGGGGAAGGGCCACACAACCTTGAGCCGCAGCATCCCGACCCTGATCCTGTTCTTTCTCCCCATCGCCACCGCGGTCTCGGCAGGTCTAGCGCTTGCTCCATATGTCACGAAGGCAATCTCTGCATCGTCCAGTTGCATCCTCTCAACAGAGGTCAGCGCCTCCCTGTCGTCTGCGATCTTTGACACGATCCTCGTGATCAGCTCCTCATGATCCTTCTGCTTGTCCGTGGCTGGAAAGCCCCTCTTGTTGTGCGTCAAGCCAGTCACATATGTCCTGTATCCTGTGCCGAAGGTGGGGAAGTCGGGCACCTTGCTGTCCCTCGTCTGCGATCCTGTGAAGGGCAGGAACTTCTCCTTCTCGATCGTGGCAGTCACCCTCTCAACAACGGTCATCTCCTCCTCTCCTGGGATCACCACCTTTTCCCTCAGATGGCCGATCTCGCCATCGGTCATCAGGCATACTGGATGCCTGTACTTCTCAGAGAGGTTGAACGATTCGATCGTCATGTCCAGCGATTCCTGCACGGTGCTCGGTGCCAGTGCTATGGCTTCCATGTCCCCGTGCGAGCCCCATCTCACCTGCATCATGTCCCCCTGCGCGCCCAGCGTCGGCTGCCCCGTGGATGGACCGGTGCGCTGCACGTTCGCTATCACGCATGGGGTTTCGGTCATCACCGCGTACCCATAGTTCTCCATCATCAGCGAGAATCCAGGTCCAGATGTGGCTGTCATAGCCTTTGCGCCACCCCATGCAGCGCCGATCACCGCCCCGATGCTGGCGATCTCGTCCTCCATCTGTATGAACATCCCGCCCGCCCTCGGGAACAGACGTGCAGCTGTTTCCGCGACCTCAGAAGCAGGGGTGATCGGATATCCTGCGAAGAAGGAGCAGCCTGCGAGGAGTGCGCCGTGCGTTATTGCCATATCACCCTGTATAAACTGGACCTTGGGTCCCAACACCCTCCTGATCCTCTCAGGATCTCGCTTATACCTCACCTGCAATCCCTCCGATTATGAGCTTCTTGAAATCCTTGGGCACGTACCCCTCGTCAGGGGTCACACTGAGCGCGAAATCAGGACAGAGCAGCTCGCAGAGGCGGCAGTAATTGCAGTCGTTCACCTCCTTGAGCTTGGGGGGATACACGCCCCTCTTATTCAGCTTGGTGGAGAGCTCCAGCGCGTCGCGCGGGCAGCGCTTGATGCAGATCGCGCAGCCCTTGCACCAGTCCTCTAATACGGTGATCATGGCTCTGCACCTCACAGCACATCGAGGGCGCGTGCGAGCGCCTCCTTACCACGGTACTCGGGCAGGATGATCGGCGCGCTCCTGTCGAATCTAATATGGGCTCCTTCCAGCATGTGCATGTAGTGGTCGAGATGATGAAGGGAGAGTTTGCCCACAGTGCGATCCTTCGCATACTCCGCAGCATATCTCCCTGCCCTGCGCCCGAAGACGTTGTAATCCAGGAGCGAGTTGCCCATCAGGCGGTTCTTGCCATGCACCCCTCCGCTGACCTCTCCCGCCGCGAAGAGCCCCAGCACACCGGTCTCACAGCGCTCGTTGATCTCCACCCCGCCATTCTGATAGTGCAGCGTTGGATACACGAAGATCGGATATTTCACCATGTCGATCCCCACGCGCTTGAACTGCCGCACCATCGCAGCCAGCGAGCGCTCGATCGTTCCCTTGCCGTGCAGCAGATCGATCATCGGGGTGTCGAGCCATATCCCGGGCATTCCCGTGGGGGTCACGAGCCCCTTGCCGCGCTCCCTGCACTCCCTGATGAACGCTGCGGATTCCACGTCCCTCGGTTCCAGCGGGAAGACGAAGAGCTCGCCGTCCTTGTTCACGGGCTGCCCGCCCAGCCCCCTGATCTTCTCGGTGCACAGGAACCCTACTATCGCCTCGGGATAGGCAGCGCCCGTGGGATGAATCTGTGCCGTGTCCAGGTCGCGCAGCTTCGCACCCGCATGGTAAGCCATGATTAGCCCGTCCCCCGTGGCACCATAGTGGTTCGTGGTCGCGTAGTTAGCCAGGTGCAGTCGTCCACTTCCTCCGGTGGCTAGGATCGTGGCTTTGGCTCTGATCACGTAATATTCCTGGGTCTCGAGGTTTACCGCAACCCCCCCTGAGACCGCACCATGGTCATCCATCAGCAGCTCGACCACAGGAGCGAACTCCAGCACAGGGATCCTCAGGTTCCTCGCGTGATCGCGGATCGTCCTCATCAGCTCCATCCCGGTGTAGTCCTTGGCAGAGTGCATGCGGTTGCGCGATGTGCCTCCGCCCGAGAGCTCCACGAAGTTCCCCTCCTCGGTGCGGTCGTACATCACGCCCAGCTCCTCATGCCACTTGACTACCTCCAGCGCGTCCTGCACCAGCGCGCTGACCAGTTCGGGCTTGTTGGTGAAATGCCCGCCGCCGTACGCGTCCAAGAAGTGGATCGCCGGGCTGTCCCCAGGCCTGTCCGCTGCCTGTATCCCGCCCTGCGCCATCATCGAATTGGAATCCCCATGCCTGAGCTTCGTGCACAGCAGGATGCGATCCACCGGGATCCCAGATTCATGAGCGAAGATCGCTGCGACCGTACCAGCGCCTCCACCCCCTATGACCAGCACGTCCACATCGTAATCCACCCTGCCGAGGTCTATATCCTTCGGCTCGATCTTCGGCTTTGCCTCTATCAGGTCCACGATCTCGTTGTATATGTGTTCGTTCTTGTTAGCCCCGATCCTGACCTCGCGGCGTGTGCCCTCCATGAAATCAGGGTGGAACTTCCTCAGCACCTCCTCGCGCTCCTCCGGGCTCATGGCTCTGGGGATCACACCCGCGCGCTTCTCCCTCGTCTCCTCCACCTTCTGAATCGAGTTCCACATATACTCTGGATAGCCCTCGATGAGCTTCAAGCGATCAGTCCTCCTCTGCACCTGCCTCGAGCTTCCTGTTCTTGTACATCAGCTTCAGCTCCTGGATGGGCAAAGAGAGCATCCCATCGATCTCTGCCTTGTATCTCCCGCTTCTCACCTCTTCGAGACGCGCCCTCAGTTGCTCGGATCTTTTGTCCAAGTATTTTCCGCGCAGCCTCCTCACTAACTGCCCCACATGATAGTGCTTGATATCCGCAGGGCACCGCATGGCGCACAGCCCGCACTGTATGCAGTCGAACGAGATCTCTGCTGCTCTTGCGATATCCCCCCTCAGGGCGTTCTGGATGTACATCATCACGTTGATCTCCTGCGGGCATGACTTGGTGCATGTGTTGCATGCCACGCACCTGGCGATCTCCGGGTAGATGGAGAGCACGGTGTTCTCCTCGGGTTTCAGGGCAGCGATGTCGTAAAGCGCTTTTGTGGCGGGCACGAACGGAATCTGCACGAGATACATCCCGTCCTCGACCAGCGTCTGGCACGCCAGCACGAAGTGGAGCTTCTGCTCATCTTCCTTCCGATACACTGTGGAACACGCGCCGCAGAACCCTGCCCTGCACCCGCAGCCACGGATGAACTGGTAGCCCGCATACTCTATCGCGCTCATGATCGTCAGACCCACAGGCACCTGGTACCTCTTTCCCATGATGTAGATGTCGTATGTCCTCTTCTCCGCGCCTTCCATCTCTCGGTTCCTTGCATGAGCCACAGCCGCCTCAGCCAATGAGCCCCCTCCCTGTCATGATCTATGCCACCCCCTTCTCCCTCAGCAGCGGCACCGCGTCCACCGCGTTCGCGCCGAACTGGCAGACCTCGATGTCCAGGTTGAGGGCAACGGCGATGAGCTGAGTGTAATAATAGACCGGGATCTGGCGATAACCAGGGAACAGGAGCTCAGCATCCTTGCCCCTCTGGTCGATGTTGAACTTGCACAGCGGGCATGAGAGCACTATCGCATCCGCCCCGCGCTGTATCGCGAAGCTCGAGATCTTCTGCGCCCTTTTGGCTGTGAGCTCCTTCTGCTCTATCGTGTGATATGAGCCGCAGCATTCGATTTTGTAAGGATTGTCCACTGCTTGTGCGCCGAGTGCTGCGAGCAGCTCTGCCATGATCCTGGGCTCCTCTGCATCGTCTATAGCGACCTCCCTGGGCCGAAGGAGCATGCAGCCGTAGTAGGGCATCAGCCTCATCCCCTTCAACGGGCGCTTCGCCATCTTCTTGAGGGCCTTGAAGGTCACTTCATCCCTCAGGAATTCCAGAAAGTGCTGCACCTTCACAGTCATATTGTACCTGTGCTCGGTGTCCATGAAGAGGCTCAACTTCTCCAGGTCCTCGGGATGCTCCCTTACCCGTAAGTGCGTCTGCTTCAGGGTGTTGCAGCACATGTCGCAGAGGACGATGACCCTGTCCTTCCCCTCGTCCTCCACATGGATCAGATTACGTAAAGGGGCAATGTGATGCATGAGGTCATCCGTTGTGAGAGAGGCTACAGCACCGCAGCAGTTCCACTCCTTCATCTCCACCATGCTGTGTCCCAGTGCGTTCATCACAGCATACGCAGAGGTCTCGAGCCCCTTGGCATAGGTCTTCAATGTGCATCCTGGAAAATACAAGAGCTCCATGGTCTCATCCGATGTTCTTTCTGAAGAGGCATACGAACGCGATCTGCGGTATCCCCCTCCTCTTCTCCTCTGCGATGCAGGGGATGCTCGTTGCATCCACGTTCTTGCGCAGCACGATCTGGCGCAGTGCCTCCATGATCTTGGTGATGTTCAGGTCCCTGGGACAGCGCTCGGCACAGGTGTAGCAGGAGCTGCAGAGCCATATCGTCTTTGAACCCAGCACCTCCTTCTTGTCCATGACCACATGCCTTATGACCTCATCAGGTGTGAGGTCCATCTCCTCGATGTACGGGCAGCCAGCAGAGCAGGTGCCACATTGATAGCAGGCGTATGGGTTCTCGGCGCACATCTCCCGCAACTCCTCGACGAGACTGCGCTCTGGCTTCGTGACCGCTCCCTGCAGGAGATCACGGCACTCGTCCTTGACAGCCTCTCTGATCGCTTCTGCCATCCCTGCCCTCCCTCCAGCCATAGGTGCAGCGTCATGCACCCATCCATCGCTGGGGCGTGGGATGCGGATATCCACCATTTCCATAAAAAGTTTTTCGCCTGAGCACTCGCAGCATTGTTATTCACACCCGGGCTTTTCGTAATTTTGATTGCACTTCAGACCTGCACAGTCCATTTTTCTATGTTGAATGCCATGTAAAGGCATCTCATGTCCAAACAATCTACCCCTTGTATTTGATCGATCCAGACCTTAGAGTTTCGCACCGAGCAGCACCTCGGAGCCCTACCTGGTTGTTCGTACGGTATATCAGTCCCCATGCGCGGAACTGGGAGCTCAGCTCTCCTCCCAAGGGAACGTTACCACGGAGGATGCTCTGCAGGGCTAGAGCACGTCCTCCTCGTCCACCTCTCCACCCGATTTGTAAATCTGGGTCTCAAGCTTGAAGTGCACGTTCATACCTCTCAGGGCTTCGTGCACCCTGTCTGCGAACACAACCGCCTCATCCACCGAGACCTCGGTGTTCCCCCAGTCATAGACGAAGTCGTAGTTTCCATGCGTGGGCCTGAAGCCCATCATGTAGAGCCTCTGGGCTACCTCGGACGGGCGCCCGCCATCGCTGTTGAACATGACCGTCAGGTAGGTCTTCATGCTCTCGTCTGACTGAATACACCAATCGGTAGTTAAACCTTTCTATGGCGTTGGCTTGCCGGGGGAGCGAAACTTATTATAGCGTCCTTATGATACCCGTGCACCCTGAGGGGGCTGGACAGATGGTTGATTACAGCTTCACAGAGGAGCAGGAGATGTTCAGAGAGAGCATGAAGGAATTTTGCGCCAGGGAGATCGTTCCCAGGACCGAGAAGCTGTTGCAGGAGAAGATCATGCCCGAGGATGTGATCCGAGCACTTGCGGATTTCGAGCTCCTTGGCATGGTTATAGATCCGCAGTATGGAGGTCTGGGAGGGGATGCGGTCACCGCAGGCATCGCTGCTGAAGAGCTGGCCAGAGCAGATCCGAGCTGCGCGATCCCGGTATACTTTCTGGTGGTGAACTCCTGGGCACATGTCCTGGACAAGTACGGCACAGAGGCTGCCAAGGAGGAGCTCCTTCCCAAGATCATCAAGGGCAAGGAGTTCCTCGGTATCGCGACCACAGAATCAGATATCGGCTCCGACCTCGGCGCTATGAAGACCAGGATCAAGAGGGATGGGGAGAAGTATGTGGTCAATGGAGAGAAGATGTACATCAGCGGTGTGGGCGAGGTGATGAGGTACGGCGGGGGGCACGTCACCCTTGCCAGGATGACCGAGGAGCTGGGCACCAGAGGTATGTGCCTCTTCTACCTTCCTCTGAAGGATACGCCGGGGATCACGCCCACCTACATCGAGGAGCTGGGCAGGGAAGGGATATCGTTCGGCGGCTTCAACATAGAGAACGTGGAGATCCCGAAGCACTACCTGCTGGGCGAGGAGAACAAGGGGTTCTACATCGTGCATGAGGGTTACGAGCTGGCAAGGTCGCTGATAGGGCTGGTGTGCACAGGTGCAGCTGCCAAGTCCCTGGAGAACGGCATCGCCTACCTCAAGGAGCGCAAGGCGTTCGGCAGGGCGATCGGCAAGTACGAGGGGATACAGTTCAGGCTCGCAGAGCATCATGTAAAGCTGCAGGCGATGAGGGAGCTGAGCTACAAAGCCCTATGGACATACGACCAGGAGATGCTGGGCAAGGCATCGAGGTTCGATGTCAGCATGGCTGTGGCGATGGCGAAATCCATAGCTCCGGTATGGGCGTTCGACGCGATCAACGATGTGATGCAGTGGCAGGGAGCCTTCGGCTACACAAAGGAATGTCCGGACCAGAGGGCGCTGCGCGGCGTGCGCTCCTTCACACTGGCAGAGGGCTCCGTGGAGATCATGAAGCTCATCATCGCAAGGGAGCTGCTGGGCAAGGAGTTCATAGCGTACAGATGAGCCTGTACACACGACCGTACACACGAGGTTCTTCAGGATGGTGAAGCCCAGGGCTAAGAACTTTCGCCAGTATCTCAAGTACGAACTGCTGAATATATAGCCCTATGGCGAAACCATCACGCCTTCTTCCACGAGCAGGTACAATGTGGCAAGTGCAAACGCCGCGTCGCGCCGCGCGTCGCCGCGCACCAGCGCCCAAAGGTATTCCCGGAACTCCTCATGGACCTTTTTCTCCGCCAAGCTGCGGGCATACCATTCGATTACTTTGCGCTCCTCATCCATCGCCGGCTTAATCTCGGTCAGCGCTTCGCCCACGATATCGTACAGCATGCAGCGGGCAAGTATGTGTGTGATCTTCTCACGTTCACGCCACAATGGCGCAGCAACTTCAGCCCTTTTCTCAAAAGCCATCACAGCGTAAAGGATGGCTGCATCGTGGAACGCACCCGTGCCGCGCAGCGCATCGCTAGCCTGCATGAACTGACGCGCGGTTGGCTCCAACAATCTCTCCTGCCCTATCCCAAGGCGTGTCAGAAAGTGCGCACATGCAGAATCAAACGCCGCATGTTCGTACCTCCCCATACTCAGCTCCGTAAGCCCGCGCGCGCCCCACCCCTTCGCCAACTGCGGGTTGATGGCAAGCGCCTTATCATAGGCGGCGAGCGCTTCCTCGTAGCGCTGCACGTGTGCGAGCGTGAGGCCTTTGTTGTACCACACCTCCGCAAGCTGATGGTTGATGGCGAGCGCCCTATCATAAGCGGCGAGCGCTTCCTCGTAGCGCTGCACGTGTGCGAGCGTGAGGCCTTTGTTGTTCCACGCCTTCGCAAATTGTGGATTGAGTTCGACCGCTTTGTCGTATGCGGCGAGCGCCTCATCATAGCGTTGCATTTGGTTGAGTGTGTTGCCTTTGTTGTACCACGCCTCCGTCAACTGCGGGTTGAGTTCGAGCGCCTTATCATGGGCGGCGAGCGCTTCCTCGTACCGCTGCATGTGTGCGAGCGTGTTGCCTTTGTTGTTCCAGGCCTCTGCAAGTTGCGGGTTGAATTCGAGCGCCTTATCATAAGCGGCTAGTGCCTCATCATAGCGCTCCATGCATGCGAGCGTGAAGCCTTTGTTGTTCCACGCCTCTGCATACCGTGGATTGAGTTGGAGCGCTTCCTCGCAGGCGGCAAGCGCCTCATCACAACGCTGCATGTGGGCGAGCGCGAGGGTTTTGTTGTTCCACGCCTCCACATACCGCGAGTTGAGCTGGAGCGCTTTGTCGCAGGCGGCAAGCGCCTCATCATAGCGCTCCATGCGTATGAGCATGAAACCTTTGTTGTTCCACGCCGCCGCATAGTCGGGGTTGAGTGCAAGTGCCTTATCATAAGCGGCTAGTGCCTCATCATGCAGCTGCATGTTGGAGACCAGAGTGCCTTTGTTGTTCCATGCCTCTACATAGTCTGGGTTGAGTGCAAGTGCCATATCATAAGCGACGAGTGCCTCATCACAGCGCTGCATATGGTGGAGTGTGGTGCCTTTGTTATTCCACGCCTCCGCCAACTGCGTGTTGATGGCGAGCGCCTTATCATAAGCAACGAGCGCGTCCTCGTAGCGGTCCATGCTATCGAGCGTGTTGCCTTTGTTGTTCCACGCCTCCGCGTGGTCGGGCGTCAGTTCGAGACATCTGTCCAGAGATTTCAATGCAACCTCGAGCACTTTTTTGTCCTTTTCTATCCTATCTTCTTGCTCCACAGCAATGTTTGTTCCCAGCGAGAAACACAGTCCCGCGTCAGCTTCTTTCTCTTCGCCCTCGCCGAGCCGCGGCAGGATGCGGTTCACAACGCAATCTACAAAATCATATGCCCCCCCTTCAAGATAGCAGCGGAGAAACCTCTTCGCAATCACCGGGTGGTAGCCCCGCAGGGCACTGTCCTCGATAGATACATACCCGCGCCTCGCCAACTCCTCAAGGTCCGCAGCATCATGCCCTAACCTCTCGAACACCCTTCGCGGTAGCGCACAATCGTACGCAGCCATGCATGCTATAGGAAATAGTGGTGTCCTGAGGTTTCGGGGCAACTCCCTCAGCGCCTCATACCGTGTGCGCGCCAGTTCCTCCAATCGTTCTTCTGAATCGCCCGTGTAACCCAGCGAGTATATCTTGGCGAGGATATACTCATCGCCGCACCACTGGAGGAGGAAGTCCATCACATCATCTCTTACTGGCACAACATCACCAGTGGACCTCCAAAGCTCCTTTACATCATTACGGGTGAGTGTCAATTTTTCTTCTTTGATAGCTGTGCCTGCCGTGCCGTGCTTGAACCGCTCCGTGCGCTCGGCTAAGAGCATCACGATGTCAGTACGCCCATGCTCTATGCAGCATTCGTGCAGTGCTTTGATAGCGTCCCAGCGAAGATCAGCATCGTCCACAACCACGACCTTTGTACCCTCTTCCTCCGTGAGCAACCTGTACGCGCGCTCCACATCGATACTGCCGCAGTTGTAAAACACGTTGTATCCTTCGAGAAACAACAGATACGCCGCGCGCTTCAGTATCGTGCTCTTTCCGGAGCCACTCTTGCCGAGGAGCAACATGCTGTTGCCCCCCTTCAATCTGTTGATGATTTTTGTCGTGACCTCGCGCCGCACATCGATCTCGTATACGATTACGCCCCACGGGACTCCGCCCAGAAAATACTCATCGAATCTTTTGTGCTGCTCTTCTAGACCCTCCCGGCTGATGCTGGAGACTTCCTCTTTCAAGCTGACGAGCCCGCAGCGCCGCACCTCTTCGTGCACTTCTTCGAGCTTCTCCTGGAGCGCGTCGAGCTTTCCGATGATCTCAGAGAACTGCTCCTGATTTTCTGCGCTGAGCTTATTTATATCGTCGCGAAGGCTTTTGATCATGTCGCTCGTCAGGTGCTGGGTGAGCTGCTCCTCCTGCAAAAGTTGCGCGCAAAGAGCATGCAGGTTTTGCGTAGCTGTCGCTGAGTCTGCGAGCAACTCCATCAATCGGCTCTGCGCCTCCTCCAGCGTCCTGAGGTCCTCTTTTCTCAGAGGCTCGCCTGTGACTGCTCGCTCACCGAGTTTCACAAGGCCTTCTACGCCCACAGCCGCTGCGAACTCCCCGACCAGTCTGTGACCGAGGAACGGCAGCGCTGCAGTGAAGAGCCCGACAAGTCCGAACCCGCCAGCCGCGCCGGCGATAACAGCGCCGAGTGCTGCGATCTTCCCAGAATGTTTCTGCACCGTCTCCTTTAACTTTGCCCTTGCGGCGTCGATAACTGCAGCGAGCGCCGCGATCTTCCTGGAGTGCTTCTGCTGCCCCTTCTTGCCCTTCGCCCCGGTGGCGGAATCTGACATGATCCCTTTATCTGCATCGCCATACATATAATTACCGTTATTGCCGATAGCTCTGCATCTGGACTACCAACAGAAGCAAGATTGCCCTCTCGATCCTCGTTTCTAATGGGTTTTGATGGATGTGTTAACATATCTCCTGAAAGAGAAAAGATGATATCTCATAAGTGTTTCACCATGGGTGAACGCTACATGAACCGCCACAAGTCATGGATCATAGCAAGGCAGGACATCACCGAGCTCAGCAGGAAGCGCCTCGGGCTCTGCAGCCTCGTCCTCACCTCTCTCAGGATGGCGCTGACCCAGCCTTCCTATACTCAGAGGATAGGGGACGAGCCTTGCCCCATGCCAAGATCACCGAGGGGGCGGGCCGCATGAGGATCATCGTCTGCGTGAAGCAGGTGCCTGACACCACCGAGGTAAGGATAGACCCAAGGACCAATACCCTGATAAGGGAGGGCGTGCCGAGCATCCTGAACCCCTATGACCAGTTCGCGGTCGAGGAGGCTGTGAGGCTGAGGGAGGTCAAGGGCGGAAGGGTCACTGCGCTGAGTATGGGTCCACCCCAGGCAAGGAGCGCACTGATGAGATGCCTGGCACTGGGCGCTGATGACGCTGTGCTGCTTACAGACAGGGCGTTTGCAGGCGCTGACACATGGGCGACCTCCTACACCCTGTCCTTGGCTGCGAAGAAGCTCGGTGCGTTCGATCTCGTCCTCTGCGGGCAGCAGGCGATAGACGGCGATACGGCACAGGTCGGACCAGAGCTGGCTCAGCATCTGGAGATCCCGCAGGTCACCTATGTGGAGAGCGTGGAGTGCGCAGATGGCGGGTTGAAGGTGCGCAAGCAGACAGAGGAGGGCTATCTGCTGATGGAGGTGCGTCTGCCAGCGCTCCTGGCGCTCCTCCCCCCCACTTCCTTCACCCCGGGATACCCGCCGATGAGCGGGATATTAAAGGCAAAGAAGAAGCCCTACGAGGAGTGGAACGCCGAAGCCATAGGCGGCGAGCGCACGAGGCTTGGCATACAGGGCTCCTTCACCCAGGTGGTGAGGACTTACACCCCTCCACCCAGGGGGAAGGGGGTCATGATCGAGGGAGAGAGGGCAAGGGAGAAGGCAAGAAACTTGATGGAACACCTGTCCAGGCACAGGCTCATCACAGAGGGAGAGCAATGAGCTTGAGGATCCTTGCAGAGCGATGCACTGGCTGCGGGATCTGCGTGAATGCATGCCCTTTCGGTGCCCTTTCGCTGAGGTATGGCAAGGCGGTAGTGAGTGATGCCTGCACCCTGTGCGGCGCTTGTGTCGAGGTCTGCGAGTTCGATGCGATGGAGATCGAGATGCAGGCAAAGCCGATGATGGCAGGGCACAGGGATGTATGGGTGCTCGCCGAGCTGCGGGATGGAACGATAAAGAAAGTAACACTGGAATTAATGGGCAAAGCCAGAGAGCTGGCATCCCAGCTGGGCGAGAGGGCATGCGCTGTCCTCTTTGGCAGTGGGGTGAGGGGGCTGTGCGGCGAGCTCGCAGCCTATGGTGCGGACACCGTGTACCTGGCGGAAGAGGAGCGCCTGTCGCGATACGACACTGCACGCTATTCCTCTCTGCTGTATAGGCTGATCCGCGAGCGCAAGCCCAGCATCGTGCTCTTCCCAGCGACGCACATCGGCAGGGATCTAGCCCCGAGGGTGGCAGCACGCCTGGGCACGGGCTTAACTGCAGACTGCACAGGGCTCTCGATAAAGGATGGTCTGCTCCTTCAGACCCGACCTGCATTCGGGGGCAACATCATGGCAGATATCTTATGCCCCAATGCACGTCCACAGATGGCTACCGTGCGCCCGAATGTGCTCGGAACGATCAACCCTGACCACTCGAGAACTGCTGAGGTGGTGAACCTATCCCCCCTGCACGAGAAAGAAGAGCAGAGGGTGGTGGTGAAGGAGGTCATAAGGACTGCGAAGAGCGGTGCCAAAGGACTGGAAGAGGCAGCGATTATCGTCTCAGGTGGCAGAGGGATCGGCAGTGCGGATGGTTTCCGTGTCCTCGAAGAGCTGGCTGGAGTGCTCGGAGGAGCGGTCGGCGCATCCAGAGCTGCCGTGGACGCTGGCTGGCGCCCCCGCTCCGATCAGGTGGGTCAGACAGGGAAGACAGTGTCCCCAAAACTGTACATAGCCTGCGGCATCTCTGGCACCATCCAGCACCAGGTAGGGATGAAGGGCTCGAAGGTCATAGTTGCGATCAACAAGGACCCCTCTGCGCCCATCTTCCAGATCGCGGATTATGGCATCGTGGGCGATCTCTTCGAGGTCGTCCCTGCGCTCACCGAGGAGATAAGGGCTGCCAAGGAGCGGAGCGGGGAATAGGGGGCTTTCGCGCATAGCCAGCGCTGCAGAGCTGATATCCGTGATCACCAATACGTTATGCGAGACGGCAGGTTAATATACCGATAGCGCATAAGGGTTGGATAACTTATCCAATGAGGCGATTAGATGATCTCGAAGGAAGCTAAGAGCGCGCTCGTCGTGCTGCTCGCTGCGGTGATAGGGATAGCGGCGCTTTTGGCAGGGCTGCACTACATGCGACCGCAGCCGCCGGCCCATGCCGCAGTGGTGGATCTCAAGATATACGGCCCTGGCTGGACGATCACCGTACATGACGTGGGGGTGGAGAACGCCACGGTTCTAAGCGTGCTAAATGCAGCAGAGACGCAGGAGGATATAGGCATTGAGATATGGAATCAGAATGAGGATTGGGTGATTCGCTCTGTGAACGGCACATCGAACCAGTCGGGATACTTCTGGTCGTATGGTTTCGTGAGAGAGAATTCAACAGGGGCGCTGACTGTGGATTTGGAGCCCACTCCTTTGAACGTCAAGGCAGTGCAAAACGGGGACGTGATCGTTCTCTGGTACTCTGACGACCCCTTGAACAGCACCCCGATCATAGAGGGGGAGCTGGTCACAGTGACCCTGAACATCTATGGAGCTGACTGGAGGATCACAGTTCCCTCCCTCCTCATAGGTCTTGACAACACGACTGTCCTGGATGCCTTGCAGATCGCCAGCATCAGGTATAATTTTTCTGTGGAGACTGTTCACTACGTCGGCTTCGGGGACTTCGTGACAGGGATCAACGGCACATCCGGCAACATGACGCATTTCTGGCTCTATGGCGTGAACGGCGTGCCAGGAGACGTTGGTGCCTCTCAGAAGGAGGTGCATACCGGGGATGTCATCGTCTGGTGGTACACGGACGATTTTACCTCTCAGCCCCCGGGTGAGTAGATGCTCCCTGAATGGTTGAGATTCGAGCGCAGGGACGTGGAGAAGGCGATAGCGTTCATCGTCATAGGTGTGGTTGGGCGTCTGCTCCTTTTAGACTACGCGAACATCGAGCCTGTGCTCGCCCTATCCCTCCTGGCTGGGATGGTGCTGCCCCTCGCCCTCGCTGCCATCGTCCCAGTGGCGATGATGGCGATCACTGACTACATCATCTACGCCTATCAGTTGAAGGGCAGCTATGGCCTCGCCTCCATCCTGGGGCTCACCTTCTTCGTATACACAGGGTTCTTGATGGCTACACTGATCGGCAGGAGACTGAGGAACCGCTATGCCCTGAGGATCAAGAACATGGGGATCATCACATTCTCAGGGGTCATCGCCACGCTGGTCTTCGACCTCTGGACAGACCTGGGGGTCTGGTATTTCTTCACCAAGCACACCCTCTACGATGCCCAGGTCGTATTAGTTGGGCAGGTCTCATTCACTCTGGTGCACATCGCCAGCACCATCATCTTCGTCCCGCTCTTCGGCAGCGGCTACCTGCTGCTCACGGAGCATCGCGCAGAGCTGGATCTGCCCAGCACCCAACCTGCACCGAACGATTGACCCGCGCAACAGAATTATAACCCTAACGCCATGACCCCTGGGGTTGCACGATGGCAGATCCGAGGATCGAGCGTTTGGCCAGGCTTGCAGTGAGGTACTCCGTGGAAGCGAAGAAGGGGCAGGAGATATTAATCTCAGCGCCCCCGGGCGCCGCAGCGCTGGCACGGGCATTGTACAAGGAGGGCTTGGATGTTGGGGCATATCCCACCTTCATCGGCAGCATCGATGGCTTGGAGGATATCTTTTTCAGGTATGCGACGAAAGACCAGCTCACCCATGTATCCCCTTTCCGAAGGTTCCTCTATGAACAGATGGACGCCCTCATTGCTGTGGCGATGAGCACGAACACCAGAAATATGACCAATGTACCGCCTGAGAAGTCAAGGATGACCGCAGCATCCAGAAAGGATTTGGTGGAGATATTCAACAGGCGCACCGCTGATGGCTTCCTGAAATGGGTTGGACTGCCGTTCCCTGGGAACGCGGATGCTCAGGAAGCCTCGATGTCACTCATGGAGTATGAGGAGTTCGTTTATGCCTCCTGCCTCGTGGACAGGGATGATCCCATCAAGGAATGGAAGAGGATCTCCAGACTGCAGGCAGGGATGATCTCACGCTTGAAAGGGGTGAGCGAACTGCGCTTCACTGGTGAGGACACAGACCTCTCCATGTCCATCGAATCCAGGAGATGGGAGAACTGCGACGGCAAGAAGAACCTTCCCGATGGCGAGATCTTCACCTCTCCTGCAGAGAGCTCCGTGGAGGGCAGGATCAGGTTCACCTTCCCTGGGATATACATGGGGCGCGAGATAGAGGACATCCGCCTCACCTTCCGCAGTGGAAAGGTGGTGAGGGCTCAAGCGCTGAAAGGAGAAGAGCTGCTGAAGGCTCTCCTCAAAACGGACGAGGGCGCATGCAGGCTGGGCGAGGTGGCGATAGGCACCAACCCAGGGATCAGGCGGTTCACCAAGCACATGCTCTTCGACGAGAAGATGGACGGCACGATCCACATGGCGCTGGGCAACGGCTATCCTGAGACAGGATCGAAGAACTTCTCAGTGATACATTGGGACCTCCTGAAGGACATGACCAAAGGCGGAAGGATATACGCCGACGGCGCGCTGGTCTACAAGGATGGCAGATGGACGGTGTAGATGGACGGTTCACATTTTCTGAGGCCATTGGGATCTCCCCTCATTGGGTGAGCTACCCAGGAGGCCTATCTTTGTTTCTATCTCCTTCTATCACGGCGAGTATATGATGGGAGATTGTTTCCTCGCCCTGGACACGGACGTGAGGTGCTTTCTACTTGCTTTTATGCTCCTCACGTCCTATCATTGCTGGGAGGATGATGAGAGCACGGCGAGGATACGATGTGAGATTGTTTCCTCGCCGTGGACACGGACCACTTGGTTAACTGTTATATTGGGTAATTGTGCGGTAGTCCTATCGGTGTTTCTATCTGCTTGCAGCACGGCGAGGATACGATGTGAGATTGTTTCCTCGCCGTAGACACGACCGCAAGGTGATTTTTGTTTGCTTTTATGCTCCTTGCGGTCTATCACATTTCTTTCTCTGCTTGATTGATGCAAACAGAAATGTGATCCCGTCTCCCGGAAACGGACCACTGGGTTAGCTGTCCAGTTGGTTAGCTGTGCGGTAGTCCTATCCAGGAGTCTCGTATATGCTAATAAAATAATCCCGACTCCCGGATTTGAACCGGGGACCTGCTGATTTCAGCAGCTGAATCGGCGTTGCCGATGACCTACTACAGTCAGCCGCTCCAGCCAGTCTGAGCTAAGTCGGGCGCTTTCCATTATGCGGCATCGGGTATTAAACCTTTGTCTGGAGCGCCCGAACCCAGGACGGTGGATGATGAGATGAGGGTAGAGCACAATAGAGGTGGGATGTAAAGACATAAGACCTCTATCTGGCTAAAAAGACAGGAGGCGGGGTCGGGTGCCAACACGCCGAGGCAGGCGTTGAGTTGTGGCAGGGCGACCTCCAGCGCCCCGAGCATAACGTTTAATACCTCCATCATATTCGGGAGATAATGGATCCTAAGGCGAAGATCAAGGAGATATTGGCGCGGTACGACATGGAAGAGATCACGATCGCCACTGTGTGCTCTCACACCAGCCTTCAGATCTTCGATGGTGCCCGCAGGGAGGGGTTTCGAACCTTAGGGTTGAGCATAGGACATCCGCCGAGGTACTACGACGCCTTTCCCAAAGGGAAGCCTGACGAATTCTTCGAGCTGGCGAACTGGCGGGAACTGGGTGAGAGAACGGAGGCGCTGCGAGCACGGAACTGCATCCTCGTGCCCCATGGCTCTTTCGTGGAGTATTTCGGGGCAAAGAATTTTCAGAATCTTGAGGTGCCCACCTTCGGAAATCGAGCAGTGCTGGACTGGGAATCGGACAGGACAAAGGAACGGGAGTGGCTCACCTCCGCAGGTATAAGGATGCCTGCTCTTATCGAGCGCCCGGAGGATATCGACTGCCCGGTGATGGTGAAGTATCATGGTGCGAAAGGTGGGCGCGGGTTCTTCATCGCCAAGGACTATCACGATTTCAAACTGGGGATAGATCACACCCAGAAATACCACATTCAGGAGTACGTGCTGGGCACAAGGTACTATCTCCACTACTTCTACTCCCCCCTCAAGGACAGGGGGTACAGGCTCTCAAAAGGCTCTCTAGAGCTGCTCGGGCTCGACAGGAGGGACGAGAGCAACGTGGACGAGATGTACAAGCTGGGGGCACAGGAGGAGCTGAAGCGCCTGGACATCTACCCCACCTTCGTGGTCACTGGGAACGTGCCAGTGGTCATAAGGGAGTCGCTGCTGCCGAATGTGCTCGAGATGGGTGAAAGGGTGGTGGAGCGCTCCTTCGAGCTCTTCGGCGGGATGATTGGACCATTTTGCCTCGAAACGATCGTCACAGACCAGTTGGAGTTCGTGGTCTTCGAGATCTCAGCCCGAATCGTGGCGGGCACAAACGTGCACATCACAGGCTCGCCCTACAGCGATCTGATAGAGCCAGGATACTCCACAGGCCGGAGGATCGCCAAGGAAATTAAGGAAGGAATAGATAAAGGCAGAATGGACGAGATCGTGTCCTAAGGCCTTGTAAATAGAGGTCACAGCGCCCTCCTTGATCTCCTCCACCCAGGGGATTTATCCCCAGATCACAATAATCCGCTGCGTATCTTCCCTATCCGCTCAGAAACTTCCTACTTCGTGAGCAGAGGTAGGTGATGGGAATCGATGTCCAGTGTTCCGAGAATCTCGCGTCCCCTCAGGATAGGCACCCGAATCAGAAAAGGATTTATCTGTATGGTCCTTCTGCGCTGGGATGCTATGAAGGTCGAGGAGTTGAGCAGCGCCGAACGGCGCGTGCTCCTGGCGCTCTCGAAGCTCGGAGGCACAGGCACGCCATGGGAGATCATCCGCAGCTCTGCCCCGGAGGATGTTGCGGCCCATCTCTCAACGATGCGCCAGGCACTGCTCGATCTAGAAAGCTCTGCGGGCAGGGTGCCCAAGGAGCGCGAGGTGGACGAGCTCATGCGCGCCCTTCTCACCATAATCGCCGAGGAAAAGGAGGACTACAGAGGGGAGGTTACGCGGGTGCTGGCGAGCCGCTGCCTGCCCTCCTGGGTCGGTATCGAGGTGCCGCTGCAGCGCAAGGGGTTCGCGCATCTCACTGGGGATGCAGTGCCTGCGATCAGCAGCGCGCTGTCGAAGCTCGCCGTGCTCCCTGAGGAGAAGAGGGATGTGGGGCTTCTATCGCAGGTGGAGGTGATGAACGCTGTCTCCTGGCTGCAGGCGAAAGGGCTCGTGCTCATCTCAGAGACCCTCGAGCGCTACTACTCTCTTGCCAGGAAGCATGTGGCAGGAGCCGACCTCCCAGAGAGAAAGGCGCTCAAGGCGCTGCGCAAGATGCGCGGAAAGGCAAGGATGGATGAGCTGGGCGCCGCCGCAAGGCTCTCCAAGGACGACGTGAGCATCGCTGTTGGCTGGCTGAAGCGCAAGGGATGGGCAAGGATTGAAAAGGTGGGTGGAGAGACGATCCTCGTGCTCACTGAGGAGGGGAAGGAGGCGCTCGAGCGCAAGGGGAAAGATGAGGAAACGATTGCCCTGCTCGGAAAGATGGGGGAGCTGCACGAGCGCGAGATCGATGAGGTGGTGCTGAGGCAGCTGACGTCGCGCCAGGGGCTGCTGAGAACGAGGGAAGAGGTGATGCGCTGGGCCAGCCTCGCCCCTGCGGCAGAGCCGCTGATAAAGGAAGGACTGAGGATCGTTTCAGAGGTGAGCCAGCTCACCCCGCAGCACTTAGTATCCGGCGCATGGAAAAATCTCAGTTTCAGACCCTATGCCCCTGACACGTATGCTCCAGCAGCCGAGGGCGGGAAGCGCCATCCGCTGTGCAGGTTCATCGCCAAGATCAGGGAGACGTTCATGGCCATGGGCTTCACCGAGGTGGAGTTCGGCTATGTGCAGTCCACATTCTGGAACATGGACGCGCTCTTCACCCCCCAGGATCACCCAGTGAGGGAGATGCAGGACACCTTCTACCTTTCGCAACCGAGCCGCATCCCCCTGCCCATGCAAGGGTATGTGAAGAAGGTGAGGAAAGCCCACGAAGAAGGCATAGACGGCTCGCTGGGCTGGGGATACGCCTGGAGGGAGGAGGATGCCACGAAGGCGATCCTCCGGACCCATACCACCGTAAACAGCATCCTCTACCTTTCTGAGCATCCCGATCCCCCGGTGAGGATATTCACCATAGGAAGGGTCTTCCGCAGAGAATCTATAGATGCAAGGCACCTGGCGGAGTTCCAGATGGTGGAGGGCATAGCGATGGAGGAGGATGCCAGCCTCGCGATGCTGAAGGGGATACTCACAGAATACTACAGGCGCATGGGGTTCGAGCAGATCCGCATACGTCCCAGCTACTTCCCGTACACAGAGCCCAGCATGGAGGTCGAGACCTTCTACGCGGGGAGGTGGATGGAGCTGGGCGGTGCAGGGATGTTCCGCCCTGAGGTGCTTGCCCCATTCGGAATCAAACACCCGGTGATGGCATGGGGTCAGGGGCTCGAGCGCCTGGCGATGGTGCTCTTTGGCTTGGAGGACATGCGCGCCCTCTACAATTCGGACGTGGACTGGCTGAGAAAGGCGCCTGTCTTCTTCTGAGCAGTGAGACCAGCGCCATCATCCGAGCCAGAGCAGGAATATCCGCGCGAGGTTTTGCTCGGGGGTCATCGCGGCGCGCTGCGCAACTGTTATCAGCACATGGTGTATCAGCCTGCAGGATGCCCCGCTTCGAGATCATAGAGCACACCGCAGATGTTGGCGTGAGGGCACATGGCAGCACCATGGAGGAGATCTTCGAGAGCGCTGCCCTGGGCATGATGAGCATCATCTGCGACCCTGAGACCGTCGAGGGCAGAGAGATAAAGGAGATCAGCGTGGAGCCTGGCGAACCATACGAAATGCTCTACAGCTTTCTGTCAGAGATCATCTACCTGGTGGACGCGCACGCCTTCCTCTTCTCCAGGTTCGAGGTGCGCAGGGATGGCGAGCGTTTGCTTGCCCGCGCCTGGGGTGAGCCCATGAACCCCGAGAAACACACACTGAGGATGGAGGTCAAGGCTGTCACGTACCACATGCTAATCGTTGACGTGGAGAGAGGGGTGGCGGAGGTGCTGTTCGACATATAGTCTGCGCTATCGCCCAACTTGAGGCTGTTTAAATAGCCCCCACCAACAAGGACGAACGCCTTTTTTTACACCTTTCACGAGAAGACGCTCCAACGGGAATTTGCCGCCGTTCACGTGGAACGGCGGTCAACATACTACTCTCGTTATGCAACGAGAGGTAAGATCACTGAAAGGAGTAATGCGGTTTTCCTATATAAAACTGCGCACAATGGCAACCGTTGTTGTTCCAGGTATTCGTTCGTTGCGCACCTGAGGCCCTGGACCTCTACTCACCCCCCCTTCACATTCTTCAAGAAGAGCAGGAGGCGTATCTCCTCCGTGGTGAGGCGCGTGGTGGCCTTCAGGCGCTCCATGTCCCCGGCGGCGATGAGCTTGAGGGTCTGGGGCTTCCCCTTGGTCATGAGGTATATCCTGCGCAGGGCGTCGGGATCTATCCCCTCGGCACCCAGGAGGGCGGCGGAGTCCTCGGCACCCAGGCCTCGAAGATGGATCTCCTCCACCAGTCCGGACTCCACATCGTTCCTTTCGTAGAACCTGTTGTAGGAGGGGGTCTCCTCGCGCATCGTCATCAGCACCTTTGCGCCACCGCGACAGGTGTGGAGCGCGTCCACCAGCGCTGCGAAGAACTCCACTGTAGCTTCGGGCACATCGCAGTAGCCGTCGAAGACCACTATATCCCTGGAGGCTTCGAGCGCGCGGGCGAGGTCGCGCCCCATCTCTTCAGGGGTCTGCGCCTCATTCAATGCGTGGAAGTGAGCCTTCAGCCCCTCCCAGACATGGGTGAGCCCGGGAGCAGACCTTAGGTCTATCCAGACAGCCCCGAGCTCAGGGCACTCTTCTTCTATGAAGCTGCGCACTGTCGCGCTCTTCCCCACCCCCTGAGAGCCCAGGACCACGAGGAGCCTGCATCTCTGGGATTCCAGCGCCTGCCGCATGTACCTCATCTCCTCTGATCTTCCGATGATCTTTTCGAGAGGTGGTGCTTGGTCCAGCGTGCGCTTCCCCTGCGCTACAGCCCTCGTCCCGAGGTCTATGATCCCCTCCCCATCCATGCGGGAGATGAGCTGCCCAGTCGTCGCCCTGGGGATGCGCTCCAAGAGGGTTTTAAGGGGTGCATCTTTCACAGTTCCGTCCTCCCGGAACGCCACGATGGTCTCCAGGAGCGAGCTCCTCAGCCCCTTAGCGACGCGCAGCCCTTCCTCAGTGAGGAAATAGACCTTGTACCGCCTGCGCTCCCCTTCCACATGCCCTGAGGCTTCCCGGACGAGCCCTTCCTTCTTCAGCTGCTTCAGCGCTCTCGGCACGTGGGTCAGCAGCACCCCTGTGGCATCCGCGATCCCCCGCTGGGTGACCGACAGCGGGAACTCCGGCCTATCTGCGCACAACCAGTAATCCTGCAGATGGAGTAGTATCCTGCTGGCGACCGTGATGCGCAGACCTGCGACCCCCTGCTCCATACGGAAAAGCATCCGCGCCCGGATATAAAATGGTAGTGGTGGGCATGTGGAGGTGCGCTGCACGACAAATATCATCCCGGCGTATCACCGTGCTGGCGATAGATACGGTGAGCGACGATCGCCCCAGGAAAATCATCTGATAACCAGATGAAAAGAATTATATAGTGCATACCAACCTGATTGAGTATAATGCGTTCTAAGCGAGGAACAGCCCAGGGACAGATCCCTCAGCAGATACTCGATTTCTTCGAGAGCCCTGGCGGGCACTCCCTGCTAGTAAAGGGGGATGCGGGCACTGGTAAGACCACGTTCGCGCTGCAGCTCATCGAGGAGCTCTCGGGGATCGAGGCGACGCACTACATCTCAGGGAGGGTGACTGACAGGAGTCTATACAACCAGTTTCCATGGCTGGCGAAGAAGGTGCGCAGGAACGACCTGATTGCCGGGGGACGTGGTTTTCTGAACGCCCTGCATCCCGGAGGGAGGAAGGGCACATGCCAGGCGCGTCTCCCCGAGGCTGTCAAACAGGAGGCGAAGTCGCTCCTGAAGGTGCTGAGGGGGACCGAGACCATGCCAGTGGCAGTGGATCGATCAGGACTGAGGAAGCTCGAAGGCCAGATCATAGAGGGCGAGGCGGACGTGACCGCAGAGGGGGACCGCGGGGATCTGGTGAACGGGGTGTTGACACTTGACCTGTCGTCCGACCTCCCAGAGATCGAGTGGGCCTATGACGTGGTTGAGCGCGCGTTGCCAAAGAAATCTCTGATCGTGTTCGACAGCATCAACTCCCTCAGTGAGAAGTACGGAGTGGCGCAGGTGCGCCTCGTGAACACTATTCAGAGGGACCTGGTCGAGAACTCGGGAGCCAACCTCGTGTACATCCTCGAAGAGGCGGAGAAGTCGCAGCTCGACTATCTGGGTGACGGCGTGATACGCCTTCACTCCCAGTATCACAAGGGAAGGCGGTTGAGGGTGTTAACGATCGAGAAGCTCCGCGGCTGTCCGATCACCGAGCCGACCGTGTGCTACACCCTTTTGGACGGCCGAATGAGCGTCTTCGAGTGCCCGAGGTATTCCATCGGTGATCCAGGCTCCGGCGAAGGAAAGCCCAGGCACTTCAAGCCTATTCCGGATCTCAGCGGAGATATCGTGTCCACAGGCTCTGCAGACATAGATTTTCTCATCGGGGGACTCGCGCACGGCTCGGTCGGTGTCTTCGAGTTCGCAGATAACGTCTCACCGAGCATCGTGAGCAATCTCTGTTATACGATGGTGGCTAACTTCGTCTCCCAGGAGAGAGGGGTCTGCATCTTGCCCCCCAGGCATGGCACAGGGCATACAGCCTATCAGATGCTGAGCAGCCAGATCGGGGAGGAGCGCTTCTACGAGCGCGTGCGGGTCTTCGAGCCTACCACCTGTCTCAGCAAAGACATCCTAAAGAACACCATCCTGCTGGAAGGGACGAATGTGGAGACAGACTTTCGCTGGGAAGGGATCGAATATGCCCTATCAGGCTCCCAACAGCCTTTCGTCATCCTCCTTTCCTTAGACACTCTCAGCAAGATGTACGATGAGCGCGTGGAAGGCTCACTCATACCGCTCATCTACGCGGTGAGGAAGGTGGGCGCTATATTCATTGGCTTCACCTCGGAACCCGACACCGAGCGCCTCATCATGTCCACCGCGCGCATCCATGTCAAGGTCGAGCGCCTGGGCGATCAGACATTCCTGTACGGGGAGAAGCCGTACACCGGGCTGCACGCCCTCATCATCGAGGACCCCTCCGCCCTAGGAAGACTTTCGCTGGTGCCCGTGGTGTGAGCCGTGCCTAAGCCTGTGTCCCCTTGGGACGCCAGGCAGGATGGGAGAAGGGGGTGGATCGCTTGGTATCGGGGCCCAGGAGCCCATAACCCGCGGCTATGACCATCCCAACACCGATGAGGAGCCCGAGCGCCACCAGGAGGTCCTTCGGGTACATGGCCACGTAACTGGATGCGATCAGCTGAAAGATGAAGAGATATCCGAACATCAAGAGGGTGGCGGTATTCTTGAACCTTCTATACGTCGTTTATATCACCGTGGAGTGATATGGCACTGGTGCTTAATCACCTTGTCGCGCGGGGTATCGTCAATGAATAGCACGGGTGATTTCGATGGGCGATAGGCTGAAGAGATTGTTTCCTCGCCGTGGGTACGGACCACTTGGTTAACTGCACGATTGGTTAGTTGTGCGGTAGTCCTACCAGCGTTTCTTTTTTGCTGAGAACACGGCGAGAATATGATGTGTGTTTGTTTCCTCGCCGTGGGTTCGACCACTTGGTTAGCTGCCCTGTTGGTTAGCTGTGAGGTGGTCTATACCACATTTCTTTTGCTGTGTTTTTGCTGTGTCTGTCCTAGAGCTCCGAACAGGGCGAGAATATGATAGGAGAGTGTTTCCTCGCCCTGGGCACGGACGTGAGGTGCTTCTATCTGCTTTTATGCTCCTCACGTCCTACCACATTTCTTCTGCTGCGTTTTTTCTGCGGGACAGAAATGTGGGCCCATCCGGATTCGAACCGGAGATCTGGTGTGTGTGAGACACCCGTCATTTGCGGCTGCCTGGCCAACACCACAAGCTGTAACCGCTAGACCATGGGCCCGCCGGGATTAGTATGCGCGCGTGGATTATAAGGGTTGTGGGTAAGCGGGCCCGCCGAGATTCGAACTCGGGTCATCGGCTCCGAAGGCCGAAAGGATGTCCGGACTACCCCACGGGCCCGTTCCATGGGTATGCGCAGGTGGTTTATATGTTCTGTCAAGCCCGAAAATAGACGTGAGGTGCCTTCTATTTGGATATCACTTCTCTTTCAGGTAGGTGCCTACCTCCACCCGCCAGGAGTCGTACTGGCGCCTCACCTTCTCAGCCACATCGGCGCTCCTGATGGCATAACTGATGCCGCGCTTGTAGTCCGACTCTTGAAGTGCCCGTTGGGCTGCTTCTAAAAGTGTGCGTGCCTCAGAGACATCGCCGCCGTATTCCTCAGCGTCCTTAATCTTCTTCTCCGATCTTCGGATACTGTTCATGAGCATCTCGTACTGCAGGATGCGCTCCCCAGCCATCTCGCCGCACTCATTGATCAGCCTCAGTGCATCTTCATAGCTTCCAGCATCGAGCATGAGCTTAGCACCGAGCAGAAGGTCCTCGATCTCCCCCAGGTCAACCCCCAGCCTCTTCCCACGCTGAGCCTCGTGCTGGACGTACTCCATAGCCTCTCGAACGCGCTCCTGCGGATCTTTCTCAGGAGGCTGCTCCGCGAGGCACTCATTGCATAGCCCCTCATTCGGTACTGGCCGCGAGCACCTGGGGCAGGTATGGGGAGATGTCGAGCTGTCCGGGGATCCGCCCACGATATGCCTCCTTAATGGCTCTATGTCTTTAATCGCATAAATAAATTTTGGTGCGATGTCCTGGGGTATGAATTGCACAGTCCTGGGGTATGAATCATGAGCCAGATCGTTTGCATCAAGGTCTGTGTTGCCTGCTGGCAAAAAATCATGCCACGCAGCACTGGAATCAAAAACGATAAATCCTCCTATCCTGTGGGGGATGGTGATGCATCCGAGCGTGGAGATCCGAGCAACGAGGAGCCAGAAGCTCATGGGCAAGAGGATAGTGCTGGGGATCACAGGGAGCATAGCCGCCGTGGAGGTGGTGAAGCTTGCTAGAGAATTGATCAGGCACGGAACGGATATATATCCAGTGATGTCCCACGCTGCTCAGCAGATTATACACCCTGAGGCGGTGAGGTTTGCCTGTGGTCATGTCCCCATACTCGAACTTGACGGCTCTGTGCAGCACGTGGACCTATGCGGAAACGTGGCAGACAGAGCAGACCTTCTCCTGATCGCGCCTGCGACTGCAAACACCATATCAAAGATCGCCTGCGGGATAGACGACACGCCCGTGACCACCATGGCTACGACAGCCATCGGTGCTGGCATCCCAGTGATGATCGTGCCCGGGATGCACTCCTCGATGTATTCACATCCCATTGTCAGGGAGAACCTGCGCGCCCTCGAGAAGATCGGCGTCAAGGTCTTGGAGCCAGTACTGGCTGAGAACAAGGCAAAGATGGCGAGTGTTGAAGAGGTGGTAGCACACGTCCTTCGAACCCTGGGACCCATGGATATGAAGGACTGCAGGCTGCTCGTGGTGGCTGGAGGCTATGCAGAGCCCTGGGACGCGGTAAGGGAGCTGAGGAGCACTGCTACTGGCCAGACAGGGATAGCGATAGCTGTGGAAGGGTTCGGGCGCGGTGCGGATGTCGAACTAGTGATGGCCGGAGATATCCCTGCACCGCAGTTCATCCCGACCACGAGGGCAAGAACAGTCGCCGAGCTACGGGAGGTCCTGAGAGGGAAGAAGGCAGATGCGATCATCGTGCCCGCAGCGATCCCTGATTATGCGCCTGAAAAGGCGAGGGGCAAGACCCCATCAGACAGAGAGGAGATGGTGCTGAGGCTGAGAAGGCAGGAGAAGATCCTTTCCCATCTCAGGAAGAGGCACAAAGGGGTCCTTGTGGGGTTCAAGGCAGAATATGGCGTTGAAGAAAAAGAGCTGATCAAAAGGGCAGAAGAGCGCCTGAAGGAGCATCGGCTGGAGATGATCGTTGCCAACGACCTGCGCCATCTCTCCCCTTCGAAAACCAGGGCGATCCTGATACGCAGGGATGGGCGGAAGACAAAGTTCGAGGGATCGAAGAGCGCTCTGGCGGAAGCGATCATCACCGAGGTGGCAGCCCTGTTGAGAAAGGGGCGATAGAGCATGGCACATCTTGCACAGGGTGTACCGTTTGCCCTCGCCAAAAGATTAATTATCCACAGGACGATACCTTCTGGATGAGCTACTCGGACCGGGAGCGCGTGGCTATATTCATCGATGGTTCAAACACATACTATGCCCTGAGGCATTTCAACGACGAGCGCGGTACGAGCCTGAAGATCAACTACGGGAGACTTGTAGAAAAACTGGCAGCCGGGCGCTACCTGCTACGTGCGTACTACTATTCCAGCCACAGGGATCCGATAGAGAGCAGCCAGGCAAGGTTCTACGAATCGCTGCAGTACAGCGGCATCCAGGTGGTGCTGAGACCCCTGCAGCAGAGGACAGACCCGAACAGCGGGGAGTTATACTTCGCAGAGAAAGGGGTGGATGTTGCGCTTGTCACAGACCTCTTGTGCTTGAGCTGGGAGAACGCCTTCGACACAGCGGTGCTGGTCAGCGGCGATGCGGATTTCGCCCAGACAGTGGACAAGGTGAAGTACAAGGGCAAGCGCGTGGAGATCGCCACCTTCAGGGGCGTACTCAGCACAGAACTCAGGCGCATCGCGGACAGGATCATATTCCTGGACGACATCGTAGAAGATGTAAGGATGTGAGGGTCTTTCTATCTGATTCTAGCACGGTCTATCACGGCGAGTATATGATGTGAGGTTGTTTCCTCGCCGTGGACACGGACGTGAGGTGCTTTCTATTTGCTTTTATGCTCCTCACGTCCTATCGTTGTTGCTATCTGCTTGCAGCACGGCGAGGATACGCTTGGAGGTTGTTTCCTCGCCGTGGATACGGACGTGAGGTGCTTTCTATTTGCTTTTATGCTCCTCACGTCCTATCGTTGTTGCTATCTGCTTGCAGCACGGCGAGGATACGCTTGGAGGTTGTTTCCTCGCCGTGGATACGGACGTGAGGTGCTTTCTATTTGCTTTTATGCTCCTCACGTCCTATCAACGTTGGGAAGTTGATGAGAACAGGGCGAGAATATGATGGGAGATTGTTTCCTCGCCCTGGATTCGACCACTGGGTTAGCTGTCCTGTTGGGTAGCTGTGTGGTGGTCTTGATCAGCGGCCTGGTGTTGATTATATGATGGGAGCTAGGCCGCTGAGGTGGTCGCCCTTTCCTGCGCGCGGATGTCTGTGCTCTTCTCGACCCCGCAACCCTGCCAGCGCAGGTAATCCGTGGTTAGGCTGCTCCCGTCAGGGCCTGACCCGTTCCCCACGATCAGGGCAGAGGGCGCCGCCCTCCGGCTGCGCCGCAGAGCCGCCACCCGCCCGGCAGGACAGGGTCTCATAGTCGAGCACAGGGCGCGTGCAGGGCAGGTTACGCCGCCCTCAGCTGTCACCCCCGCTATCGACGATTTCGGTGTATAAGGGCACGCCGAGCGCCCCGGTCGAGCCTAGCGTGGTGAAGAGGGGTTCTGATTATAAAAAGATGTTGCCCTGAAACCTGCCCGTGGGATCGTTGACCTGCTCTCAAAGGTCGTTGCATGGAATGCGCTGGTGACGAGTGGTCGGGCACGGAATCCTGCAGGTGGAGATGCACATCTCAAAGGTCGTTGCATGGAATGCGAGATACTATGCACAGAGGGCAGATCTCCATATCTCGATAGATTTTTATCATCAATGGGCTATGCGCTTGCATGAACGGCAGCGACAGAGGATATCAAGATAGCACGACGCTGACGACCCGGCGCGGGGGCATCTTCTGGGGCATCGTGCTGGTCATCGTGGGAACGATATGGCTCTTGGGTGCGCTGGGCTATGTGGACGTAAAGATGGAGATAGTCCTTCCATTGCTGGTAATTATCCTGGGGGTTTGGCTGCTGGTGACAAAGCTGGCGAGGTGAGACGATGTCGGACATACGCGACAGGGTGGCGGAGGACAGAGGGCTGCTGAAGCGCATCCAGCTTCACATCCCAGGGTTCGCAGGGTACAGGAGGCGGGAGGACATGCGCCAGGCGGACAGCATCCTGCGCATCCAGGTAGCGGAGAGGTTGAGGGGCGCTAGAGAGCGCATGGAAAAGGTGCGCGGAACCCTGTCCGACAACTATCTGGTGAAGGCATTGGAGCCCTTGGGGGGCGCGATCTTCGAGGCGCAAGAGATGGAAGGGATGATCAGGCATGGGGAGCAGGGCTACTCCGGCATCTCTTGGGCGATAAGGGTGGAGGAGCCAGAGCTGAACAAGCTGTACGAGTTTGATCTCTCGCTGCTAGAGGGTGTGGCAGCCCTTGACTCAAAGGTCGATCAACTGACCGCCTCACCCGATCTGGCTATGGATATCGTGAAAGAGATCTCTGCATCACTCGCCGAGCTGAGGAGCACGTTCAAGCGCCGGTGGGCGCTCATCACAGAGGTGGAGCAATGGCTACATATGAATGGCCCGAGGGGCTGAAAGGGAACACGATCCTGTGGAAGCTCCCGCGCAACATCAGGCTCAACGACAACATCGTGGTGCGCGAGGACGAGATCGCCGTGTTCTATCGTGATGGCAAAGCCTTGGCATATATCGACAGGCCGGACAGGTATGCGCTGACCTCCCTGGACGTGCCCTATGTGGGGCGGATAGTCGAATTCCTGACAGGCGTAAGGCAGGACGCTGAGGTCTACTACGTGCAGAAAAGGGCGTTCGACATCAAGTATGGCAGCAAGCAGCCCTACGCCTTCCGGGACGAGGAGTTCGGGCTGGTGAACATGCGCCTCTTCGGCGAAGCGCGCTGGAAGGTGAGGGAGCCTGCGAACTTCATCAATCAGTTCGTGGGCACAGAGGGGCTGGTCACAAACCAGCAGATAGAGGAAAGGGTGAAGGAGCAGATCGTGGTCTCGATCTTCGATGTCCTGGGCGAGATGAAGGAGCGCGGCATGGGTGTGCTGGACGTACCTGCGAACCTCCACGAGATCGAGCAGATCGTGCTGGAGAAGGCAAATCCCCATTTTGCCCCTTACGGGATAGAGGTGCAGAAGATCTCCGGGCTCTACATCACCATGCCGGAGGAGGTGCAGAGAGCAGTGGATGCCAGAACAGCGATGAAGATCACAGGCACGGGCTACATGCAGTACCAGACTGCACATGCGATGCGCGACGCTGCCGTGAACCCCTCGGGCGCTGCTGGAGCGGGTGTGGGCGTAGGGGCAGGGATCGGCATGGGCCTGCAGATGGCTCAGACGATGCAGCAGCCCCAGCCTGCACAGCAAGTGCAGACAAAGCCATGCGTGAAGTGCCAGGCACCGGTACCCGTCGGTCAGGCGTTCTGCGGGCAGTGCGGCACAAAGCAGTCCCAGGGATTCTGCACGAAGTGCGGCGCTGCTGTGCCATCCGGCTCAAGGTTCTGCGGGCAGTGCGGCAGCCCGGTGGCATGAAAGGATGCAGGAGCCAGATCTCGAGGTCACAGAGCTGAACTTCGCGTGCGCGGGCTGCGGCGCAACGCTGCACTATGCTGCGGGCACGAGCATCTTGAGATGCCCGCACTGCGGCATGGAACAGGGGATAAAGAGCGAGGGAACGATCGCCGAGCATCCCATAGAGGAGCTGCCCACCCCTTACACTGCGGAGCATGGGTTCGGGATCGAGGCAAGGCACTTCAGATGCGACAGGTGCGGCGCGGTCACCTCTCTGCCGGGCACCCTGATGGCAGCGCAGTGCGCGTTCTGCGATTCCCCGGTGGTAGTGGATACACCACCGTTACCTGGCATGGTGATGCCCGAGAGCCTTGTTCCGTTCGGCGTTAGCAGGGAAGGGGCGGTCCAGCTATTTGAGGGTTGGCTTCGAGGACTGTGGTTCCGCCCCAGCGACCTCAAGCGCAGGGCAGCCCTGGCGCAGATCGATGGGATCTATGCACCTTACTTCACCTTCGATGCCAGCGCATTCTCGCGCTGGAGCGGCTGGGCAGGGCACTACTATTACGTGACAGAGCACTACGTCACATACGAGGGCGGCAGGGCTGTGCAGCGCTCTCGCCAGGTTCGGAAGGTGCGCTGGGAGCACAGGTCAGGAGCGCACTGCGCCTTCTACGATGATCTCCTGATCAATGCCTCGAGAGGGCTGCCCGAGGAGATACTGCGAAAGATATACCCATATCACCTGAGCGGGCTGGTGCCCTACAGACCGGAGTTTCTGTCAGGGCTCAGGGCAGAAGCCTACAGCGTTGATCCAAAGGACTGCTGGCAATCAGCACGCGCAGAGATGTACCGCAGGGAGGGCAGCGCCTGTTCTGCACTGCTGGACGGGGACACGCAGCAGGGGCTGGAGGTGCACACAGAGTTCAAAGACGTGAAATGGAAGCATCTCCTGCTCCCAGCTTACATCTCCTCCTATGCATATGGGAAGAAGGTGTATCGGTTCATGGTCAACGGTCAGACAGGGGAGGTGCAGGGCGAGGCACCGTACAGCTGGGGCAAGATCCTGTGCCTCCTCGGAGCACTCGCGCTCAGCGCAGTGATCGCTGCCAGGCTCTTGGGTCTGTTCTAGCGAGGGCATAGGCACACAAACTTCATATCGCACCATGGAATGCAGGTTCGAGCATTGTTCTACGCTGCCAGCTCGTTAAACCAGGAAGCGTGGGAGTACAGCATGGAATGGCGAGATGCAGACATCCACGAGGACTACGAGCCCAGGATGGAGGAGTGGCGCGAGGCGATCTCCGGGCTTCTGGGGATGAGAGCGCCTCCCCTACCTTGCAACCCTGCGCTGCTCGTGATAGACATGCAGCGCTACTTCCTCGACCCTGAGGCACCGGCGTACCACGAGAGCGCGCAGCATGTGATATTCAAGGTTCAGGCACTGATCGATGCCTTTGAGGATAAGGGGCTGCCGATCTTCGCAACTCGATATGCATCCTCGGATAATGACCCCACTGTCAGATGGTGGGGCGAGCGCTTGGAGGCGGAGAGCGAATGGGCGGCGCTCGACCCCAGGATGCGGTTACCAGCAGGGACAGTGGTGCTGAGCAAGCACCTCTACGGCACCTTCTTCTGCACAGATATAGACAGGCGGCTGAGAGCCCTGGGTGCGAGGTCTGTGGTGATCTGTGGTGTGATGACAGACCTGTGCTGCGAAACCACAGCACGTGAGGCGTTCCATCACGGGTATGACGTGTATTTCGTGGCTGATGGGACAGCGACGAGCAACGAGCGCCTCCACGTGGCTGCGCTGGCTACGCTGGCGCACGGCTTCGCGTACATCGTCTCCACTGAGGATCTACTGAGGATGATAGGGGGTGGGGATGGGTAGGGTGGCGGTGGTCGGCGCAGGACCTGCAGGCTGCTCCGCAGCCATATATCTGAAGCGCGCAGGCTGCGAGCCCCTCCTCTTCGAGAAGGAGCGGATAGGAGGCCTGGCGCTCAACGCGCATCTCGTCGAGGACTATTTGGGCTTCCCTGGTGGGATTGAGGGCAGAGCGTTCTGCGCGCTCATCGAGCAGCAGCTAGCCCGCCATGAGATAGGTGTGGTGCGCGAGGAGGTGATAGAGATTCGGCGGTCCCAGAGTGGCTTCGAGATCGAAACCCCCATCGCTTCGCACATGGCGGATGCGGTGATACTGGCCACGGGCACGATGCCCAAGAGGCTGGAGATGCCAGGTCTCCCATGCCACTATGAGTTGAAGGAGTTGCCTGCCGAGGGTGGGAGAAGGTCTGTCGCTGTGATCGGGGGTGGGGAGGCAGCGCTGGACTACGCCCTCACGCTCTCGTCCAGGGGATACAGGGTGCTGATCATTCACAGAGGGAAGGTGCTGCGTGCCAACCGCGCGCTGGTCGAGAAAGCAAAACGCTCTGATGCAATAGAGGTCTGGACTGAGTGTGAGGTGCTCGGCGCGCAGCCCCATGGCGATGAATATCTCCTCGACTGCACGAAGGGAAGGGCTGCTGTCCACTACATCCTGTGCGCGGTGGGGAGAGTGCCCGCGCTGCCCAGGCTGGATATCCCGCCCGAGGAACTGACCGCTGACCCGCAGGGGCGCACGCGGGTCCCTGGGCTCTTCCTTGCCGGGGATCTGCGCCTGGGGAGCCTTCGGCACATAGCAACTGCATGCGGTGATGGGATCGCGGCAGCGGTGAGAGCGCTCGAATATCTGGAGGGCAGCGGATGATAGAGGTGCTTGCGGAGCATGGCATCGAAGAGATCGCCAAGGTCTACGTGGGCAGGCTGGAGCATAGTGGCATGAACATAGAGTTCGCAGAGTCGCTCCAGTTCCCGATTCCCAGGGACGAGAAGTGGGTGCTCATAGTCTCGTCCATGCACGGCTGCCCTGTGCGCTGCCTGTTCTGCGATGCCGGGGGGGATTACAGAGGCCCGATGAGCGCGGAGGAGATCCTTGCCCAGGTGGATTACATGGTGCTGCGCCGCTATCCTGATGGACGGGTGCCCGCATCGAAGTTCAAGGTGCAGTTCGCGCGCGTGGGCGAGCCCTCGATGAACTGGGAGGTGCTGCGTGCCCTCCGCATGCTGAGGCATAGGTACAGCGCCCCCGGGCTGCTGCCATGCCTGTCCACGATCGCGCCTGCAGGACGCGAGGCGTTCTTCAATGAACTGCTGAACATCAAGGAAGAGATCTATGCCAAGGGGAGATTTCAACTGCAGTTCTCCCTCCATTCCACCTCCGAGGAGGCAAGGGCGGTCCTGATCCCTGTGAGAAAATGGGGCTTGGAGGAGATCGCCGCCTACGGCGAGGACTGGGTACAGTTAGGGGACAGGAAGATCGCGCTGAACTTCGCTGCGGCAGAGGGCGTGCACATAGAACCAGAGGTCCTGCGCATGCACTTCGACCCTGCGAGATTCATCATCAAGCTCACCCCTGTGAACCCCACTGCAAGAGCCATGAAGCATGGGATCGCATCGCGCATCGACCCCTATGATCCAGCAACAGCCGAGCCGCTCGCAGAGCGCTTGAGGGGAGAGGGGTTCGAGGTCATAGTGAGCATTGGAAACCCAGCAGAGAACAGCATCGGCAGCAACTGCGGGCAGTACCTGGGGTACCAGCGCACAGCCCTGTAATCCACACAGGAGACCAGCGCTTTCATGCCGGGCAAGCGAGTGTAGGGGCCGCAGAGCTGCCCATCTCGATATCACTGGGAAGACCCAGCGCTTTCATGCCGAGCAGGCGATGGGGATGGGCATAGATGCACTGATACGCACCCCAATGAATCTATGACGCGGGCGCCTTCCTTCCCATTCCACGATCTACCTCGCAGCCTGCTTCTTCGAGAAGGCGCGGTATTCCATACTCGTTCGCAAGCCTGCTGAGACCAAGGAGTCGAAAGTCTCGCCTGCTTACCTCCGAAGGCTCTTTCATCAGGGACGCCAGCAGCCATTTCACAGCAGCCGCTCTGTTCTCTCTGGATGCCCATGTATCTCTCGGTGGTCTCATGTGCTCATATTCCCATGGTTTCAGGTCATAGCCCGCTTCCTTTACAGCTCCGAGTACGCCGCCCGCAGGGGAGAGGAGCCCCTCTATCCCAGCCTCTCTGAAATCCCTCCTCATGATCTTTCGAGGGTTGCCACCGATCTTTTCGACGAGCCACCTGACAGCCTTGATCCTGTTCTCTCTCGCCAGCCAGTACCTGTTTGGTACCCGAGAACGTTCCCATGGGTGCAGTGGATATCCCGCATCTTTTAATGCCTCTTCCAACGAGGCGTAGTACTTCAGCAGCCCTGTGACCCCCCTCTCTATGAAATGACGCCTTGAGACCTTTCGTGGATCGCCGAGCTCGTCCACCACCTTTCTTATCACTGCGATCCTGCGCTCCCTTTCCTTCCAGTACCTAGAGATCCCGCCCCCTTTCCAACGCCGGGCGCCGGCAAGGTCCTCGATCTTGATATCAAAACCTGCTTCGACGAGCGCCCTCGTCACCCGTGTGGGATATTTGAGGAGGTATCCCGGCTCATCTGTGAAAAGATCCCCCCTCTCGTAAGAGGCGCAGCGCTCTCTGCTGTATGCTTTGAGCAGGCGCCCCAGACCATGCGACATGAAATCCCGTTGGTTGATCTCTAGCGGCTTTTTTCCAATCTTTTCCACGAGCCATCTGGTGGCTGCAACCCTGTGCTCTTTGCTCTGCCAAGAACTCGTGGGCATCGGTCTCCGCTCCCAGGGCTTCATCGCATATCCTGCCTCACCGAGAGCCGCTAGTATGGAACCGCATACATTTATCACGCACATGATCCCAGCCTCACGAAAATCGTTCACCGTGATCTCTTCTATGGGCTTCCCGGAGCGCGTCACCATCTCGCGCACCGCTTCGATCCTGTTTTTGCGGTGATGCCAGAACCCCTGCGGCCTTTTTGAGAACTCTTCGACCCTATAACCAGCGTCTTTCAGGGCATTGCGTATCGACCTGTAATATTGGCTGAGCACACCCGTGAGGTGGAACGCCCTGAACGTCTTGTTTGTAATAGCCTCTGGACGTCCCCCAGTAAGCTGCACCATCCGCCTGATCGCCCTCACCCTATGTTCACGGTCGTCCCAGTAATGGGGCGGTGCCTTGTGCCAGGTGGGCACATCGTATCCCGCCTCCCGCAGTGCTGCCCTCACAGTCATGCGGCGATCGAAGAGGCCGGTGAGCTCGCACTCCCGGAAATCATCCACCGTCACCTGGGAGGGCGCCTTTCCGAGGTGTTCAACCAGCCACCTCACCGCTGCTATCCTGTTCTCTCGCTTGTCCCAATGACGCTGTGGCACCTGCTTCTTCTTGCCGGGTCCATAATATGCAATGGTGTAGCCCGCCTCTTCCAGCGCCCGTATAGGGGAGTTACCGCAGTGGTGGATGACCGCCTGGAGACCCGCTGCTATGAACTCTTTGGCCGTGATCCGCGAGGGCGGCAGCCCTGTCTTTTCTACCATCTCTCTCACAGCCCTTATCCTGTGCTCCTTGTTCTTCCAGTAGCCATGAGGGCGCCTTTCCTTTGCGCGATGGACAGGTTCGACTGCTATCCTACCGCTTCTCTTGTCCCACGAGACATATACACCTGCGCCCTTCTCCAGCCTTAGTTTTTCTACGATCCACGGAGGGACAGCCAGCGCTATCGAACTCTTACCGAGCCGCATCAGTGCTACCGTCTGCTGTTCCATCGTACCGCCCCCCCTATCCCTATATTGATTATTAAGATGTCGCTTAGGCGTAAGCGCGCACTGTGCCAGGTTATATCCTCAGCCCAAGGTCTGGAAACTCAGGTCATTTAGTCTGCGGATATTACAATTTTCGATAGTGACCTTGAATATACCACATAATTACCTCTGGCTATTATTTGTGAAGCCAGTCATCATTAAGCGTATAATTTGGTGCATCACCCAATCTTCGATACACCCATTCGCTCGTGGTCGAACTTATCGTTCTCTTCTCAGGGCTGGGATCTCTCGCCCTCGATTATCCTCACCTTCCTGCCCTCCAGGCGCACTCTGTCCTCTGCGAACATCCTCACCACCCAGGGCAGGAGGATGTGCTCCTGCTCCAGCACCCTTGCTGCAAGGGTCTCTGGTGTATCCCCATCCCTCACTTCCACACACCTTTGCGCTATGATCGGCCCGCCATCGATCCTCTCGTCCACGAAGTGCACGCTGCAGCCCGAGAGCTTGCATCCTGCATCCAGCACAGCCTGATGCACATGGAGCCCGTGCATCCCCTTGCCTCCGAAGAGGGGGAGCAGCGCAGGATGGATGTTGATGATCCTATTCCTGAACCGCTCCACGAAGTATGGTGTGAGCATGCGCATGTATCCCGCCAGCACGATCAGCTCCACCCCATAGTTTTGTAGGGCGTCGCAGACCTCGCGCTCGTGCTCCACCCGCTCTTTGCCCCTGTGGTCTATGAAAAGCGCTTCAGCACCATGCTTTTTAGCTCTTTCCAGCGCATACGCATCTGGGTTGTTGCTCACGACCACGACCACCCTCCCTGGTATGTAGCCTGATTCACATGCATCTAGTATGCTCTGGAGGTCTGTGCCGCCTCCTGAAGCCAGCACTCCGATTCTAAACACGCGGGTGTGCCCGGGGGTCGCAGGCAGTCCCTCGATCTCTTCGAGCGCCATCTGCAGTGCTGCGCCGGCAAGCGCTTGCATCTTCTCCCACCTGCTGCCCTGAAGCCTCAGTTCTTTGGAATGGGCAGTCCCTCTGATGCACACTGCTGCGTACCCCAGTCCCACAGGCTTTTCCGCGCTCCCGCCCTCGGGACCCATGATGCCTGTGGTGCCGACACCCACTTCAGTCCTGAACCTCAGTGCTGCGCCCTCCGCCATCTCGATCGCTGTCTCTGGGGATACTGCACCATGCTCCTCCAGGGTGGCAGACCTCACCCCCAAGAGTGCTGTCTTGGCATCGTTGTGATATGCGACCACGCCTCCCATGTGGCAGCGCGATGCCCCAGGCACATCCACGATCATCTTTGAGAGGAGTCCACCAGTGCAAGATTCAGCCACTGCTATTCGCATCCCTTTAGAGCGCAAAAGATTTACCAGCTCCTCAACTGCGGATGGCAAGCCTCCTCACCCTCTCCTCGCCCCTGATCCTCTCGATGACCTGCACAGCCCCCGGGGGCACCAGCTCTTTCCAGGGCTCTGCGGCGATCATCCTGCGCCTGACCTCTGTGCCGGAGTACAGCTCCTTGCGGTGGTGCTCGTGCTCCACGACCTCGTAGCCAGCATCTCTGAACAGCGCGGCGGTGAGCGGGTTGCGGGTATAGACCCTCTGGAACGAAGGGCAGCGGGAGCGCACGTGCGCCGCCCACAGCGGGTAGCGGTTCAGGTCCTCCAACGGCACGATCGCAACCCTTGCCATCTCCTCTTTGGAGAGGCATGCCCTCACCATCTCGTAGCGCTCCCCTGCGGAGAAGGGATTGTCAGGCTCATGGCTTGCCTGCGCGCTGCCTATCACCACTATCGCCTCATCACACTCAGAGAGGAGCTTGCGCAGCACCCACAGGTGTCCCTTATGGATCGGCTGGAAGCGCCCCAGGAGCGCACCGGAGGACATGAGAGAGGAAAGGACACCTGCCGATATAAAGATGGCGCTATCTGATCGAGGGTGCGCTCGATGAGATAGTCTCTGCGAAGTGGTTTTCTCCAAACACAACCCAAGAACAGCAGAGAGAACGGTAGGGGTTGCCCCTACCAATCGCGCTTACTTCTCACCCATGAAGGGATAGCGCCAGTCCTTGGGCGGGACGAAGGTCTCCTTGAGGGTGCGCTGCGAGACCCATCTCAAGAGATTGAGGATCGAGCCTGCTTTGTCGTTCGTGCCCGAGGCTCTTGCGCCGCCGAACGGCTGCTGGTTCACCACTGCGCCCGTGGGCTTGTCGTTGATGTAGAAGTTTCCAGCAGAGTTAACCAGCGCCCTCTCACCCTCGGCTATGGCGTACCTGTCCTTGGCGAAGATCGCGCCAGTGAGCCCGTACGGAGAGGTGGTGTCGCACAGCCTCAGCGTCTCTTCGTATTTCTCATCAGCATAAACATAGACGGTCAGCACAGGACCGAAGATCTCCTCCTGCATCGTGCGGAACTGCGGGTTCGTGGTGAGGATCACCGTGGGCTCGATGAAGTATCCCTTGCTGTCATCATACCCGCCGCCTGCGATCACCTCTGCGTCCTCAGCCTTCTTCGCGTGCTCGATGTATCTCACGATGTTGTCGTATGCAGCCCTGTCTATCACGGCGTTCATGAGGTTGGTGAAGTCCTCCACCCCGCCCATCTTGATCCTGGCGATCTCGTCGAGCAGCCGGTGCTTCAACTTTGGCCACATCGAGCTGGGGATATATGCACGGGAGGCTGCAGAGCACTTCTGTCCTTGATATTCGAATGCACCCCTTATCAACCCAACCACCACTTCCTCTATGTCTGCGCTGCTGTGCACGAAGACGAAGTCCTTGCCGCCTGTCTCACCAACGATCCTGGGATACGAGCGGTAGCTGGCGATGTGCTGCCCGATCGTCCTCCACATCTCTTGGAACGTTGAGGTGCTTCCCGTGAAGTGCACCCCCGCCAGTGCTGGGTGCCTGAGCGCGATCGGTCCGACCTTTGAGCCTGGACCGGGCACGAAGTTTATGACACCTCCCGGTAGCCCAGCGCTCCTCAGCACCTCCATCACGAAGTAGTTGGAGTACACAGCGGATGAGGCGGGCTTCCATACTGCCACGTTGCCCATGAGCGCCGGGGCGGTGGGCAGGTTGCCCCCTATCGATGTGAAGTTGAAGGGCGTGACTGCGAATACAAAACCTTCGAGCGGGCGGTGCTGTATCCTGTTCCACATACCCTTCGCAGACTCGGGCTGCTGCTCGTATATCTCCTGCATGTAGTATGCGTTGAACCTCCAGAAGTCTATGAGCTCGCACACAGCATCGATCTCCGCCTGAAAGACGTTCTTGCTCTGGCAGAGCATCGCGGCAGCGTTCAATATCTGCCTGTACGGACCGCTGAGCAGGTCAGCAGCCTTGAGGAAGATCGAAGCCCTCTGGTACCACTCCATCGCTGCCCATCTCTCCCTAACTTCAAGCGCGCTGTCAATAGCTTGGGCAATCTCATCCTCCCCTGCCTGGTGATACCTGCCTATGAGATGAGCATGGTCATGGGGGCACCTGCATTCTCCCGTCCTCCCTGTCCTGACCTCCTTGCCACCGATGATCAGGGGTATCTCTATCTCCTTGCTCCTCAGCTCCTCTATCTTCTTCTTCAGCTCTGCCCTCTCCTTCGTGCCTGGAGCATACGAGAGGACAGGTTCGTTCTCTGGCTTAGGGATTCTAAACAGCGCTTCTACCAATTTACCACCCTCCGTAGGGGTGTTGAGCCAGGGCTTTTGCCGCTGCCTCCTGCAGCGTTCCTGGTCTCCTTTGCATGCTCGCACCTAAAGAGGATCACAGATATCTTCTTTTCGAATGGAAGCTGTCATGCCCCGGTCACAGCGCATCTGCACCTCAGGGCGCTCGTCCATCCCGTGGGTGCTAAGGCACCAGCCGCGTCCTGTCCCTGGGGAACAACACGCACTCCCTGATGTTCGGCAGACGCAGGAGCACGTGCAGGAACCGCTCGATCCCCATCCCTATGCCGCCATGGGGAGGCATCCCGTATCTGAACGCATTGAGGTAGAACTCGAAGGCGCTGGGATCCAGTCCCGCCTCTTGTATCTGGCGAACGAGCACATCGTACCTGTGCTCCCTCTGACCCCCTGAGACCAGCTCCTCGCCGTCGAACTCGAGATCGAAGTAGCATGTGAGCCTCGGGTCTTCGTCTCTCCTCATCGCGTAGAACGTGCCGTGCTTGAGCTCAGTGGGGAAATCCGTGATGAAGAAGTGCCTTGCACCATACTCAGTCCTGAGGAGCTCTGCCAGCAGCTTTTCGTTCTCTGTGTCTATCTCCACCCCTGGAGGCACATCCCTGCCCGCAGCGCGGAGCATGGAGATGCACTCATCATATGAGAGCCTGGGAAACGGTGGGCGCTGCTCAGGCAGTGTCACATTGAGAAGCGCCAGCTCTCTGGCGCATCTGCCCTCCACCCCTCGCATCGCATGATCCGTCAGGCGCTCGGTCATCTTCATTATGTCCTCAGGACCCTTGATGAACGCCATCTCCATGTCCAGGGAAAGGAACTCTGCGAGGTGCCGCACTGTGTCGCTCTTCTCTGCCCTGTATGCGGGCGCGATCTCGTAGACTCTTTCGAACCCTGATGCCATCAGGCTCTGCTTGTAGAGTTGCGGGCTCTGGGCAAGGTACGCCTCCCTGCCGAAGTATGAGATCGGGAAGAGGGTGGCACCGCCCTCTGCTCCCGCGCCCACGATCTTAGGGGTATGGATCTCTACGAACCCTTCCTCTGAGAGGAACTCCCTGCACGAGGAAAGGAGGCAGTCCCTTATTCTGAAGATGGCTGCGACATGCTCGCGCCTGAGGTCCATGAACCTGTTGTTCAGCCTTGTATCGAGATCCACGCCCACTTTGTCTATGACCCCCATGGGAAGGGGAGCGTCAGCAATGCTCAGCACATCCATTGCGGAGGGGATGACCTCGAAGCCTGCGCGGGCTTCTTTGTTCGCCCTCAGCACCCCTTTTATTGCGATGACGCTCTCGCGCGGCAGGGCGGAGAGCGCCTTGAAGATCTCTATGGGCACCTTCTTCCTCGGTGCTGTCACCTGCACCACCCCGCCCCTGTCCCTGAGCTGGATGAAGGAGATGCCGCCCAGGTTTCGCACGTCCTGAACCCATCCTGCGATCACCACCTCCCTGCCGTCCATCTCTGGGCTGAGCTCTATGCTCCGCAGGCGCAGTGCGGGATTCACATCGGGGGACATCGAGATCAGAGGGCGAAGAGGCTGCAGATATAAAACGGTGCGCCAACCTTATATCTGGTTTCGACATGGGCTGCTCGATGACGCTGTTCCTCCTCAGATACGGGGAAGTGGGGCTCAAGAGCCCGAGGGTGAGGCGCAGGTTCGAGCAGACACTGGTAGCCAACATACACGAGAGGTGTCTCATGGAAGGGGTGGAGTGTTTGACCAGGACGGAGAGGGGGCGCATCTTCGTGAGCATGGATGATCTCGAGGATGCGAAAAAGATATTCTCCCATACCTTCGGGATAGTCTCCTTCAGCCCTGCGGTCGAACTCTCTGCGGACCTGAGGAGCTTGGAAGAGAAGGCAGTGGAGCTCTTCGAGCCCCTGATGCGCGAGGGGGTGGGGTTCGCTGTGAGAGCCACAAGGACAGGGCAGCATCCTTTCACGAGCATGGACGTGGCAAGAGCCCTGGGCACTGCGCTGCTGAGCGCGTACAGAGGCAGAGGGGTGCACGTGGACCTCACCCAGCCTGATCTCGAGCTCTTCGTGGAGGTGAGGCAGAACCTTGCTTACTTCTACACAGAGGTCTTCAAAGGTCCTGGCGGACTGCCGCTCGGCACGCAGGGGCGCGTGCTTGCGCTTGTGGAGGACGAGAGGGATGCGGCAGCAGCCTGGCTCCTGGCAAAGCGCGGCTGCACACCCGTATGTGCGGAGCGGGAGGAAGGTGCTGCGGAGCTGCTGAGACCTTGGATACCAGGGTTGAGGAGACTGCCATGGCCTGAGAACCCATGGGCGCTCGCGCGGAAGTTGAGGGCACATGGAATAGTGGTGGGCTGGGACATGCGAAGGGCGCTGGAAGCACCTCTCAAAGGGCAGATCTCTGTGTTTTATCCGCTGGTCGGGCTTGGGGAGGGGGCGGTGGATGAGATCATAGCACGAATGCTAGCACCATGCATCTAGGCTTTTCTGTGCCCCTGTCCTCTCCACTGCCGCTATCTTTTCCACAGCAGCCTCTACGCGCGTTTTCGAAAAGCCGCGGGCTTCGCACAGGAACTCCAGCACTCGATTGCGATCAGGCGGTCGCCACCTGAGGATGTAATCATCCGTGACCTGGGGATGAAGAAAGAGCTCGCGCACGGTATCTAGGGCTGGGATCTCATACCCTCTTGCGCTGAGCACCTTCTCGGCGCTGCCGAACTCCCTTATCATCTTCAGCGCCTTCTTCGGACCTATGGCCTTGAGCCCTGCATTGAAATCAGTGCCCACCAGGATGCCGAGGTCCACCAGCTGTTCCCGCGTGATCCCCAGCGCATCGAGAACGCCCTTGCTCTCCACCATCTCCGGCTGCACAGAGACATAGATGTTCCGCCTGGGGACCTTGCGCCTGCCGCTGATCGTGAGGTTCCTGACCAATCTGGGGGTGCCGAACAGAAGGCTGTCGTAGTCCTGCGACGCCGCAGCCCAGACATCGCCCTTGGATGCCATGTGGCTCGCCTGAGCCTCTCCCTCACCGGGTGCGTGCACGTGCGGTATCCCGAGCGCATCCAGCAGTGCCACTGCCTCCTCCACCATTGCGCTAGTGAGGCGTGTGCTCTGCATCGCCTTTGTCCTCGCCCGCTCCATGTCCCCCTCCTCGAGCGCTGCGTGCCATTCCGCCTCTGCCTCCTGGCGTCTCTGCCTTCTGCCCTCGATCGTCGAGGATTTCAGCGGATGCGGCTCACCATCAAAGACATAGACAGCCCACATTCCAGCCTCCGCCAGGCTCGTGCTTCGATAGAGGAGCCCTGCGAGGTGCGAAGTCACCTTTCCATCCGGGGATAGGAGGTGTGTGCCATCAGGCTGCCTTATGCTGGATAAGAACTGATAGAGCGCGTTGTATGCATCGATGGCGATCCTGCGCCCTTTGAAGTCCGAGAGCTCCCTCGGCTCGCCTTCTACAATCCCCTTGATGTCGAGCCCCATGGCGGGGCAAACGGGCACTGGGGAGATAAGGGTTGCGCTGCTCTTGTCCCGCTCCAAAAACGATCATTAAGGGCAGTCAATGAGCGCTCTCACGATCGCCAGGAGCCCTCTGCCCTCCCGCACGATCTCAAATCTGGTCCCTGCCGCCTCTGCAGCGCCTCTGTCCCTGTCATGGTCGCCGATGAAAAGCACCTCTTCGGGCTTGAGCGCGAAGTCCCGCATCGCATCCTGAAGCAAGCATGGACGCGGCTTGCGGCACTCGCACCCCTCGTCAGGTCTGTGAGGGCAGAGGTATATGGCGCTGATCTGCCCACCCCGGCGCTCGATCTCCGCCTCCATCAGCTCATGGATGCGCTCGATCTCTTCCTTCGAGACCAAGCCGCGGTTGATGCAGGATTGGTTCGTGATGATGATCGCTGGGATGCCAGCTCTTTTTATCAGCGCAAGGGCGTCCAGCACTCCAGAAAGAAACTCGAACTGCTCCCAGCGCGTCACATAGCCGTGCTCCAGCTCTCGGTTGATCACCCCATCCCTGTCCAGGAAGATGGCTTTCAGCCCCTTGCTGGGCGGTCTCTGGATATCAGCGATCTGCTTCATAGGTCATACCCCAGGGATCGTTTTGGAGAGAGATGCGCCAGGGAAGGATACACTTTTTTCATGGACGCTCAGCCAACCTGCCCTGCCTCCTCGCGTATGGCTGAGGTGATCATGTGCTCGATCAGGAGATGGATGTCCTCGATCTGCTGCATGTAGTGGAGCGGCACCACATACACGAGGTCTGCCAGTGTTGCCAGCTTACCGCCTTTGAACCCTGTGAGCCCTATCGTCGTCGCCCCTTGCTCCTTCGCATATCTCACTGCCTTGAGCACGTTTGGGGAATTGCCGCTGCCGCTGATCCCTATCACCACATCCCCGGGGCTCAGGAGGTTCTTCAGCTGCTCCACGAATATATCCTCGTATGAGGCATCGTTCGCCCAGGCAAGGAGCTGGGGGATGTTGTCAGCGAGCGAGATAGCCCTGAATCTCGGTGCGCCCTCGGAGATCGTGCCCTTTGCCAGATCGCTGGCGAAGTGCGAGGCTGTGGATGCGCTTCCGCCGTTCCCCATGAGGAAGATCGTAGCTCCTCGCGCTCTTGCATCCAGCAGCACCTCGGTCAGGTGCTCGAAGGGTGCGAGGTCTGCCTGCATCTTCCTGAGGCATTGGATCACGTCCTCCAAGTACCTGTCCATGAACCCCTGTTTGAAATCGCTCATCGTTTCATCCTCCTGTGACGATCTCTGCCCCCTCCATGTCGAACTTGAAGTCCAGTTCCCTGAGCTCGAGCCTGGAAAGTGCAGCCCTTAGACCATGCTGGTCCTTCTTCGGGCAGTAGAGCATGAGATATCCACCGCCCCCGGCGCCAGTGAGCTTCCCGCCCACAGCGCCGTGCGCTGCCGCCACCTCGTATATCTCGTCGATCCTGGGGTTGCTGATCCCTTTGACAAGGTGCCTCTTCCTCGCCCAGGACCTGTCAAGGAGCTCGCCCATCCTCTGTAGATCCCCATCTTCGATACTCTCCTTTATCTGCATCCCCAGTGCTTTAATCTCGTGCAGCCCCTCTACTACAGCGCTGTCCCCCTTGCTGGCGGAGCTGTCCTGGGAGGTGAGTATCTTCGAAGAATCCCTTGTGCGCCCGGTGAAGAAGAGGAGCACGTCCTCCTCGAGACGCCTGCGCACCTCCTCTGTGATCTTCATGGGTTCCACCCGCACCCCGTCCTTGGAGAAGTATATCGCGTTCACACCCCCGAATGCCGAGGCATATTCGTCCTGCTTGCCGATCGGCATCCCGAGGTCGTCGTGACCAATCGCATAAGCGGTTTCAGCGATCTCCTGCTCCCCCATCTTCATGCGCTCCAGCTCGTTGAACAGGTTCACCATGCTGACGCAGACAGCGCCCGAGGATCCGAGCCCTGTGCCCGGAGGCACTTCCGATGCCAGGAAGATGTTCATCCCCCGATGAACCCCGAAGCGCTTGATCACCGCCACCGGGATGTCCAGCCCTTCGCCGAACCTCAGGTGGTAGAAGTCGCTCACGGTCTGGTTCAACTGCAGGTCTGATGAGATGATCTGGATCCGGTCGTCCTCTCTCAGCTCTAGGATCGCGTAGATGTACTTGCTGATCGCTGCGCTGACCACCATCCCCTCGTATTTCTCATAGTAAGAGGCGAGGTCTGTGCCTCCGCCCCCGAAGCTGATGCGCACCGGTGCCCTGCTAATGAGCGTCACAGAGGTGCCTCCTGGCTGCCTCCAGCCCCTCTGGGGTCCCGATATCCCAGAAGCGCTCGGGAGTGGGGTACCCAATGAGCTGTCCCATTCTTATTAGTTGTGGAAAGAGGTGCTGTTCCATAGACGACCTCCCAGGTGGCAGGTGGTTCAGAGCTTCTCTCCTCAGAAAGGTGACACCAGCCTCCACACCGTTCAGATTCGATGCAGAGGATGTCTTGTCGTAGCAGGTGATGCGCCCATCAGGTTCCAGGCGCACGTTGTTCTCCGCTATCTTTGGGCGGTTCTCGTAGACAGTGATCATCCCCAGGCAGTCTCTGGCTGAGAAGAATGAGGCAGGGGAGCCAATCCTGATGGGAACGAAGCTGTCACCATACAGCACCACGAAACTCTCGTGCAGGAAGGGGGAGGCGAGCTTGAGTGCACCCCCCGTGCCCATGGGCTCCTGCTCCTTGGCGTACTCGATCCTTACACCAAAGGGGGCACCATCGCCGAAGTAACGCTCTATCACCTCCCCCAGGTACCCGATGCACAGCAGCACGCGCTCGATCCCCTGGCTGCCGAGCCACCTGACGAGATGGGATAGAAACGGCTCTCCGCCGATATCTACCATGGACTTTGGAAGCCGGTATGTGATGGGTCTAAGCCTGGTGCCCAGTCCACCAGCTAGGATCACTGCCTGGGTGACCATCTCACCGCCTTCTCTCGTATATCCACTGGTTAGCCAGGAGCCAGCGCACAGTCCTCCTGATCCCCTCCTCTATACCCACCTGCGGGCTCCAGCCCAGTGCTTTGATCTTGTCTATGGAGAGGTGCACTGTGGGCGCGTCACCTATCCACCCGCGCCTCCCGCCCGTGTACCTGCGCTTCACGCCTCGTAGTCCCATCTCATCGATGATGATATCTGCGACCCTGTCCACCACCATCGTCTCCTCTGTGCCGATATTGAAGAGATTGACTTTACCTTTGGTGGCATGGTATGCATGCAGGAAGCCCTCGATGCAATCCCCTATGTACAAAAAGGACTTGCGCTGCGTGCCGTCCCCCAAGATCTCCAGCTCCTTGGGATTGGATAGAAGCTTGTGCACGAAGTCGTAGGTCACACCATGCGGGTGCCGCTCCCCGACCACAGACACGAACCTGAAGATCCACGCGCGCATGCCGTACGCTTCGCAGAACGCCTCGATGTATGCCTCGCACGCGAGCTTCGATGCCCCGTAGAACGATGTCTGCACCTTCGGAGCATCCTCCAGGGTGGGAAAGATCTCCTGATCGCCATACATGGCTGCAGAGGATGAGAAGATCATCTCCTTCACATCCCCGATCCTCATCGCCTCCAGGACGTTGTAGGTGGTGTGCAGGTTCCTTTCCAGGTCCCTGAAGGTGTCCTCCAGGCCATGCCTGATATCCGCGTTCGCCGCCAGATGAAACACCACCTCGATCCCCTCCATCGCCTTCACTGTGGCTTCGAGGTCGGAGAGATCGAAGCGCATGTCCTCGAACCCTGGGTTGCCTTTGTGAGGGGCTACATGCACCTCGAACCCTGTGGCGAGGTTATCAATGTTCCTCACCTTATACCCTTCGGCCAAGAGCCGATCGATCAGATGGCTGCCTATGAACCCGCAGCCCCCGGTGACTAGCGCGGTCTTCACGAGCCCTGTGGATGGGCAGGTTAGATAAATAGTATTTGATGGGGCAGTGTGAAATCGCTGGGACGCTGTGCTCAGACTCTGCTGAGTGCGATCTGGATTCTGTCCACGAGCTGGACTATTTCCTCGGGGGTGATGACCAGCTCGTCGCTGATCTGCCTGAACTTGTCCAGGTGGTACCCCTGTGAGCTCACGGCTGCGCTCACAATGCGTCCGCAGTAATCTAGGTACGCCTTCAGTATCTCGGAGACCTCTCTGTTGAGGTTAGTAAGCGAGTCCAAGTCGCTCATCATCTATCACCTCGCTTTTATCATCACCCATCAGAACGATATATTTTTCCTGGGAGCTCCGAGGGAGAACCCGTGATCTTGAAGGGGTGCCGGAGGCTTACGCTCGCCCCACCCTTGTAGGGCGTCCAGATCTTATCTCAGAGCCGCACACAGGGCACTCCCTCATCGGGCTGTCATACACCCTTCTGCAGCCGCTGCAGACCGCACGCCAGCGCCACACCTCGGTGATCCCAACCTGCTCTATCCCCATGTGATCGATCCCCAATACCCGCGCCATGTTCTGGATCGAGTAGTCATCCGTGAGTATGGTAGAGCGGGTTTCGAGCGCAAGCGCCAGGAGTTCTATGTCGCTCTGGGAAAGGCGTGTTGCCTCTCCCCATTCCCTCGCTGCCTCGCTGACAGCCCTCAGAGCATCCCGAGAAGGTGAGAAGACCTTCAGCCCCGCCTCTATGAGGTACTGAACCATCTCTCCCGCGTTACCCCTCTTCACCTCCTCCAGTATCTTTGGGGTGGTGGCCATCTCCCCATCTACTGAGAGGCAGCGACCGGAGCGCAGGGCAGAGGCATCCAAGACGAACATCGAGGGACAATGATGCCGTCATTTTAAAGTATGCGTGCCCTTCTATATCTTCGAGGGCGATGATGACCCTTCTCCGTATAGGAATAGATGGCAGTTCAAGGGCTAGAGTGGCGATCGCAGGCTGCGGAGGTGCCGGATGCAACGTTGTGCACTCCCTCCCTAAGAGTGAGGGGATCACGACCATCGCGCTCAACAGTGCCCAGGAGCGCTTAAGCGCCCTTCAGGCAGATGTGAAGATCCGGATGAGCATGGAGGACGCAAGGGCGATCCTCACCGCAGACCCCAGGGTAAACCTGAGCGGAAGGGTGCGTGCTGTGGACGCCCTGCGCTCTGCGCTCGATGGCATGCACTTCGCAACAGTGGTCACAGGGTTAGGTGGCGATTCGGGCTGGGAGTCTGCCCGCGCGGGTCTGAGGGAATGCGGGCGCATGCAGGTGCCTGCGCTCTGCACAGCCATCGTCCCCTTTGGGGTGGAGGGCACAGTGAGAAGGGAGAGTGCGCTGGAGCAGGCGCGTCTGCTCAGGGCTGAGGGTGATGGACTGCTCCTCCTGAGGAACGACAGGCTCTCGGCTATAGCCAAAGGCTTGACCTTTGCACGTGCTTTGGACGTGATGTCATGCCTCGCTGCCCTCGTACCCCTCGAGGTCTCCAGGTTCGTTTCAATAGAGGAAATGCGGAGCTTGCGGAAGGTCCTCCGCCTCTCCGACGTCCTGGAGCTCGAGAGCCTGGAGATACCTGCCGATGGAGGGGGTACCGCGCTGGTGGAGCGTCTCCTCGCCTCCCCATGGCTGCAGGTGAACCCGAGGACTATCACCAGCATCTTCTTTGTGCTGAGGGCAGGGGATGACCTCGAAAGAATAGAGCGCGAGACCGTGCATGCCTTAGAAGCCAAATGCCCGAACCTGGAATGTATGGTGAGCGCGCTCGAAGCCTGGGAACGAAGGGAGCTGGGGATCGTTGCACTCCTCGGAACTCACAGCTATGGCTGACCTGCGCGTGATGGGATTCGCTGTAGAGATGTGTCTATAGGATACTGGCTGGTAGAGTCACACCACACAGCATCCTCACACGATGCTGTGGTATTTGTAAGCCTCCATCCCTTCTGTGAAGCAGTAATGAATAGTGTTGAAGGAGCGCCTGAGCTCTGCCACGTCCTCCTTTACTTTCTCAGGCGACTCCCTGTCTATCGCCACGCGCCCGATGAGCCTTGCCACGTCCCTCATCTCCCCTTCCCTCATCCCCAGGCGCGTGAGCTCCTGGCTGCCCAGCCTGATCCCGCTGGGGCTCTTGGGCTTGGTGTCCCAGGGCAGGAGGTTCTTGTTGACGATGATGTTCGCCCTCTCGAGGTCCAGGGCTACGCTCGCTCCGCCGCCCTGTGCCGTCACATCCACGGCGATGGTGTGCGATGCTGTGAACCCCTTGTGCTCGCACAGGACCTTGAAACCCTCGTCATGCAGTGCTTGACCCAGGGCTCTGGCGTTCCTGATCACCTGATCGGCATATGCCTCGCCGAAGACGATGTGCTCTGCGAGTGTGATTGCCAGCGCTGCCATTGCGTTGAGGTGATGGTTGCTCACCACTCCGGGGAACGTCCCGCGCTCTAAGCTGCGTCTCATCTTCTCGTCCCTTGGATTCGCAAGCAGGATCCCGTGCTGCGGTCCTGGCAGGGTCTTGTGCGTGCTCCCTGTGATCACCTCCGCGCCCTCTCGCAGCGGATCCTGGAACCTGCCGCCAGCGATGAGCCCGAGGACATGCGCCGCATCGTACCAGACATAGCAGCCGATCTCCTGGAAGAGATCTGCCAGCTCCTTCAGCGGCACTGGGAACAGAAAGACAGACTGCCCGAACAGCGCGATCCTGGGCTTCACCTCCCTGAGCAGCTTTGCAGTGCCATCAATATCGATCACCATCTCCCTGGTGTCGAACGGGTATGTGACAGGGTTCAGCCCCCGCAGCCCCACCGCACCGAACTTCGCAGTGCTGATATGTGCCCCATCGGAGAGTGCGGTGGTGGTGATCGTGTCGCCAGGCTTTGCAAGAGCGAAGAGCACCGCCATGTTCGCCACAGTGCCGGAAATCGGGCGCACGTCCGCGTGCTCTGCCTTGAAGAGCTTCCTTGCCAGCTCTATCGCCTTCAGCTCCACCTTGTCCACGTATACGTTCCCCTGGTAGTAGCGCTCGCCTGGCAGCCCCTCCGCGTACCGATCGCAGAAGTCGCAGATCATGAGCTCCCGCGCCAGCGGGCTGATCAGGTTCTCGGACGCGATCATGGGCAGGGACGCGCTGAACCATCTGTGGTGCTCCCTGACCTGCTGGCGCACCCATTCCGCCTCGTGTCTCATGCGGTCACCAGCCACCATTATCGCGTCAGGGTAGATAACGGTTCTCCAACCAAGGATGGCATGAAGAGAATTTTCTTATACCCTATCGCAGATACCATGTTAGGGCATGCAGATGAGCGCGGTGCACCATGGAGAGAGGTGATGAGGCTATGCCCTTCGGAAAGGAAGGAGATCATAAGCCGATGATAGCGTTCCTCGCAGTGGTGATAGTGACAGGGATAGTGTTAGCAGGGGTCATCTTCTATTTCATTCCGCGCTGGGATTACATACGGGAGCCTGAGGTTTACTTCAATGTACAACTCACCGAGCCTGTGAACACTTCCATAGGATATCGTGTGGGTGAGACCAAGTCGCTCGACTCCAGGTCAGACAGGGTGTATGCGGTGCATGGGAACACGATAGAGGCGTTCAAACCGGACGGAACCTTCATGTGGAGAGCCAGCTTCAACGATGCATCTGACTTTCCCACAGCGTTCATCACCACCGCACCTGTGTGCAAGAACATAGGGGACAAGGTGGTGCGTGACAGGGCAGAGTTCAGGGTGATCTTCGGCACGGTGGAGGGGTATGTGTACTGTCTCATGGACAACGAAGATGCGGATTCTCCTGGGGCACCGAGGGGGATTAATCTCGCTCGGTCAGGACCCCTGGACGGTCGAATATCGAACGATCCTGTAGTATATAATCCTGACGGCATCGCGAACGATCGACTTTTCATAACCACCGAGAACGGCACGCTCTATGCCTTTTCTTTTTCCAACGACAGCGCGCAACTGACCAGGGAATGGGATCTGCATCTTTCAAATGCATCCCTGAACGCCCCTGCGGTAGCGGAAGTGTACGAGATAGTGACGGTCTCAGATGTGAACGGCTCTGTCTATGGGGTCTCGATAAGCGACCACAGCCTTATATGGAGATACGAGACCATGGAAACAGTCTCCTCAGACATCGCCATCACTCCTTGGAATCCCAGGGTTGCATACATTGCCACGGATGCTGCAAGGCTGCATGTGATCAACGTGGTGAACGGCACCCCACTGAACAGTGAATGGGCGGGGGGAATGCTGATCATGAAGACGCCGAGCGATGTGGACGAGGGGCCGCTCAACACCCCTGCGATCAACCAGGACGGGACAGAGATATATATTACCTCCCGCAGCGGGTTTATGTATGTGGTGATCAGCCAAACGCAGGAGGTCAAGGTGCGCTACGACGCCACGGAAAAAGGCACTATGCAAGTGACGTTTGAGGTCCCAGCGCTCTTCGATGTCCGTTACAGGAAAGGTGTATATGCAGTCGCCAGGGACATGAGCGGCACCGCGAACGATCTCTCCGACGATTTCTCCTGGCTCTACAGATTCACGGACGAAAGCATAAGGACGGAAAGATATGCTTTCAAGTTTCAAATCCCAGGCAGAGTGCAGGGTCCCCTTCAGATGTGGCATGACACAGCGGTGGCAGAGCATCTCTATCCTACCATATGGCTGGGCACCACAACCACGGAGGGGGCTGCGCAGCGCGGAAATATATATGCCATCTCCAGCGGTTCTCCAGGGGAGGTGAAAAGGATCCCTGGGCGAGGGATACCTTACATCGAGCCTATTGTCGTGTTAGGTATAATCATCCTGGCAGCTGTTTGGTCGCGGCTCAGCACCCAGAAACGTGATGTCTCTAGTGTCTTCACTCAAAGCACAGGTGCTCAGCAACGCGCTCCCCAATTGCTCGATCATCAAGGGCGCCAAGAAACTCAGAGAGATCCCTAAAAGGTCTCCCTGCCGCAATCCTCATCGCCCTTCTCTTCCCTATGCCGGGCAGCGCCTCCAGGGCGCCCATGGGCGCTGTGTTGACGCTCAACGGCGTTTCCACGGCTGTGAGGCTGCGCGGTCCATGCCCTGTCACCAGTGCGTCCTTATATGTGTGGAGTTCTGCATGATATGGGAACGTGACAAGGATGGGATAGCTGCCGATCTGGCGCCCGTAGGTGCATCCGCCTATCCTTATTTCCGTGTACACGCGCCTGAGCACGCGCCCTCTTGGGGTCACGCACCGCATCATCTGCAGGTCTATCTCCCTGCGCACCCTTTCCTTGAACTTTCTGAACTCGCGGTAGTAACGAGTGGGTGGAAACTCCCTCGCAAGTGATGCCACCTGCCGAATATTTATGCGCCTGAGGACGAGCCCCTCGTCCAGCAGTGTCCTGAGGAAGCTGTAGTTGAGTTCAAACGTTCGTTTGCTCTCGCCATCTAACCCAGCAAGGAAGTTTATCCCAGGGAGCAGCAGGGGCATGCCGTTCCCTCCCACCATCCCGCCGATCTCGTTGATCATCCTCACAGCAGCCAGGACTTGCGCCGGGCGAGCGTTCAGGTTGCTCCTCTCGATGACCGCAGGATCAGCGCTCTCCATCCCCAGCGCCAGGACGTTCCCAGGCGTGCAGTGCTCCACGATAACTTCCGTGACCTCTCGCGCCTCCTCGGGATGTTCGGCGATCACCGCAGGGTTAGCGTTGTCCAGGTGCAGCACCTTCAGATGGGGAGCCGCATGTCTCACAGCGACGAGCAGCGCTCGCACCGCGCGCGGGTTCGGCACAGGTGTCTCTGTTCCCCCTATCCCCCCAGCCATGTGCGAGTAGATGCAGGACTGCCCACCCAATCGAAAGTGCACCACCCCATGGTGATGGAGGGCTTGGACCTCTGCAGCCACATCCTCCGCAGCCCTGAAGTAAGGTCTGCCATAGGAAGGCTCGATGCAGAAGTTGCAGCCACCAGTGAAGTACCTCACGCATCCCCGGGAGGTATCGATCTCGGCGATGAGTGGCTCGGGAAAGTCAGGATGCATCCTTGCCACCTCTGCCCCCATGATGCTCCACCTGCGCCACTCCTCAGGGGTGCGCCATCTGTGCCTTCTCACACCCTTCTGCACCATGTCGTGCAGGTATGCATCCATATCTCGGGTCACGATGTGATCGAAGGCATATGCAATCTCTGGGTTTGCTCCGAACCTCACCCCTGCACCGCCGATCACCGCCTCCCATTCGCGGGACCGTGCGAGGGTGCACAGTTCCCTGGATGTGGCAGGCATCCCTCTCAGGTATCTCCCTGGGACCACCGCACCCTTGATGGCGATCAGCATATCTGCACTTGGCACATGCCTTCCCTCTCGCACCTGGTCTATCGTAAGATAGCGGACCGCACAGCCTGCGTCTGCCAATGCACCATACACATATCTGGCCAAGGGCGAGATGTATGGCGGCACGCCAAGGCTGGCAGGCTCGTCCACGTATCCATCCACTATGAGGGTTCTGAAGCTCATCTCATGCGGGATGATCTTTCCCAATATATCAGTTGGTCTTGAGCAATAGTTATATATCAGTACTCGGTTCGCCCCTTTCCCCAAGGGGGCATACATGAAGACCGCCGTGGTTGCGATCGGAGGGAATGCGATCCTTCGCGCAGGCGAGAGCGGAAGCGCTGAGGTGCAGCTGGCGAACCTCGAGGTCACATGCGGCAGGCTCGCAGAGATGATCGCCCAGGGATACGATATCGTGATCACCCATGGGAACGGACCGCAGGTGGGGAACATCCTCCTCCAGCAGGAGGCTGGCAAAGCCCTCGTGCCACCCATGCCCTTGGACGTATGTGTGGCAGAGTCCCAGGGACAGATCGGCTACATGCTCCAGCAGACGCTCCAGCGCGCACTGGCTGCTAAAGGACATGAAAAGACGGTGGCATCTGTAATCACCCAGGTGGTGGTAGATGCAGAGGATCCTGCGTTCCAAACCCCTACCAAGCCTATAGGTCCCTATTTCACAAGGGAAGAGGCTGAACTGCTGGAGCGCGAGAAGGGCTGGCGGATGATGGAGGATGAAGCCAGGGGAGGGTTCAGGAGGGTTGTCCCATCCCCAGTACCCGTGGACATCTTAGAGAAGGAAGCGATTAAAAGGCTCGTGTTCAACGAGGATGGGGGGTATATGGTGATCGCCGCAGGCGGTGGAGGGGTGCCAGTGATCGCCACAGAGCATGGATACAGGGGCGTGGAGGCTGTGGTGGACAAGGACCTGGCTTCGAGCGTGCTGGCATCGTGCATCGGAGAACGCCTGTTGATCTTCCTCACCGACGTGCCCCACGTGTACCTTAATTATGGGACAGAGGATCAGACCCCCATCTCTCTTGTTTCTGCTGAGGAAATCAGGATGCACCACGAGCGCGGCGAGTTCCCCCCGGGCACGATGGGTCCGAAGATCGAGGCTGCGCTGTTGTTCCTGGGTAAGGGCGGGAAGGAGGTCGTGATCACGAATGCTGAGATGCTGCTGGCTGCGCTGGATGGAAGAGCTGGGACCAAGATCGTGCCGTAACCCCTAAGATACGCTTAAGTAACGCCATTTCACTATGGGGCGAGGATGCCTGAGTTTCGCGCGCTCATAGAATCGTCGTTCCTCGACTGGGATGATAAGGTCTGCGCGGTCGTCTATGTCCCGCGTTGCAACCTGCGCTGTCCGTTCTGCCATAACTGGATGATGCTGGAGCATCCTGAGGAGCTTCCTCCGGTACCAGAGGAGAGGATCATCGCGCTGCTCGAAGAGCATGGAGACTTTCTTGACGGTCTCTGTATCACTGGAGGGGAGCCTGTGCTCTACCCGGACCTCGCTGAGTTCATCGAGAGGGTGAGGGGCAAGGGTGCGCTGGTAAAGCTCGACACCAACGGCACTGTGCCCGAGGCACTGGACGCGCTGCTCTCCTCGCGATCAATAGACTACGTGGCGATGGACATCAAAGCCCCGCTGGACGAGAGGTACGAGAAGGCTGTCGGATGCAAGGTCGATCTCGAGAAGGTCAAGGAGAGCATCTCCTTGATAATGGATAAAGCCCCTGATTACGAGTTCAGAACCACCGTGGTCCCAGCGATCCTGGCAAAGGACGATGTGGTGTCTATCGCAAAGGAAATTAGCGGCGCGCGGAGGTATGTGCTGCAGCAGTACGTGCCTGAGAACGCTTGGATGCCGGAGATGAGGCTCGTGAAGCCGTACCCGCGCGAGACTGTGATGGAGATGGCAGAGATAGCAAAGAACTACGCGAACGAGGTGGTCGTGAGGTGAGAAGAGGCAGTGCTGTCGATGGCGCCAATCATGGGAGTGCGCAGGCACAAAGTCCTTCGAGGCGCTGTGGAGCATGAGGGTTGCCATGGAGAGCGGGGGAGGAGTGCTCGGGATGTTTTTATTATAAGGATGGCTAGTGTCAATATATACAAACAGTAAACTTTATAATGTCAGCCGGCTATAGTACGGCTTGATGACCATGCGACCTAAGCATCCGACTCTCGAATTGCCTGCCAACGTTGTTGAGATAGACCTTGAGCGGTTCAACAACATGATTAAGGTCATTTATGGGGAGAGTAATCTCTATCAAAAGATTCCTCGTGTAAGGTGTTAGTTTGCTAAAGCAGTTACAATCTGCTTTGGAATCGATCGGTGAAAGAGCAGAAATTATAAAGGCACTTGACCACGAGAAGAAGGAGAAAGATATCATCATAATCCATCATGGCAATTTTAATATTATTCTAATCCCAGTAAATCCTACTTACGTAACTTTGTTAATGAAAATTCAACTTAGACCAGAAGACGGAGCGGTGTTGGCTAAACAAACCCCCGAATTCCATAATGAATTTGGTTTTATTCTTAGACGAGAATTAATGAGTGGACGATCTGCATTCAGTATGGTTTATGATGAAAGTAAAAAACCAGCCGAACTACGTGAAATTAATCTTAGCCAGCACATAGTAATTGAGAATTTTGATAAGAATACAAAACAATGTATATCCTATGCTATACAAGAACTTGTCAATTCAGGTTTGCGTGTCAGTCAAATATTAGGTACTACGTTCTCATCTATCAAAGGTTCAACATCAAACGGAAAACAGTATGATGGACCAATGTATGGATAGTGGCCACTGATGCTTCGCACGAACTAGCCAACCTTTAAGCAATGCATTTCAGGCTGGCGAAGAGTTTTCGCGTATCTGACAATCTCGGCTTATTGTATCCCGCTGTTTACTTAGGAACTATATACCAGATGTTCGGATGGGTGGAAGAGCGAATATCTGAGATACAACCGATGGACGGGCTCATAAAGCATATAAAGACCAAACTGTATGGGGAACCGATGAAATTGGCGTTTCGGAACTGTCACATGGACGCGCCCAATTATACACAACTACAAAGGGGATGAGTGATGAGTAATAAAGTACATATTGGGACAGCTATCGCAGCTTTTCTTGGAATATACTGGTTATTGTTACAAACAAATGCAAACATAGCAACAGGGTATCACCTTTTCATTACATTAATTGTGACTGCGATATGTAGCGCTCTGCCAGACATTATAGAACCAGCTGCTCATTGGAGGCATAGAAAATTTTTTCATAGTTGGTTTGTTTTGAAAATAATGCTGCTTGTATCACTTGTTGGACTAGGCGTAGGACTGATATCTGGTTATTACTACCTGTTCTTTGGTCCGTTAGGATATTCGATTCATCTTTTAGAGGACTGCATTACAAAAGCAGGATTGCCCCAGAAGTAAGAACGCAGTTGATTTTACGAAGGTCGACCTTTCCCTGAGATCAACCATAGTTTTCGCGGGGGGTGTGTGATGCCCCGCCAAAGCGCCGTTCTTCTCATACTGGCTAGAAATAAATCGTAGAGTTGGGTTAATACATTCCTTATCATGTCCCGCATAAAGGGACAGTCGCATAATAAAGTGTCCCTATACGCAGGGACACTATTTCCCACGACCGACGGAATGACTCTTTACTCGCTGGGACTATCCGGCGAGCGCCCTTAACATCGGATCGGGCTGTCTGGACGCTCCAGTAATCCGAGCCCTTTCTTCAGGTCTCTCGGCTGCATCGCAAGCCCTCGATCGGGACGCCAGAGGCATCTTCACGAGCGCTTATGAGGGGTTCGTTCATTCCTTGTACGGTATCAGGCACAGGAACCTGGTCGGCTCATCCCCCTTCTGTCTGAACTGGTGCCACTCCATCGCGGGCACGAAGATAAACTCCCCTGGCTTGAAGATCTCCTCGCCCTTCTCTCTCCTGAGCACCCCCTCGCCCTCGATGATGAAGACCTCGTGCTCCCAGTCGTGCTGGTGGTAGGGCGTATATCCACCGGGGAAGATCTCGAAGAGGCGCATGGCGAAGTGCTCTGCCCCGTCATTCTTCGTGATCAGCCACCTGATAGTAATGTCCTTCGAGCCCTGACCCGGGTCCTCAGCCGCGACATCCGTGTAGTGCGCGTGCTTCATTTCCAGACCTCCGGGTTCACCAGTGCCGAGGGCTTCTCGCCCCTGAGCGCCCGCAGCACATCCTCAGCCACCATGACCCCTGCGCGCTCCTGCGCCTCCCTGGTCGATGCGCCGATGTGCGGGCTGAGCACTGCGTTATCCAGGGTGAGGAGGGGGCTCTCTGTGGGCGGCTCGTTTTCGAAGACGTCCAGCGCTGCGCCCGCGATCCTTCCGTCCCTGAGGGCTTTGAACAGTGCAGTCTCGTCTATGATGCCGCCGCGCGCGCAGTTGATGATGTACGCACTTGGTTTCATCATCCCCAATGCCCTGGCGTCCACCATCCCCCTGGTCTCCGGGGTGAGCAATGCATGGATCGTGATGAAGTCTGAGCTCTCCAGCACACTCTCGAGGTCTGTGAGCTCGATCTTGTGCTCCTTCGCCACCTCTGGCGGCAGATAGGGGTCATAGGCGATCGTCCTCATGCCGAACGCCTGGGCGCGCTTCGCCACCTCTGCGCCGATCCTGCCCGCACCTATGAACCCGAGGGTCTTGCCATAGAGTTCGACACCCAGGAGCTCCTTCTTCAACCACCTGCCCTCCCGGAGCGCTCTGTCCCCCTTTGAGAGCCCTCTCGCCAGGGAGATCATGTGCCCGATCGCCAGCTCAGCCACAGAGTAGGTGCTGCTTCTGGGCGCGTTGACCACTGCTATCCCGCGCGCAGTGGCAGCAGGCACATCGATGTTGTCCACACCTATTCCAGCGCGCCCGAT